>JBARFX010000099.1:0-1813 GCA_049797655.1 Candidatus Acidiferrales bacterium | reverse complement strand
CCTAAGATCGAGATCTCTAGAATCAGCCACGGTGCCGATCTGAGATAAAAAAAGAAAGTACGAAACACCACAGGAAAATCACTCCACCTGAGAACTCCCGCCAGTGGGCGAGTTTTTCAACAGCCACCTCTGTTCTCGACAGTTATCTGGAAAGTGCGCCTTGCTTAGAAATTGGCGGATTACTTCCGTGTGGCTCGTCACTCGGGTGACATCCAAGGGTTGGATCAATCTTTTCACTACGCATGCAAGTTTTTCGACTTTTGATCCGAAATTTGCTCAAACTTCGAGAGTAGCGCTACGTCTAACCCCCGACGGAATTTCTGAAAGCGAATCAAGACAAGGAGCAATCTACAATGAAACGGTCTTCGCTTGCGCTAGTTGCGGTCACTCTGTTTGCTGCCATCGGAACGAGTGTTCACAGTCAGGCCCGAACGCAGAATCAAGCTCCGAGTCCGGCGCGCGCTCGATCCGATGAGATGTTGGACCGGTGGAACGACATTGGGAACAAACTCGTTGCGATGGCGAAGGATTTTCCCGAGGACAAATACGACTTCAAGGTGCAGAAAGACCAGCGCACCTTCGCTCAGAATCTTCTCCACGCCGCCGCACTGGATTTCGTTCTGATACGCAGGATTTCCGGATCAAACATCGGGCCTGACTTCGGCGAGGGCGACAATCCTTCGCGGGAGGCTTTCAAGACCAAGGCCGACGTGGTGAAGTTCGTGCAGGAGGCCGTCGTGGACGGAGCGCAAGTGATTCAACAGCAGGGCGATGCGGGGCTGGACAATACATCAAAATTTTTCGGGAACCGGTTGGCCCACAACTCCTCCATTTGGACCTTTGCCATCGAGCACAGCGGTGAGCACTATGGCCAGCTTGTGGTCTATTATCGCGCGAACAACCTAGTACCGCCGGACTCGCGACGGTGACGCGGAGAAGAGGTCTAATGAAACCAATGCGAATCTCTTTGTGCTTGGCAGTACTCATCTTTAGCGCGGCTGTTCTGGGGTATGAGGCAAAGAGTGCAATCGCGCGCGCACCTCAGGTGCAACAGTCTCAGCAGCCGCAGCAGCCTCCGCCAACCGTCGCTTCCACCGTGGACCGGCAGATCAGCACCGTCGAGAAACTGATCGTGGAGGCCGCGGAAGCCATGCCGGAAGATAAATTCAACTTCTCCCCCGGGAGCTTGAATATTCCGGGAGCGGACTACAAAGGTGTGCGCACCTTTGCCGTGCAGGTGAAACATATCGCCGCTTCCAACTATTTCATCTGGTCGCCGATCACCGGCGACAAGCTGCCCGAAGGACTCAAGGACGGCAACGGTCCTGAGGGCATAAAGACCAAAGCTGACGTCATGAAGTTCCTGAATGAGTCTTTTGCTCTGGGGCACCGGGCTGCGGCCACGTTGACCGCCGGGAACATGTTGCAAACTCCGGGAACAAGCAAATCCTCCCGCCTATACCTGGCCACATTCGGCGTCGCGCATGCATATGATCATTACGGGCAGATGGTGGAATATTTGCGGATGAATGGAATTGTGCCACCAGCGAGCCGGGGAAAATCGGACTGACAGAGGGCTGTGGAAAGATCGTGCCGCCGGGCTCGGGGCGGCAGGCCCGGGCTAAAGCCCATTTCAAATGCGAACCGTCATTGGCGCTGGACTGGGCCGAGCCGGATAGCTGTTGGTAAATCCTGTGGCTGTTGAAAAACTCTTCGTGAATGCGAACTGAAGTGTTGGCAGTGACGTCTATATGAGCAAGCGTTCTGCCGATGCTCTTTTTCATCACCATTCACGGAGGCTTGCTGATTATGA
>JBARFX010000098.1:0-2076 GCA_049797655.1 Candidatus Acidiferrales bacterium | reverse complement strand
TGTTTAAAATCACCCCTAGCGGCGTTTTCACCAGTCTCTACAGCTTTTGCACGCAAGACAACTGCACTGACGGCAGTCATCCCTATTACGACTCACTGGTGCAAGCGACCGATGGCAACCTTTATGGAACAACCTGGCTAGGCGGAGCGGGAGGAGGAAACCGGTGCAGCAATGGATGTGGCACGATCTTTCGGATCGGCCTGGATGGAAGGTTCACCACCGTGCACGGCTTCAATTTTGACGATGGACAACTGCCGTACGCCGGAATGATACAAGCCAGCGATGGCAACCTGTACGGGACAACTTCATCCGGCGGATCCCACGACGACGGTACGATCTACGCGTTCAATCCCGGAATTCCTCCCAACCCGGAGCAATTTATTTCGGTCACGCCGTGCCGCGTGGTGGACACGCGCAAGCCTCCGGGCCCGTTCGGCGGGCCGGCGATCACGGGTGACACAGCGCGCAGCTTCACCATCCCGCAGGGACCCTGCGCCGGCATTCCTGCCGACGCCGCTGCCTATTCCCTGAATGTCACCGTAGTACCGCACGGACCACTCGGTTATCTGACGATCTGGCCCACGGGACAAGGCCAGCCCGTCGTGTCTACCATGAACTCGCTGGACGGGCGCATAAAAGCCGATGCTGCCATTGTCCCAGCGGGCATTAGCGGGGCAGTGAGCGTCTACGTGACGAACACGACTGACGTGCTGCTCGACATCAATGGCTATTTCGCTTCACCTTCAGCGCAAACCTTTGAGTTCTATCCCCTGCCGCCTTGTCGCGTGATCGACACGCGCATTCCTGTCGGACATCTTGGCGGCCCGTTGCTGGCCGGCGGCGCGGAGCGCGACTTCCCCGTGCTGGAAAGTCCGTGCCTGGTCGGCCTTCCACTTCAGCCCGAAGCCTATTCCTTCAACTTCACCGTGATTCCGAATCCGGAGCATCAGCCGCTGGACTACCTCACGGTCTGGCCTCAGGGCGGAACTCTCCCCACTATTTCAACCCTAAATAATCCCACCGCGACGCTCGTGGCTAATGCCGCGATTGTTCCCGCAGGCACAAACGGCGGCATCGCGGTGTATGCGTCCCGCAGCACCGACTTGGCGGTTGACATCAACGGATACTTCGCGACACCTGGATCTGGAGGGCTGTCGCTGTATCCGGTGACACCTTGCCGGGTGATTGACACGCGCCACGTGGGCAATGGGCAGCCGTTTACCGGCGAACTGACCGTGAACGTGGTCGGCAGCGCATGTTCGCCTTCGGTCAACGCGCAGGCATTCGTGTTCAATGCAACGGTGGTGCCGAGCGGGCAGCTGGGATATCTGACGTTATACCCGGACGGCGTCTCCCGGCCAGTCGTTTCTACGCTGAATGCGGCTGACGCTGCGATTACTTCCAACATGGCCATCGTGCCGACGACGAACGGTTCCATCGATGCGTATGCCGCAGGACTGACACAACTGATCCTGGACATCTCTGGCTACTTCGCGCCCTAGCACCGAGATGGCGGAGGACATCCCTTAAAGCGATTCCTCCCGTCACTCACTTTTGCCACGCGAAGATCTGCTTCCAGTCGTTCTTCATGCTGATGACGGTCCAGCCTTTGGCTCTCGCCTCGTCGTACAAAGCCTGAGTAAAAGTGCCGACCTTGGTGTCGGGTAACCCCTGGGCTGGGCCATATGCGTATTCACGGATGGCATCATCGTGCAGCACCAGCATCTCCAGCGAGGTCCCGCCACCCGCCTGGGCATATTCCAGCATCTCCCGGTCTCCTTCCGTGTTGCCGAACGCAGCTTTTGGATGCTTCCCAATAAACAGATAGATATCTTCTGCCTTGCCGGCACCGTTGTTGTTCAGTAGAAGTTTGGGGTCCCGCATCAGGATGCCTTTTCCTTCTTTGTTGTATGCGTACTGGGTATCGAGGGCCGACCCAATGATCTCTTCTGGCGGAATGCCGTACACCTCCCGGGCATAGGTGCGGACAAAGTCCTGGCCGCCGCCGGTCACGATGTAGGTCTTGTAGCCATTGTCGCGGAGGTACCTCATCACCTCAATCATGGGCTGATACAC
>JBARFX010000097.1:0-109621 GCA_049797655.1 Candidatus Acidiferrales bacterium | reverse complement strand
TGCACGATCTGCCACTTCTCTTCCGGGGATCGATCTACGCGCGGTTTCCTGCCCATGTTGCCTCCTGTGTGGAGGCCCTGAATCATACCGAATTCGGCAGTCTAGTTTGAGCGGGGAGCACTACAGCCCCATCGCGGAATCTTCCGGAAGTGATCGCGAAGTAGTTATCCAATCCTTCGAAAAATGCCTCTCTCACATGAATGCGATCGTCGATTCTCTCCATCGTGAGATAAAAGGATCTTATCGCCTTCCCCCAGAACTGCTCGCTTTCCAACTGCTCCGTTGCGTCTCCCACTTCGTCGAAATAGTCGTCACCACTTCCCAAGGGTGCGATTCCCAATGCCCTTGTTTGAGGATCGTTGGAGAAGAAGTGTGGAACGTAGCGCGAAGATCGCCAACCATATTCGCAGTAGAGTTGAAAACCCTCCAACTGTCCATGTGTATCGTTCCCGAAATGGACGATCGATTGTTGGATCGATTGTTGGGTTGATCTATCGGATGGGAAGTCCACGAGGGCGAGTCCCAACATCGGAACACGATGTACGCCGATTTCGACTTTTGTTAGATCACCGGCCGAATAATTGCAAAATAGATACTGAAATTCGAACCGATCCGGCATGGGAATAAGTTGCCGAATAGTCACGTTAGGTCTGTTCATCGTGCCTCCTCACTAATTGTTGTGATCGTGATTCGCCCCTCTTCAAACGCTTTTTCAATCTGTGTGGTATCAAACGGACGATTCGGCGTTTTCTCGAGAAGATACTTAGCAACATCCAGATTCAAGTTCTGACCGAAGGAGCAGATGTTCGCTTGCGGCGAGAGCAGATCATCTAAAGCTGCGATGAAATGTCCCACATCTTCAGCGGAAACAAGTGATTCCGACTTGCTGCGAACCTGAAAAATATAATCGAGCATGTAGGAACTTTTGATGCATCGTTCCAAATCGATCTCATAACACCAGTGATTGTCTCGGGGAGCGTAAAGTAATGTGAGATTGGACTTCATGTACTTCCACGGCCCCCAGCAGTCGAGATCACGCGGTCGATCGACATTGGGCCAGTCGCCTATCGAATGGGAGGACATATCCCTCTCGATTTCCTTCGACGTCTTGCCTTCTTTTCGCAATCTCTCGCGCTTGGCCTCTGTGGCCTTTGCGTAGACGTCTTCTACATATTCGCGATACTGGATGCCTTCCGCGAATCGTGGGTTCTGAGTTGTTGTCATCGTGCCTCCCCAAATTTTATTTTCGCTTCCGTCCGAACTCCGAAAGTTGCCTGCTCTGCTTATTGTTGACGAAACAATTTGTCCACTTCACGCTGAACATCAACTAATGGGGCGCCCACTTCGATGACTGTTGCAGTGGAGTGTCCTTGCCGGCGCAATCGTTTTGCAACTTCCAATGCCAGCTCCTGACTCATGCGCGCGGCCGTGAGGGGATCTGTGGAGCCTATGTCGCGACCTGCCCCATTCTGGCCTGTAAAATACTTTCCGGAAAACGTCACACAATATTCTACGTTTCGCTTCACATTGGCTAGATCCGCGGGGGAAGGCATCTGTCCGTACTGATCTGCCACGCAGGATTCATAACCACTTCGGCGAAGTTGCTGCACAATTTCATTGGCCGCATCGAAGTCCATCTGGATTGCGCGCGTAGGATGTGGCACGCCATAAGGTTGTCCGTTTCGCAATTCAGTTAAGAACGTCGGTGCGTCGTCGATCATCACGAGATAGTTCATAAATTTTCCTTGGTGGGGTCCGTGTCCTCGACTAATAGGGTATCCCCTACTTCCGGTTCTTCTTCTCCTTCTTGCAGCTCGTCCACATTGGAAAGTTCAAAATTTTCTTCGTCAACCTCGATCTCGCCCTTTTCTTCGGGCAGACTCGGCCGTTCTGTTTCGCCATCGTCTGTATTGGATGTTGGCTCGGCGTCAAATGCCGGCAAGGCTGGCAACGTGCGTTCATCCAGCCGGCCCTTGTCGGCCAGGGAATCGGGCGCAAGAGAGGGTGACATGGCCGCGATCTCTTTTAATCTTAGGGGCTTCGTTTTCTTGAGATCCGCGCGATACTCTCTCAGTCCTTCCAGCACGTAAGCCTTCACGAACTTGTCTTTTCTCTTTTGTCCCCAGATCGAGATACCAGCTTGCTGCGATAAAAGGGCCTCGCCTTCACTGGCCAACTCCAATCGACGATCCGCGATCAACTGCGCATCCGTCATTCCTAGTTGCTTAGGATTGCGATATCCTTCGTAATAGGGTTCGGGCTTCGCGTCATCAATATCCACCGAGCCGCCGCTCCTATCCTCGCCCGTCGCGTCGAATATGTCAGGCCCCCGCGCGCCATTATTACGACGGCCAGTGCTCATGTCGATGCGCTGCGATCGAGGCGTGACGCGACGTCCCCCCATCAATGCTTCGCGTTGCTGTGCTCCCGATATCAATGCAATTTTTTCAGGATCGTAATATGTCGAATTGCGGAGAAGTCCGGTCTTCGTGCTATGACCCAGAATTCCTAGAACGAGGTTTGCACTATACGTATTATTGCCGTTGACCTTCTTGGCGTCCGAAAAGTTGGCTAGATTAGGATTCTTGCCTCGTCGAATCAATTCGTGTTCCACGTAGCAGGCCGCGCAACCGCCCCAAGCATCATTATCCGAAGGGCTTTTCCATGCCGCCCATGAACATCCGTGGATGCAAACGGAATCATTTAGCTTTTCTCGGAAGACGTCGATCAGGTGGGCGCGCGCATCTTCGGTGGCTACGTGAACCCATGACACGGTTGACCACGACCAACCGGCGGGCGAAATCTCGCCGTCGTCGTCCGTAAAACTTTCAACCCACGTACCGATGCAATTAAATGGTGCGTTGCGGATGTAAGCACGGATCTCGTAAATGGAAGGATCGCTGTCCAAAAAGTCTAGGTGCTGCTGGCGACGGCGATCCCAATCTGCGCCACGCCGGTGGAGGATGTCATCCAGCGTTACTGATGGGGGGACGGGCTGCCCATCCAAAAACGAGGGGACTGCACGAGATGCACGAGTCACCCGCTCAATACGCTCAGCCAGTGGGCGAACCTCTGCTCGAGGAGGTGGAACGTAGATTCCAACTGGGCGAGGTGGCTCTCTACCCATAGCACCTCATTTTGGTGTACCCCAATTGGCCGCGGGACCTCAGTGTTGAGCAGAAAGGACTTAAGTCTAACCGCGTCGCGCGCCGACTCCCAAAATATGTCACGAAACTCAATTTTTAGCCTCCCCCGTCGTTCTTACCGTCGATGTAGGGGTAGATTTATTCGAATTTGTAGGGGTAGATCGCCCCGCGGCCGTAACCAACAGATCCTTGGCATCCGTGAGACGCTGGAACAAAGCCGGATCGGAACCCGCGCCTCCGGTATCGGGATGGCACAACTTCACTTTCTTCCGGTAAGCCGCCTTGATCTGTGGAATCGTCGCGCCCGCTGCAATGCCGAGAAGACCATGTGCGAGTGATGCTGGATGACGCCGGCGCGAGGATGTCTTGCGAGCCGCGGTTTTGAGCGCCGAAAATTGCATCCTTGCCGCGTCCTGCAATCCCAATATCGTCGCGCGGGGAAGATTCCATCGGGCGATAAATTTCTGTACGAGAGGAATCAGACGTCCCAGCGAGACAGGAAATTTCGTTGTGGCCAGAATATCCAGCCACTCCTGTCCGGTCAGGGCCAGCGTGGTACCTAAATAGACGGAGTATTGCACGACGCTGGCACCCGTTCGCTTTGAGTGGGCCAATTCGTAGTATGTTTTGCCACCCCGTCGTTTAATTTTTACGAACATCTTTATTTGACTTCCTCCCGTCTCATTTCCTCGATGACTTCCGTCCCAGCCTTTATTTCGGCCCGAGTTTCATCCATCCGCTCGGTTGAGCCGGACGCGCGTTTTACTGCACAACATTTGTGGAGATCGGAGACGAAGGAGGGACTTGCCTTGCGAGGCGACTTGATCGTATAAACGAGCAGTCGCACACGGGGCTCCAACCTTGTTTCGCGATAGGGCTGTCGTGGCGCCTCAAGCACCGCGGCGGCCCGCCTTCTTCAATTATTCTCCGGTGTACTCCTTAGATTTTCGAGTGCCATCAGAATTCACATCGCCTTCATTCTTACCGCCAAGCGCTACGAGCGCGAGTTGAATCATCTCGACGCTTGTCGTGCCGCCCCTTACCATGTTGTACGTTCCGGCATCGCAGTGTTGCTTGATGTAGTCGGTGATAAAACCATCGGCCGCGATGCGAAGAATTCGGGACAGTGTGCTTCGCTCGCGGTCGCAGATGATATTCAAGACAGCGAGTTGTTCATTTTCAAACTCGACGCTCTTAATCGTTTTGCCTTTCGTTCGAGCCATCATCTCCCTTCCCTGTTTCGCTGCTGGTGATCCACGTAAGAGAGTATACCACGCCGTATGACAATGTCAACCACTTTATTTCAGCGTCCTAGGTATGTCACTGAGAGGGCCTCAGATCTAGCGGAAAGGGCCTATCCTGCTATTCTACAGGCCGGGATGCCACTTTACCCATTCCGGGGCCGGTCGGAGCGTCCTGAGGGCTCCCAGCGCAAAATGGGATCAAAAGGTTACCGCGGCGCCGGCGACCGGCCGGAAAATCCCCTAACAGCCTCCCCGCCCCGCCCCGCCCCGCGGCACTAGGCTGTTAGTGTGCGCGTCCGGATTGCCCCGCCCTTCGAAAAGCGTGATTAGAATAATGATTAGATTGTGATTAGAATAGGGCTTGACAGGTGACGAGATTAGTGATTAGATTATGATCAGATTATGTACATCCACGAAAAACCCGATTGGCCGCAGTTCACTTGGAGCACCGGTGTCGTCGCCCCAATTCTGTCCGCGGTTCGGTTTCGGCAAGGTGAGTTGTTGGGCAAAATGAAAAGTTTTGGCCTTTCCTCACAGTGGAATGCCACACTGAAAATTCTAACGGAGGAGACGATCAAATCGAGCGCGATCGAAGGCGTTGTCCTCGATGCGGAAAGCGTCCGTTCGTCGATCGCGCGGCGACTCGGAATCAAAACGGCCGGTGTTCAAAATGAAAAGCGCAGTTCCGAGGCCATTGAAGCCATCGTCGCCATGATGCTCGACGCAACTCAGAAATATGAATTAGCCCTGACGAGTGAACGACTTTTCGGATGGCACAGCGCTCTATTTCCGACCGGCTACAGCGACCTTCGCAAGATTCGTGTTGCCAATTGGCGCGGTGACGTCATGGACGTTGTATCTGGAAGTGAGGGGAAAGAGAGAATTCACTTCACTGCTCCCCCGGCCGAACGAGTTGAACCTGAAATGATGGCGTTTTTCGCGTGGTTCAACAGTGACGCTCAAGCGGACCCTCTCCTGAAAGCTGCGATCGCGCATCTTTGGTTCGTCACCATTCATCCGTTCGATGACGGCAACGGAAGAATCACGCGAGCGATTTCAGAACTGTGTCTGGCCCGATCGGATAACAGCCGACAGCGGTTCTACAGCATGTCGTCTCAAATCCTCGAAGAACGAAAAGGCTATTACGACATACTGGAAAAGACTCAAAAAGGACCACTGGACATCACCGTTTGGCTCGTTTGGTTTCTGTCTTGTCTTGATCGAGCAATCGAAAAATCGAATTTGATAACAGATAGCGCCTTGGGAAAAGAGTCATTTTGGCGTCGTTTGAAGAGTCGGGCGATCACTCTCAATGAACGTCAAGAGAAGATCATAAAGAAACTGCTTGACGGATTTGAAGGGCAACTGACCGCGGAAAAGTGGGCGAAGATCACAAAAAGTTCGCGCCCCACTGCACTTCGCGACATCACAGATCTCATTGAAAAAGGCATCTTAACTCAAAGTCCGGAAGGCGGACGAAGCACGAGCTACTCGCTGAAGAAGTCTTGAAGGAGAAAAAGAATGTTTGATTTCGTAATCGTCCTCATTCTGGCCTTCTGGTTTTCTCGAGCGTGGGCGAGGCGCCGTGTTGCGCGCCGGGCCGCGGAAGCGAAGGCCATTTGGCGTAGGATTCACTGGCAATTGAGCGCGCGTCTTCCCTCTGCCTTCGGCTGTTCGCGAATCGATACGCCCGACATCGACGACGCTTTTGTAATTTTGTACGAAGCCAAACGGATGATGCAAAGAGAGGCGGCATGATCGCTTTCTTCGTCTTCGCCAATTTTATCTTCCTTATCTACTGGTTAGAATTACGGCGCCGCACCGCCGCACGGATCCGACGCAACAAGGAAGCCCGAAAACTTTTCTGGAAAATAATGAGGGCTCATTCTCGCAGCCATGGAATTTCTACCCCGACCATGATGGCGACGTTCGATAATTTGGTTATGGCTGGACAATTGCTGTATGACGAACGTATGACACCGTAGCAGTACCACGGAGTAGCAGTAGCCCGGAAGTGAGCGGTTCGCGCCGCTCACCCCGGTAACTCACATAGCGGAGGAAACCCGCAATGCAAGCTGAACGCACAGTACAACAGCAACATTCCATCTTCAAAGTCGTAACTGTTCTCGGAATTCTGTTTTTCATTTCGGGAGCACGAGCACAGAGCAACTCGCCTCAAGGTCAAACTTCCACCCTGATTTGTCGTCCGCTCGATCACGGCTACCGAGGAAACTCTTTTCTATATCAGGGTGAGAGTATCATCGGCGACTCGGCCTGCCATGTCGAAGTCGTCAAAGCAACTGCTCCCGTACAAGTACAACCGCAGCCCGTTGCACCCCCGCAACCCACGGCTGCTCTCGTTCCCACGAGTCCGGATCTGTCCACACCCCATCCAGAACCTCGAGCGGATGGAAAGAAGCGCCTATTCGTAACTGATGAGATTGTCAACGAATCGACTTTCTTCGCATCCCAATCAGGCAACGCTTCGGCTCATGGCCAAGTCAACGGAGCGTGGAACAAGGGCACCGGAAATGTCAACGGTTCATACAACGCGCAGGCCAACTCGAGTGGCGGTGCTTTCGCCTATTCGCAGAAAGGAGCCAATCCGCGCACGGTAGAGATTCAAGCCGACCTTTATAAAGCATGCCCCGGAATTGTCGTAACGAACGACATGTCGAGAGCCGACTACGTTCTGGTTTTCCGCAGGCAAGGAGGAAAGCGCTCGACGATGTTTGCGATGGGCGGATTAACGGGACTGGCATTCAGCGCGGGGATGAAGCTGGATGGTGCCAGCGTTTTCACTAGCGACGGCGACATGGTTTACGCTACTCAAGCCAGTACCGTCAGACACACGATCAAAGAAGTGTGCGAGCACCTGAAGTGACCCGTCCCGTGTGTCGAATTTATATCTTTGGCCTTCTGCCCGATCCATCCCGCAAAACCACCAAAGCCCTGACGTACTCTTCGACATCTTGGGATCGAAACATCATCTTTCGTCCCACGGGGACGTAGTGCAACGCCATTTTGTTCGCTTGAATTTTCCTCCTAAGAGTTCGAACATCCATGCCAAAATATTCGGCGACCTGACGATCGGTTAAAAGTTTTTCCACGGGGCACCGTAACACAAATTTGTTGCGGTCGTCATCGTCTTGCTATAGCTTCTTGTAAAATGGTTAGATACAACTACGGCCGAAAGCACGTCCATCAATTCCGTCGCCAAGATAAACGTAAGGGAAGCATTCCATGTCCTGTGTGCCGGCTGCTGGAATGGAAACAAATTGTGAATGAGCGAATGGGCGCCATTGAGTACTTTCGTAGAAAAATAATTAATGAGGAACAAAAAATCGAGTGGCTGAAGGGATTAATTGGGGAGATCGAACGAGACATTCGCGAAGACGCTCTCCTACAAGACGCAAAGAATATGGGCTCGCACTAAAGAAACGACCTCGACGAGTGGGCATATCACTCCTCGATGCCGGTTCCTTCCTCAGACAGTACTGCCGGTGTAGAGGAACTCACCGTGAAAATGTTGCGCAGCTCCAATATCCCCTATTCTCCCCGTCTCGTAAACGCGCTGTCGCTTGGGATGCTTTCTGATGATTTCGCGGCCCTGCAAACAAAGGACTTGACATTCTGCCCAACTATGGTACTATCAAATCTACAGTACTACCCAGTGCGTTCTTCTTGCGCTCGCACACTCCATTCACTTGGCGGGAGGGGTATCCGTTGGACTGAACCGGCCACTCTTTGAGTCTGCCGGCGGACGGAAGCAAGACGTCGAGTCTGGGATTGGTCATCGCTACGGCGTGATTGGAAGATCTCCCAGATAGTGAACGGCTGGTCAACCAACGCCGACAGGTTGAGAAGCAGGAGCCTGTAACACTCCCGCACTCCAAAATTCACGTGGACCTTTGCGTCCGCTGATTTGGGGTGTTCGATGGCTGCACGAAAAATTGTACGTCCGGCATCGCCCGAAGTTGGGTCCGCACCGATTCCTCGAATTTTCGAAGTTCCGTCTTTCCTCCCGACTCTCAACGTCAAACCCTATATAATCCCCAGCGCAACGCCGCTAAACACGGGTCGAAAGAGAGGACCTGTGGCAAAGCGACGGTTTCAAAAGGGATGTTTTGTGACGGAAGGAGATGGCCGGATGTATTCGATGTTCTACGTGGACGATGCAAACGGCCGATCAAAACGAGTAAAGCAGTTCCTCGGCAAGCGAGACGAAATGTCCGAACGCGCTGCACGCCGAGAACATTCACGAATCATGGAAGACGTGAATCGACGACGCGGTAGCGTGGCGCCCGCTTACAAGGGACAGACGTTTGCTGAGATCACTGAGCTGTGGCGGACGGCCGTGGCTCCCAACCTTTCACCTGCAACTGTCAGGCAACGGGAATCCTATCTTCGGGCTCACGTTTTGCCGCGATTCAAGGATGCAGCCCCGCATGCGCTCGATGTGGCCGCAATGCAGGAATTCGCAACTCACCTTCGTAAGACACTCTCACGGAAAACCGTTATTAACATACTCAGCGCGGTTTTCTCCATCCTTGATTACGCAGCACGCTGCGGTACTCGCATTTCAAAAGTTCGATTTGCCGATCTTCAATTAGGATCTGCAACGAATGATCAGCGAGGGGCGTTTCTAACACGCGATCAAGCCGTCCGAGTAATTAAGAACTCACCCGAGCCGTATCACACGATGTTTGCAACCGCGTGGGCCACTGGTTTGCGTGCCGGCGAATTGCTTGCACTCAACGTGTCCGATCTGGATTTTGAGCGCCGGACACTTAGAGTTTGCAAGTCGGCCGACGATGCCACTCGGGAAATTCGTCAACCCAAAACGAGGAATTCTACAGCGACGCTTCCCATGCCGTCCGCGCTGGAAGCAACTCTGAAGAATTACTTACTAAATCACTGGAAGCAGAATGCGACTGGCCTTCTCTTCCCCAACCGCCGCGGAACACATACTCGACTGCGCGATAACGTCGTACGTTTGGGACTCAAGCCTGTGCTAAGAAAACTCGGCATCCCGGATAAAGAGGTGGGAATGCACGCGTTTCGGCACGGCCTTGCGACCGAACTTGCGAACGCAGGAACGCCTTTGCCGGCGTTTCAAGCGCAAATGCGGCACGCAGACATCAAGACTACGCTGCGAATCTATGCTCACGTCATCCCGCAGTCACAGCGAGACGCTGTTGAGAGTGCAGCGATAAGCACGGCAATCGAGGGCTCACATGAAGAAACTGTGTGAGTGTGGTTGCGGAAAACCGTCGCCGATCTGCTTCTATTCGTGGCCAGCACGGGGCTACGTTAAGGGACAGCCCTTGAGGTTCATCCCTTATCATCAAGCTCGAATGGCAAGAGCAGCGAGGAAAACCCACGGTATGAGCAGGTCGCCCGAATATGACGCGTATTGTTCTGCTAGGCAGCGGTGTGAGAATCCCAACATGCCGCAATGGGAACGATATGGAGGACGGGGCATCAAATTCCTGTTTGCTAGTTTCGAAGAATTTTTTGCCGAATTGGGTCCACGACCTAGCTCGCACCATTCGCTTGACCGCTTTCCAAACAACGACGGCCATTACGAGGTGGGTAATGTGCGGTGGGCAACACGGTCGCAGCAAATGACGAACTGCCGTTTTCGGCAGGGCTTGTGGGAAAGGGTATTCTCAATTGGAACTGTGGCACCAATTGGTACGGAGGCAGATACTCAACTCGTCTACAAAGAATAGATTGGCGGAAGCGTGTGGGAGTCGAACCCACCATCCTGGCCGCGAAGGACAGGATCAATGGCTTTGAAGGCCACGAGAATCACCGGACCCCTTTCGCCTCCGTGAGAGATTATAGGGGCGGCGATGCCGGCATTCAACTTTTCGGGGAAAGCGTAGTGGCCTTCTTCTGCGCCAGTTCGAGAAGCTTGGGATGGGTGCAGACTTCAAAGTACGGACGTGTGCCCTGCGCGCCGATTTTTCCGCCGGGAAGCAGTTGGCGCACAAATCCCTTGCGGATGATCACCGGCTCGAACGTATCGCCGATGGGAACTTCGCCAAAATAAAGTTGGACGCGTTCTTTGCCCCAGGGCATCGGGAAATTGCCGCCCATGGGAGCGAGCGCGATCTCCGCGCTGATTTTCTGGAAGCCCTCCTCGTTCAATTCAATCCCGTTCTGGTTGTAACGAACCACCAGTTCTTCACCTTCGTCTTCGACTGCGTCCTCCATCAGCGTCTGCAGCAGGAATACGTTGAATGGCGAAGGGTTTTTCTGGAATAGCCGCTTCGCCATCTTCGAACAGCTCGAAAGCCGGTCCGACAGATTGAGCGCGCGCGAAATCATCACCCGCGAATCGGCGTCCATCCAGAGCGACGGCGCGGAATCCTGAAAGGCGACGCCCACACCCAGCTCGAGAGCCGGCAAATCCGTCGTCTTCGCGCGTACGTTATACGCTTGCGTCACAGCGAGGATTTCACGGGCCAGCACGCAGGCTCGCGCCACCGCGCGCTGTGTCGCCCGCTTCGATTCCGTCTCGTAGATCGCCAGAATGATTGCGTCGCCTTCGATGAACACCTTCGCGGCGCCGTAGCGCTCGAGCATCCGCTTCACCGGCTCGTGTAAATTGATACTGAAGTGAGACGCAGGGTTCATGCCACGCCCGAGCAGGTCCTTGGTAATCCCAGTCGAGCCGCGCACATCCGCCTTGATCACTACGTGCGAACTAACCGGGTCGTCCGCCGGGCGCCCCTCGTCCGGATGCAGGAACTCGTACAGGCTCTTGTTCACGCGCGAAAGCTCGCGCGTCCGCTCCGATCGGACCAGGTTGATACGTTCCATCCACGATGCCACATGCTGATAGTTGCGGCGATCGCGCCTCAGCCGCATCAGATCCTCGGCGAATTGCGTGCCCGTCGCAATGGTCTCGTCATGCGTGCGCCGCCGGATCACGCGCGAAGCGTCGTCCAAACGTTTCATCGATATTTTGCGCGCCGGGAATTGCTCGAGAATTGTCTCAATCCGTTTCTGTTCTTCCCGATGCACAATCGCCTTCTTCAACTGCTGTAAGTGAATCGGCGGACAGTAGTCTCCGTATATTTTTCGGAGCTCGTAGCCCGCTAGAACGTGGAATAGCAGGTCGCGTTCCTCCAGCCTGTGCACCCACTCCTCGCGCAATTGCGCGCGCGTCTCGGGCGGCGCTTCACCTTCCGCGGTCGTCGCCTGCGTGCCAAAGAGCCTTCGGGCGTTTTCCGGCTGATTCAAATAGTCGCCTAGCCGGCTTTGATATTCTTCGGTGAGAAAGTCCAAACGTTGTTTGGCCGCGTCGATTGGCGGAGCCAATTCCTCCAGATTCCGCTCGACCGACGAGAACTTTCGGCGCAGGTTGTCCAGCTCGCCTTGCACTTCCGCCGACGTGCCGGTTTTGCGCTTGAAAAACCGCGGGAAAATATCTTCGCCCGAGCCCGCTCGCGACGACAGTTCGCGCTGCTCTTCCTCGATGCGCTCCAGCTCGGATCGCAGTAGCCGCGCCTGCTCCATCAGCCGCTCGTGCGCCTTCCGAGACTTGCTCAGCTCCTCCGAGTCTCCATCCGCCAAAACGAAATCGCGCACAAAATCGAGGAGGAGATTATCGAAAATATCGAATCGGTCCGGGTCGTTGACGAAATTTCCGAGCAGCACGTAGTGCTGCAGAAAAAGGTGGTCGTCATTCCCGTTCTCGACGAACAGGAAGCGGTTCTGCAGCAGGTCGTACGTCTCGCGGAAATCGTCGCCGAAAAGTGCGCGCCTCGACTTGGAGATGATGCCCTCTTCCACCTCGCGCCAGACACGATGCAATGTTTCGCCCACCTGACGGTATACGTTCTTCTTATCCGCTTGAATTTCGGCGATCTTCGACCGCATGACGTGCGCCGGCTCGCTGTGCTCGAACAGTTCTCCGCGCCCGCGAATCCATTCCTTGCACTCCACCACGATGCTCGAAAACTGGTTCGATAGTTCCGTCGTCAGGTATTTCAGAATCGCAAGCTGGTGCAGCACGTCGGTCTCAATCGACTGCTGATACTTCGCCCGCATCAGCGATTCCTGAAGAATCTCGGTGAGCAGCTTGCGGAAGGCGCCATGCTCCGGCGAGCCCGTCCGCTTCTTGTCCTTGCCATAAACCAGGCTGATGTTGACGGTTTGCCTCGTGAGTTCCAGCAGGTACTTCCGCGTGAAATCCGCAAACCGTGGGCTCAAGAAAACGTCATAATGAATGTTGTCAATGCCTAGCGTCAGATTTGGAAGCCGGATTTCGGCAGAGTACGGCTCCAGCTTCATCCGGGCGGGATGGGCGGGCGAAGGCAGAGTATGGGTATCCGGCATTCTGGGAACCTGATTCGGATGAACTTCCACTGTAGAGGTAGCCGGAGGTAGGCGCAATGGAACGAAGCGTAAGCGTTAATGCCGGGTCGGGCAGCGATCTGGAAAGCGCGCTGGCGGACGGCTCCGAACGGCAGTCCGTCAACATCCATGGTCAGCGGGCGCTACAGCCTGACTTCGACTCCGGCGCCGAATTTATGGCCAATCCGACGCTCGCGCGCCCCAGGGTCTCCTATGCCGACCAAGGCCCCTGCCTCTACCTCGGTCCTGCCGGCCAGCGATGCACGCAGCGCGCGATCGAAGGCGGCTTCTGCGCCCGCCATCAGCACGGCGCTCCCGCGATTATTGGGCCGTTTCTGACACCGAAGAAAATCGCGGCGCTTTTCGTCGCATTGGCGATGCTCTGGCCGGAGCTGGCGAGGATTATTAGCGCTCTCGTCCGGCTCTTCCGCTAGCGGCCTGGAACCATTCAGAGAGACGGCGCAACCGGCTAGAAGTTGGTCTTCAATTTGGGATTTCAAGGTAAAATCCGGCCATGTCGAAACTACTGGAAGGCAAGACCGCAATCGTTCTCGGCGTTTGGAACAAATGGAGCATCGCCTACGCGATCGCGCAGGCATTCGTGCGGGAGGGCGGCACGCTGCTGCTCACCTATCAAAATGAGCGCGCGAAACCCGCCGTCGAAGAATTGGGCAACGAACTCGGCGCGAAAGCTTTCTTTCCGTGCGATGTGCAGCAGCAATCCGACATCGACAATCTCGCCGCGGCAATCAAAGCGCAGGGCCGCAAACTCGATGTCGTGGTCCACTGTCTCGCGTTCGCGAACCACGAAGACCTCGGCAATCCGTTCGTCAATACTTCGCGCGCCGGATTTCAACTGGCGCTCGAGGTGAGCGCGTTCTCACTGGTTGCGATTTCGAAGGCGCTTACGCCGCTGATGACCGACGGAGGCTCCGTCATGACGCTCACCTATCTCGGCTCTACGCGCGTTGTGACGAATTACAACATCATGGGCGTCGCGAAAGCCGCCCTCGAAGCGTCGGTGAAGTATCTCGCGAGCGAGCTCGGCAAGAATAAGATCCGCGTGAACGCGATTTCCGCCGGCCCGATCAAGACCATCTCCGCGCGAGGCATTAAGGATTTTTCGAAGGTTCTCGAATTCGTCGCCCAACACGCGCCACTGCGGCGGAACACCGACATCGCCGAAGTCGCCGATACCGCCGTCTTCCTCGCGAGCGACCTGGGCCGCGGCGTCACCGGCAATACTATTTACGTCGATGCCGGTTTCCAGATTATGGCGCTCGATCCCCCGTCCTAGCTGTTGCTGGACTTTCTTTTCTGAGCGGCTGCCACAATTCCCGCTTCGTTGCGAACCACGATTTTGCGAGTGTCTTCTGCCACGTGCTCGAGCTCAATTCGCACGATCGGCCAATCGGTTCGCAGCGCGAGCTTGTCTGGCCACTCGACAATCACGACTCCCGGCTCAGAAAAAATATCCTCGAGACCCAGCGTTTCAAGGTCGTGAAGATCGTCGATTCTGTATAGGTCCACGTGGTAGACGCAAGTGCCGCGCTCGTATTTGTGGACGAGCGTGAATGTAGGGCTGGTAACTTCGTCTTCGCGTGCTGCTCCTGCTCCGCTTACGATTCCCTTCGTCAGCGTTGTCTTCCCCGCCCCGAGTTCGCCCGACAGCAAAATCAGCACCGGGGGCTTGAGCTTTGCGCCCAGTTCCTGACCGAACAAAATCGTTTCCTCGGAAGAATGGGTGATGAACTCGCGGCTAGCCACGGCCAGACTCTGCGAAGAAGTTCCGATACGCGCGCGGGATTGCGCGAATCAAGTCCGTGGCCATGAGCGGCGCTTCGCCCTCATCCGCATACGCAATGTCACCCGCGAGGCCGTGAAGATACACTCCGAAGCACAGCGCTTTCGCGGCTGGCTGCGCGGGGAAATATTGCGCAACCAGGCCACTGAGCATTCCCGTCAGGACGTCGCCCGTGCCTCCACTAGCCATGCCCGCGTTGCCGGTGGAATTGATCCACGCGCAGCCATCGGGAGCTGCGATCACGGTCTGATTCCCCTTCAGGATTACGATCGCGTTCCAGTCCGCAGCAGCTTTGCGGGCGACCTCCAACCTTCGAGACTGAATGTCCTTTGTCGCAGACCCGACAAGTCGCGCCATTTCGCCGGGATGCGGTGTCACGGCGAGAAGCTTGCGCGCAGCCTTCAATTCCTGGGCGCGCCCCGCAAACGCGTTCAACCCATCGGCGTCCAGCACGATCGGCACATCCAGATATTTGCCAACGACATTGCGTACAAACTGAACGGTTTCGGTGTGCGTCGATAGCCCTGGGCCAAGTCCGAGGACGTCCTTCCCTTTCAAGATTCCGTCGAATCGCTCGTATTCCAGCGCGCGTAAAGAGATGCTGCCTGCCTCAGTGGCTGGCAGCGGTTCCGTCATCACCTCCGGATTGGGTGCTGAGACAATCGGAAACACCGGCTCGGGAACTGCGGCGGTAACGAGTCCGGCTCCCACGCGAAGCGCCGCCCACGAAGCCATCACCGCCGCGCCACTCTTGCCGACCGACCCTGCGACGATCAGTGCGTGGCCGTAATTGCCTTTGTGGCCGTCGGGGTTGCGCGGCAGAGCGAAGGGCGCGAACTCACGACGCTCGAGCCAGCGCACAGTCCCCTTGCCAATCTCCTCGACCAATTCCGGCGGCGAACCGATCTCGCGCACGAGTAACTGACCGACGTACGTTGCCGCATTGCCGAGAAACATCCCGACTTTCGGAGCGGTGAACGTGATGGTGTAGTTCGCGGCTACAATACCGGCCGAGTCGTGAACTTCGCCCGCCACACATCCCGTATCCGCAGAGAGACCCGAGGGAATGTCGACTGCGATCACGATTTTCTCGGGGCCGCGCCGGTTTATTTCGCCGATCACTTCGCGGAGCAATCCCTCGACGGGGCCGCGAACGCCCGTACCCAACAGCGCGTCCACAAGGATATCAGCCGAACCGACAGCCGCTTTCACCGGCAGCCAATCGGCCGACGTGCGGATCAAACGAACTTCACCGCCGGACTTTCGCCAGCGCTCACGATTCGTAGCCGCATCGCCACGCATTTCATCCTGTAGGGCGACGACAATCACTACCGGATTCGCACCTGCGTCAGCTAGGTACCGCGCAGCCACAAATCCGTCGCCCCCGTTGTTCCCCTTCCCGCAGAGCACGACGATGCGCCGCGCTTCAAGTCCTCGAAATCTTGTTTCGATGAACTTCGCCACGCTGCTGCCGGCGTTCTCCATTAGCGCGCTGCCGGAAACACCGTACCGCTCGGCGGTGAGCCGGTCCACCTCGCGCATTTCCGCTGCCGTGAGAATTTTCATGCCGTGAGTCTTCTCAAGTAATCTCCGCCAGTATATCGCGGTTCTGGAATCAGGACTCTCCTAGCTGGATTTGGCGGAAACGCCCCGCAGATGCGAATGCGGAATGGAAACAACGAGACGATCAATTGACCGGGGTCTCGCATGGGAAGACCTTCACAATACGCGCCTGCGGCATCACCGAACCAAACGATTGAGGCGCGGTTACTCGACCCTGGTCGCGCGGTCTTCAAAGAACGCTGAAATCTGTGCGAAAACTCGGGAAGGTACCTGTCGCTTCGTATCCCCAGAACTCGATGCGAACAGCGGCTACTGATCTTTTCGAAATCCGGGACAAAAACGAAAGGGGCAGCGACTGATGCTCGCTGCCCCTGATCCGCGTGAATCGGCCGGCTACTTGTGAACGATGGGACGTACGTTGCCGCCGCCGCTGGCTGAAGACACACAGGCCGGGCCGGCGTCGGTTGTAAATGTATCGTTATTGGAGAACCAATCGTGGATTCCAGTCGATTGCGAACTGAAGAACCACGAGAAGAACGCCAATTCCTGCAAGTGGTAGGTGAAACCGTTGCGGCCCCCAACCGGCGAGAAATTGGTGCCGCTCAGGGGATCACCGACTTCGAGGTTGTTCTGGCAGAATCCCGGCGGGACCTGACCGACACCTCCCCACGCCGGCGTCGGATTGTTGCCGAACGGATCATTTATGAACTCTGCGACTTCATGCGACAGCGTGTTCGAGTCACCCTGCGTCGGCCCAAACAGCCCGGTGGTGTCGAAGTCCGAAGGCGAATAGGCCTGGATGGGTGTGGTCGCAGTGTTGCCGTGGTAACCGAGCACGCAGCAATTGTCCACGAGGTCGGTAATCGGCGTGAAAGCAAGCACCGTGTTATAGAGCATGAAAATTGGGAAGTTGCCTGCATTCACTTGCGGCTGCAGCGCGGGAAGAACATTGTTGTCGAGGAACGTGTCGAAGAAATCGATGTCCACGATTCCGAACGGCCCGCAAGCCGGAAATTGCGCTGGAGGAAGCGTGATTCCCAGGTTCGCCGGAACCTTAATAATAATCGGCGAAATCGTCTGGACCGGATTGAGTAGGACTTGATAGTCCTGCGGATCTCTCAAGACGTTCCAGAATTCGGCGCGTTGAAATGCGTCGATGTATTGCGTGTGGCCCATATCGACGCCGCCGACGGAAATGTCGTAGTTGTCGAACATGGGTGAGTGTTGGAACAGCTTCAGCGGGTTGTTGTTCGGGGCGGCCAGGCAGCCGTTGTCGTTCTTCGTGGGATCGAAGACGGTAACGCCCGGAGCGGTGCTGATCAACCCGGTCGTTGGATCAAAGTTCGTCCCCACCGATTGCGTAATCACAATCACGGGGACGATGAAAGTCTTCACGTTGGTTTGCTTGTTTCCGAATTTCGAGAAAGGATCCGCTCCCACAATCACGCCCGTGTAGCTCTGTCCGTCTCGGTCGGATTGGACGTTGTAAGTAAACAGCGGCAATCCGGACTTCTTACTCGTGCCCATGGCCGCGACGTCATTCTTCACGGCTTCGGCGTCCGCAGGCTTTGCACTTTTCTTTGCCTGAATCACATGAAGCCTCGGCGCCGCCTTCTGCTGATCTTGCCCAAACGCTGCGGATGCAGCAGCGCTCAGGGCGGCCAACGCACACACACCCACTACTATGAGTTTGCGATCCACTTGTATCCTCCTCTTGAACTACACTGATTTTCGTTTTTCCAGACACGCTCGGGCCCGCGGAAGCCCGCTCGTTTCCGGGACGAGTTCATTGCCCAATTCAAAACGGATTTACAAACCTGGCGGACGCTGGGCGCGTCCGACGTTCTTGTAGCGCTGGGCGCATACTCCAATTACGTGCTTTTGGTGTCAACTGAAAAATGCAAATCCGCGAAAAAAAGTTGGCGGCGGTCCGGAGATTTTCGCGTCCCACGAACGAACAGCCTGATTTCTCCGGTTGAATATGCAGACGCAAACTGTCATCGGAGGCTTATGACGCCTATAAATAAAGTTAATGAGCCTCGCTGATCACTCGAGAGGCTCCCGATTTCCAGAAAATGTATTTGCCTCAATATTTTCATAGCCGCAAGACGGCCCATGAGAGTGACGCTACTGATCGGCTCGTTTGGAGGATGTCGATGACGAATGCGCGGGGTTGGGTGGCGTTAGGGCTGAATCGGGCGTCGTTGGCACATTCTGCGCGAACGGCCGCGGCGGCGATCGTTTCGATGTACGTAGCTCAACTCTGTAGGCTGCCGGAGGCTTACTGGGCGGCGGTGACGACGATGATCGTAATGCAGTCAACGCTCGGGGCGGCGCTGACGATCTCCGGTCAAAGATTGGCCGGAACGGCGCTTGGTGCTATGGCGGGTGCACTGCTGGCGGCCCGATTTGGAGCGAACGTGCTCGCGTTTGGGGGCGGAGTGTTTGTCTTGGGATTGATTTGCGCCGTGCTCCATCTGGAGCGCAATGCGTATCGGTACGCCGGAATCACGCTGGCGATTGTCATGCTTGTCGCGCGGGCTGCCACAGCATGGATTGTAGCGGCGCACCGTTTCGTGGAAGTGGCAATCGGCATCGTGGTAGGTCTAGTACTCACGGCCGTCTGGCCGGAGCGCGGGAACAACGGGTAGTGCGCAGACGTCAGTCCATGCGCGCCACTACAACTGTGATGTCGTCGGCTTGCTCGGCCGATCCGGCCCACTGTTCCGCCGCAGCGATCAGGTTTTCTGCGACCCGCGATGGCGGCGCGCTTGTCTGGCGCAGGATTTCATCCTTCAGACGTTCCATGCCAAATTCTTCGCCGTAAACATTTTCCGGCTCGGTGAGCCCGTCGCTGAATGCGACGAGCATGCTTCCCGGCTCCACCTGCAGCGTGCCCTGCGTGTACGGAACTTCCTCGAACAGACCAACTACCGTACCGCCCTCATCAAGTTTCTGAACCTTCCCTGCATTCACGAAGAACGGAGCGAGATGCCCGGCGTTCGTATACGTAAGGGACTTCGCTTCGCAATCGTAAACGGCGTAAAAGAATGTCGCGTAGCGATCGTCGGAAGTGTTTTTGAACAGATGTCGATTCAGTCGCTCGACCAGGCGGGCGGTGCCGTTGTGCCCATCGAGCATGGCGTTGCTGCGGAGCGAGGCCTGCAGGCTCGCCATCAAGAGCGCCGCGGATATCCCTTTGCCGCTGATGTCCGCAAGCGCGATGCCCAGGCGCGAAGGGCCGAGGCGAATGAAATCGTAATAATCGCCGCTGACGGTGCGAGCGGGGCGGCAGATGGCGGCGAGTTGGAGCCCAGGCAATTCCGGAAGCGAGCGCGGAAAGAGCTGTTCCTGCACTTCGCGGGCGATCGAGAGCTCGTTTTCCAGGCGTTGGCGCTGGCGTTGTTCCTGAATCAACTCGGAGACAGACGTGGTCATCTCGTTGAACGACTCTCCGAGAGCGCCGAGCTGATCGTGTTGGTGGACACGCACGCGATGGGTGAAATCGCCGCGACGGACGCGGAGCGTGGCGTCGTAGAGATCACCGACGGCGCGGGTGATCGTGCGCGTGAGAACCACGCCGGTAACAAGCGCAACTATTTCGAGCGCCAGGAAGATAATTCCCGCAAGCAACAGAAGGCTGACGAGCAGCGGGCCGACGGCCCCGACGGACGTCAGAAGGCGATGGTTGAGAGCCGACGGCCGCAGCGCGAATGATGCCAGGACAGGAGCGGGCGACGGGTCTTGTCCCGGATCGTGATGTAGAGCTTCGAGAGTGGATGCGCCATTCACCCGGACATCGAGAAAATTGGCCGCAGGCGCCAGGGCGCGCTTGCGGCTCAGAATCTGCTGTCCAGGAATGTAGACGCGGTTTTGAATTTCGAGCGAGATTCCCCCGCGCGGCTTTCCCGGCGATGGCTGAAGCAGCATCATCTGAATGGGACCCAACTCCGAGGCAAGACTGTCGAGAAATGCAGGCGTCACCGGGGCGCCCACGAAGACGAAAACCGGCCCGCTCCGGGATTGCCGGCTTTGCGCCGAGGCAATCCAAAGTTGATGCTCGAATTCAACGAGACCGGAATACGCGCGGCCGTTTCCCGCGTCCAGCAGGTGCTGGCCGCGGTTCAGCAGTACTCGAACATCAGGCCATTCTCTGCGGGCGGCGCCGATGAGGACTGCAACCTCGGAACGGGCGAGAATCGCCTGATCGTTTGGCGAAATGCCTTTGTTCGCTTCTTCCTCGATTGCGTTCGCGATGGATTCGGCATCGCCGGCAACCAGGCTGATGCGATCCTGTAAGTCATCGTGCAGCAGATGGGCGCCAAGCTCCAGATAGAGCCCGTATGCGGCGAGCCCCACCATGCTGAGAAGAAGCACTACGGGCACAACCGCGATAAAAACGTACGCGACGATCAGGCGGTTTCGGAGCCGCCAGAGGAGTTGGTTGCGAAACCAGGGCATCAGCCGTACGAAAAAATAGAAAACCGCGATCAAGCTCAGAAAAAAGAGCAGGCCGGTGAATGGCAACCTCATCCCGGCGAGGGCGCTTAAGCGGAAAATTGCATAGAGCAGCAGGACGGCTAGCGCGACGCGATCGAGGATCGTAGTGCGGCGGAAAAAGACCGAGAGCCGGCGTGGGGAAAGTTGGGGCACGGTGTTTGTGTCTCGCGGCTCGAACTCGCGGAGGCGCGAAACAGCATGATACCCCGAAGACGGAGTTGGGCGCGACAACGGTGGACATACCCATGTCCACGGTGCGAGTGACCGCGGGCACGCTATGCCGGGCCCTACGGAAAACCGGGACTACATCGCTGAACGGTCGTTCTTCTGAACGCGGCTGTGGTGCCGGCTGTAGGTGAAATAGATCACCAGGCCGATGGCCAGCCAGATGATGAGGCGCGCCCAATTGATCCAGCCGAGTTTGTACATCATGTAGCCGTTGAACAGGATGCCGAGAATCGGAACTAGAGGCACCCAGGGCGTGCGGAAGGGGCGGTGCTGGCCGGGATTTGTTCGGCGAAGCACGAGGACGGCGATGCACACAATTACGAAAGCGAGGAGCGTTCCGATATTCACCATGCGGCCTATATCGTCGATCGGGATGGTGCTGCCGACGATGGCGGCGAGAAGACCGACGAGAATCGTGTTCTTGTACGGGGTTCGGTATTTCGGATGAATGGCCGCAAAAAATTTCCGCGGGAGCAGTCCGTCGTTGGCCATGGAGTACAGCACGCGTGTTTGGCCCAGCAGCATGACGAGCATCACGCTCGTGAGACCTGCCAGCGCGCCCAAGGTGATCAGGTAGGAGGCTTTCGTGAGCCCGCGATCGAGGAAAGCGACGGCGAGCGGCGCCTCGATATTAATTTCCTTCCAAGGAACCATTCCGGTGAGGACGCCGGCGACCAGAATGTAGAGGACCGTGCAAACAAGTAGAGACGCGATGATTCCGATTGGGAGATCGCGCTGCGGATTCTTGGCTTCCTGGGCGGTGGTTGATACGGCGTCAAATCCGATGTAGGCGAAGAAAATGTAGGCAGCGCCTGCGCCAATGCCTCCAAATCCCATGGGCGCGAACGTGCTCCAGTCGTGGCCCCAGTTGCTGAAATTCACGTAGTGAATGCCGAGCCCAATGATGAAGAGAACCACCGCTACCTTGATGAATACGATCACGGCGTTGAACGATGCGCTCTCTTGTATCCCTCTCACCAGAATCGCGGTGATGATGAGGGCTATCAGGAATGCAGGTAAGTTGAAACCAATCTCTACGCCGAACAGGCGCGGTGCGTTAACCATGTCGTGAGCGCGTCGGAGCAATTCCGGTGATTGAGCGCTCAGAATGTCGCCGACCTTCGCGAGGTACGCTTGCGAACCCTGAAGGAGACTCGAGTCGGAGGCGCTCGCCATTTGTCGCGCAACCATGTTTTGGGCGGTTCTAAGAGCTGTCCAGTGATCGTAGGCCAGCCACAGCGGCATGCGAATGCGGAAGATGTTCAGGAACTCGATGAAATGGTTCGACCAGCCAGACGATACCGTGCTCGCGCCCATGGCGTATTCGAGCGTCAGGTCCCATCCGATGATCCACGCAAAGAGTTCCCCGAGCGCTGCGTAGGCGTAGGTGTACGCGCTGCCGGCGAGAGGAATCAGCGCGGCGAACTCGGCATAACAAAGCCCGGCAAACGCGCAACCGAATCCCGAGATCACGAAGGAAAGCATAAGTCCCGGACCGGCGTAATGCGCGCCCAGTCCGGAGAGCACGAAAATTCCCGCTCCGATGATCGCGCCCACACCCAGCGCGGTGAGCGACACCGGGCCGAGAGTGCGTTTCAATGTGTGCTCGCCGGTGGCTTTGGCTTCGTTCAAGAGCCAATCCATCGGCTTCTTCCACATCAGCGGATTCCCTGTTTGCGCGGCTGCCTGAGTCACTTGCGCTCTTTCGCTCATTTCGTTAGACGACCTCCGGTGATGCGGCGTCGCTGCTTCCGTCTGATTTGCCGGCCAGCTTCCACAGCCAGTACACCGGAACGCCGAGCAGAACGATGATCAGTCCCGGCCAGGTGTACTGCGGTTTGTAGCGCAACAATTGAACTTCCAGAAACATCGCCATGATCAGATACAGCCCGGGCAAAAATGGATATCCGATGGCGCGATAAGGCCGCTCCATGTCGGGGCGTTTCCACCGGAGGACGAAAAGTCCTCCGAGCGTGAGGATGTAAAAGATCAACACTGCAAAAATAAGAAAATCGAGCAGCTGATTGTACGTGCCGGAAAGGCAGAGCACCGAACACCATATGCCCTGCACAATAAGCGCGGCGCCCGGGGCGTGGTGACGGTTCACCTTGCCGCACGACTTGAAAAACAGCCGGTCTTTCGCCATCGCGTAGTAAATCCGCGCGCCGGAAAGAATCAGGCCGTTGTTGCAGCCGAAACCGGAAATCAGGATCGCAATCGCCATCACCACCGCGCCTGCCGAGCCGAAGATCACTTCCGCAACGGCGGTGCCGACGCGCCCCTGAGCGGCAAACTCGATGCCTCGCGCGATGGCAGTGGGTCCGTTAGGATCACCGGAGATCGGCAGCACGCGCAGGTAGGCGACGTTCGCGAGCGTGTAAAGCAGAACGACAAGCCCGGCCCCGAAAGCGAGCGACAGCGGCAGGTTGCGGCTCGGATTTTTCACTTCGGCGGCGATGAATGTAACGTTGTTCCAAGCGTCCATCGCGAAAAGTGAGCCGACCATTGCGACGCCCACCAGCGTGATCGTTCCTATCCACCATGTCGGATTGTCGGGCGGGTACGGGTGCAGCGCCGAGAGACTCCCGCCGCTCCAGAAGTGTGCGAAGTTCGCAGTGCGGGCTGCGTCGGTTGAAAACCAAATGCCGAGGAGCGCGAGCGCGGCGAGCGAGCCGATTTTCGTTACCGTGAAAATATTCTGGACGATCGAGCCAAGCCGAAGACCGCGCGTATTGATCCAGGTGACGATCACGATCGAAAGAATGGCGAGAAGATTCTGGCGGTTGAGCCCAACGTTGTAGGGGCCGAGGTCCCCAAACCACAAGTGCCAGGGGCCGAAAGTGCCTAGCTTCAAAAGCCAATCCGTGGGGGAGAACCAGGGAATCATCACCGCCGTGAATTTTGCGAATGCGATTGCCACGGCTGCGATCGTCGCCGTTTGGATCACAAGCAGCATCGTCCACCCGTAGAGGAAACCCCAAATCGGGCCCAGCGATTCGCGCAGGTAGACGTATTGCCCGCCGGCTCGTGGCATCGCGGCGGCGAGTTCTCCGTAGCTCAGCGCCCCAATCAACGTCATTACGCCGGAAGCGAGCCATACGGCGAGTAGAAGCGCCGGGCTCTTTACCTGATGCGCGATATCCGCGGACACGATGAAGATGCCGGAGCCGATCATCGACCCCGAGACGATCATCGTGGCATCGAAGAGGCCCAGACCCTTGACGAGCTCGGACTTTTCCGCGGCCGTCGCAGCGGCTGCCCGGATTGTTTGCGCTTGCTCAGCCATACCTTCGCGTGGCCCCTTTTTTGCCTGCCTCTACGTGCGCCCGGAGCGAACGCGCTCTGCGATCGCCAGGTACTCGCGGGCGCGTCGCGCTGGATCCGGCGCTGACAGCAGATCGCCAACGACAGCGAGCGAGTCTGCACCGGCCCTAAAGACCGACTCGGCGGACTGTACCGTAATGCCGCCTATCGCTACCAGAGGTTTTCGCGTTATTCGCCTGGCCGCACGAAGAAACTCGATCCCGACGACCGGGTCGGGATTTGCCTTCGTGGACGTCGGGAAGATGGGCCCCACCGCCATATAATCCGCCGAAGTGCTGTCGGCGATGCCAAATTGCTCGAAGTTATGTGTCGAAACTCCCACCCAGCGTCCCCTTCCGACGATCCTGCGGGCTTCCTCAACGGGCAGGTCTTCCTGGCCTACATGGACGCCACCTGCACCAATCATCGCAGCGATGTCTGGTCGGTCGTTGACGACAATTCGAACGCCGCGCCGGCCAAGCTGGCCGGCGAGCCGCTGCGATGCTTCGAAAATCCCACGAGGCGAGGCGTGCTTGTCGCGGATCTGAATCAGAGTCACGCCTGCTTCGGCCAGCATCTGGGGAATTTGCATTTCTGATCCGCTGGCCTGCGCAACATCCAGAATCGCATACAGGGGTGGGAAGGCGGTCAGCATCCCGGTTATTTCGATGGAACGGCGATCGAGCGCTCGATGAAGTGTGTGTCAAACTTTCCGGCCACGAAATCGGGGTCGGCGAGGATCCGCCTTTGCAGCGATATCGTCGTCTTGATGCCTTCCACCACGAAGCCGCCCAGCGCGCCCTGCATGCGCGCGATCGCTTCGGGGCGGTCCCGGCCGTGCGCGATGATTTTGGCGATAAGCGAATCGTAATAGGGCGGAATCACGGCGTCAGCGTAGCAGGCAGTGTCCACCCGGATTCCGGGCCCGCCGGGGACTCGAAATGCCGTAATGCGTCCGGGCGATGGGACAAACGTGTCGGGATCTTCCGCATTAATGCGGCACTCGATGGCGTGTCCGCGAAACTCGATCGGGCCGACCACGTCGTGGAGCTTTTCACCCGCCGCCACCCGAATCTGCGATTTCACCAGGTCCACGCCTGTCACCATCTCCGTCACAGGATGCTCCACCTGGATTCGCGCGTTCATTTCGATGAAGTAGAGCTTGCCGGATTCTTCGCGCAGGAATTCCACGGTACCGGCGCTCGAGTATCCTAGTTTCGTGAGCGCGTTAACGACCTGGTCGCCCATCTTTTTCCGGGTCTTGGCATCCACCACCGGCGACGGCGATTCCTCGAGCAGCTTCTGATGCCGCCTCTGAATCGAGCACTCGCGCTCGCCGAGGTGTACGACGCTTCCGTGCCGGTCTCCGAGCACCTGGAATTCGATGTGGCGCGGACGCTCGATCAATTTCTCCATATACACATTCGGACTGCCAAACGCCCCCTCGCCTTCGGCACGAGCGGTCTGAAACGCATTCGACAATTCCGATTTCTCGCGCACGATCCGCATGCCTCGGCCGCCGCCGCCCTCCGACGCCTTGATAATCAGCGGGTATCCGATTTCCTCCGCAAAACTTCGCGCCGCGTCTTCATCCGGGACCACGCCCGGACTCCCGGGAATGATCGGCAGCCCTGCCTCGGCCATTGCCTGCCGGGCGCGGTCCTTTTCCCCCATCAGGCGAATTGCGTCGGGAGTCGGACCTATGAAGGTAATGTGGGAAGCCTCGCAAACCTCGGCGAAGTTCGCGTTCTCGGAGAGAAAGCCATAGCCGGGATGGATTGCGTCCACGTTGGCGATCTCTGCCGCGCTGATTACCTGCGGAATGTTCAGGTAGCTGTCACTACTGCGCGGCGGACCAATGCATATCGCCTCGTCGGCAAATCGGACGTGCAAAGCGTTGCGGTCTGCCTCGGAGTAAACCGCAACGGTCGCGATGCCGAGTTCCTTGCAAGCGCACAGAATCCGAAGAGCGATTTCGCCGCGATTGGCGATTAAAATTTTTCGGAACATTTTGCCTGGAGAACGAGCGCCTACTTCTTCCCGTGCGGGCGAATGCCGAAAAGAGGTTCGCCGTACTCGACCGGTTGGCCATTTTCGACGAAGGCCTTCACGATTTCCCCCGCCACATCCGACTCGATTTCGTTCATCAGCTTCATCGCTTCGATGATGCAAAGCACTTGTCCGGAGTCAACTTTCGCGCCCACTGTCACAAACGGGTCGGCTTCCGGACTCGCGGACGAGTAAAAGGTTCCGACGATCGGAGATTTAACCACGTGCAAGTCCTCCGCACGGGCGGCTCCGGCGGGCGCCTCATGCGAGCCCGCATGCGAATGAGCCGCTGAAGCCGCGTGCGCCGCGGGATGCGCCCCGCCCGCTGGGGCGTGCACTTCAGGGGCTGTAAACGCTCGTGGGACGCCCTGCGGATGCACCGAGGGCTTCTTGAGCCGGACGCGCACGCCGTCGCGCTCGTAATCAAACTCCTCGAGCCCATGCTTCTCCATGAATGCCAGCAATCGCTCCACTTCCGCCAAATCGACACCTTGCGGGCCGCTTCCCCGCAGTGCTTCTGGTTTCGTTTTTTTCGCCATTTAGAGTTCGAGAAAATCCCTGGTCGCCGTGGTGAGTGCCTCGCCACCCTTCGACGTGACTACCATGTCGTCTTCGATCCGAATCCCGCCCAATCCTTCGATATATACGCCCGGCTCGACGGTGATGACCATGCCCTCTTCGAGGATTGTCTTCTCGCCCTTACCCAGACGCGGCATCTCGTGCACTTCAAGCCCGAGCCCGTGACCGGTGCTGTGGGTGAAGTACTGGGCCAGACCTTCGCCTTTCAGAACCCGTCTGGCAGCGGCGTCAACAGATTCCCCGCTAACCCCCGGCCGAATCGCCGCCCTCGCCGCCTCCTGAGCCGCCAAAACGGCGCGGTACAGCCGCCGGATTCTCGCGGGGGCCCGTCCCAGGAAGACGGTGCGCGTCATATCACTGCAATAACCCCGGAGTATAGCACCCTGGTCGAGGACGACCAACTCGCTTTTCCTGAGAGGGTTGGACGAGGGTTGAGCGTGCGCCCACGCAGAACGCGGGCCGCTGGCGACGATGGTCTCAAACGAAGGACCGCTGGCGCCCTTCTGTTTCATCGCGTATTCGAGTTCAGCGGCGAGGTCGAGTTCGCTGATTCCCGGCCTGATCAGCGGCAGCGCTTGCTCGAACACCTTGCTGACTAGCACCGCCGCTTGACGCATCGTGGCGAGTTCCTGGGGGTCTTTTAAGGCACGCAGCTTCTCAACGGCATGGCCGCCGTTGACCCAACGAACGCGGCTGCCTGCAGCCTTCCGGAGCGCCGCATGCTGCGCTACAGTCACATGGGAAGGACTATAGGCCACTCGCGCGCGCCCTGCGCGCTTCCGAAGCGCGCTGCCGACGGCCCCAGTCAGACCTCGCCGGACAATCTCGATATGGGCATTCGTGACCTCTTCCTGTGCCTGAAAAGTGTACCGGCTGTCTGTGAAGAGCGTTGCGCGAGATGTTTCAACCAGCAGAAGACCCGCACTGCCCGTGAAGCCGCAAAGATAGCGGATATTCGGAAGCTCCGAGACGAGGAAGGTATCGGCGCCGATGCTGGAAAAAGAAAACCGGAGCCGATCCACTCGGCTCCGGTTCAAGGGTTCGTTTCGCGATTTATCGGCCACGACCGATAGCAGTCTCCCCGAATTACGCTCGCACTAGCTAGGCATGATGCGCGGCGTAAGGAAGAACAGCAACTCCTGCGCCTGCGAGCTGACGGTCGTGTGCTTGAACAGGTTGCCAACCACGGGCAAGCTGCCAAACAAAGGAACCTGCTTCACGTCGGTCTGCTGGTTCGTCACGATAATGCCGCCGATCACGACCGTGCCGCCGTCGTTGATTAGCACTTTCGTCTCGGCCGCTTGCGTGTCGATTGCAGGGATGCCCTGGACACGCGGAATCGCCTGGTCGATCTGGTCGTTGGTCACGGTGACGTCCATGAACACAGTCCCGTCGGCAGTGATTTGCGGCGTGACTTCCAGCTGCAACACCGCATCGACGAACTGCACGGAAACCGTGTTGTTGACGATCGTCTGTACCGGGATCTTCGTGCCCTGCTTGACAGTCGCCTTCTGGTTATTCTGCGTGATGACCTTGGGCTTCGAGAGCAGCTTGCCGACGCCACGGTCTTCGGCAGCCGTGATGATCACGTCCAGAGCGAAGTTAGCAGCGGAGAACGAATAACTGATGCCGCTCGTCGGTGAGTCGACTCCCAGGTTCGTGCTCAACGGAAGCGACCCGTTCGTTGCGCCCGGTCCTCCCGTCCCCACAACCACCGGAGGAGCCGGAAGCGGCGGGAAGTTGCGAACCACAGGGCTGGTGCCGACGCCGCCCGTACCTGACCAGATGTTGCGTCCGTTGTTGCTGGCGGCTGCAAAGGCCAACTGCGTTCCGATTTCGCGCGAGAATGTGCGGTTCGCTGCGACGACGCGCGCTTCGATTTCCACCTGCTGCGACTTGCGGTCGAGCTGCCGGATCAGATTGTCGAGCACCGGTAGAACGCTCGGAATGTCGCGGATGATCAAGGTATTCGAGCGGCTGTCCGCCAGCACGTCACCTCGAGAAGACAGGAACTTCTTGAGGGTCGTGACGATGTCTGATGCTTTCGCATAGCTGAGCACGCGGGTCGTGGTAACGACGTCAGCAGCTTCCGCCTGGGCTTTGGCCAGATCCCGGCTCTGCTCCGCTTCCTTCTTTAGCGTGTCTTTTGTTGCGACGCGAAGGACGTTGCCGTCGAGTTGCTTGTCGAGGTCGTTGTTCTTCAGCACGATGTCGAGTGCCTGATCCCACGGCACGTCGTCCAGCACGATCGTGAGGTTCCCCTTTACGGCCGGGTCTACCACCACGTTCAGTCCGCTGATTTCGTGTATCAGACGGAAGAAGTCGCGCAAATCCACGTCCTTCAAGTTCACAGAGATTGGCTCGCCGGAATACTTGCCGGACGGAGCGGAAGCGGGCGATTGGCCGTCAACAAGAGGTTTCGCTGCTTCCCCTGAATTAGTTGAATTGGGTGTAGTGGTCGCTGGCGCGGAAATCGGTGCCGGAGATCCTGAACCCGCTGACGGACTCGCAAGAGCCGCGACAGGCTGAGTGTAGGACGCAGGAAGAATCGCGGCAGGCGCCGGAATCGTTGTAGTCTGTGAGGCAGACATTTCTGCCGGTGCTGTCTCGGACTTGGCAACCGACTTCGCGGTCGTCAGATCCGATGGTTCCGAAGATGCTTTGGGCTTCACTGCGCCACCCGCCGCACCCGCAGGTGCAGCAGCCGGTGCGAACGACACCGTAACGGAATTGCCGCTCGAGTTGATGTTGTAGCGTGCTGCCTGGCGAAGATCGATCACAACGCGGGCTACCTCCGGGCTGAACTGCGCGAGTCTCACTTCGCGCACCGGATCCAAATTGCTCGCAATCTGCTTTTGCCCCGTCTTCAAGTGCGAACCGGCAAAGTCCAGCACCAAACGATCTGGATTCTGAAGCCGGCTTGCCCGATAGGTCAGGTGTCCTGAACCGATCACGTTGACTTCGGTCTGATTGCCGTTTTGGACAAGCTTCACCTGCTGAATGGACTCAAAGGTCGAGCCGGGTGTCTTCGTTTCTGAAGAATTCGCTGACGCGTGGACAATTGCTGGGGCGGCGGCAGGCGTCGTCTTGGCAGTCGTCTTGGTAGCCGATGGCGTCGCTGGCGAATCGTTCGCCCGCCCGACGAGCAAAGTCAGGTCCTGCGAGTCCTTGCGTTCCAGGCGTGGTTCGATCCCCTGGCTCAACAGAACTTCGACGCGGACGACCGGCTTCTGTCCCGACGCGTAGTTGATCACGCGGTAGCTCTTCACGAGATCGGAAGCCACCACGCGCGCGCCGGCAGGGTCAGCCGCCGAGACTCCGCTCAGGTCGAGCACATAGAGGCTCTCACTGGGGCGATAGGTGGTGTACTCGAACGGAGCGTTCGCCTGCGCTTCCAGGCGGACAGCTCCATCCTTCACCACCGCTTTCACATGCACCACCGGCGCATCATTTGCCGGTAGCGCTCCATTCGTCAGTATCAGGCTTGCTGCAACCAGCGCAGTCAGGCCCCACGCCCGCCACATGATCCTCATTGCTGCTCTCCTGCACTCGAGTAGATTCGTTTCGTGACCATTCGTTCTACAGGCTTACCGAACGCGTCTTTGGAATTCTCTTTAAACGTAACCCCATCCAACCCAATCTTTTCCACATCGCCGTCGTAGAGCCGGTCTCCCTCGCGTATGAAATACACTCGTTTCTCATCGTTGGAGACAACAGCCAGCATTCCACTCGGAGCTTTTACTGTTCCGTCGACGTGCACCGAAGCGATGATCAGCCCCGCCTTGCCAGGCGGCAGAGGCCCGTGTGTCGGCTTCGTGCTGCTTACGAGCGGTTGGAACGGATCGCGTTTCGCCGTCACCGCCTCCGACTTGCCTGCGGGTGCGGCTGCGCTGGAATCAGCGTCCGCGGCCGGCGCGGAAGCGGGTGCTGCTGGCGCGGCTTTCGCCGAACTCGCCTTCGCCGCTTTGCGTGCGACCTTCTTGGCCGGAGCACTCTGCGCACCGGTTGCGGGTACGAGGCAGAACGAAAACGCCAGCACTGCCCACAGAATCGCGGATGACTTTGCCAGTTTCATCGTTTTTGCCCTGCGGCGGCCTTTTTTGCCGGCGCGGCAGCAGTCGCCGCGGGGGCTTCCGCCGCTTTGGTAAAGAAAGTAGTGATCGTGAATGTGCCGGTCACCGATGCACCGGGCGCCGTGTGGAACTTCGTGCTCTGCGGTCCGCTTCCCAGGCCTGAGAGCTTCAAGTCGCCCACGTTGATGATTCGGGAAAGACGCCCCAGCCGCGCGAAGAAATCCAGCACCGAGAAATACGGCCCGTCTGCCTCGATGTCGAAAGGCATCTCAAAGTAGTAAGGCTGCGTCGCCACCGGCTTAGCCGTCAGCTTGCGAATTGAAACGCCCGAGCTCAGTGCCGCTGTTTGAATCATGATGATGAACTGGTCGACCTGCTTTTCCTCGGGGACGATCGTCTGCAACGTTTCCAGCTGCTTTTGCAGCGCGTCCATCTCGGATTGCAATTCCGCTCTTCGCTGCTTGTACACACGCAAGCTTTGAACTTCCGTCTCCAAAGGCTTCACCGTGTTCTGCGCCGCCTCCAGATCGCTGCGCACCGTCCGCACCGGCGAAATCGGAAGATAAAATCCAGCCGCGACGATTACAAACGCCAGCGCCACGTAAAAAACGGCTTGCAGGGGCCAGGGCCATTCGCGGAATGATGTCGCCATGTTAGCTCCTCCCCTTCGCCGCAGGCTGCGGAGGCGGTGTGCCTCCCGCGGTTCGCGGTTTGGCTTGATCTGCGGGAGGTGCCGTAGCCGTCGCAATGGAAGCCGTCATCGAAAAACCGAATGTCTGCGCCGATTTCACTAGGTCGGTTTCCTCGGCATCTTTGATTTCCACGTTGCTGAAATACCCGGAACGTTTCAGTTGCGTGATAAAATTAGCCACCGCGTTGATCGAGCCTGCCTGTCCCTTGATATCGAGGTTGTCGCCCTTGCGCTCCAGGTTCGTCAGCCACAGCGAATCCACTCGCACCACCGTGTTCGCCACCATCTGCAGCAATTCCTGGCCGCCGGAGCGATTCTTTTGCAGGGTTTCAATCACGTTGATCCGCTGCTGCAGTACCGCTTTCTGGCTCTCGAACCGGTCCACGTCTGCCTTAATCTGCTGTAGAGACGCCTTTTCGGCGCGCAGCGAGGCGATCTTCTTGTTGGTATTGTCCAGCTCGGTTTTCTGCTGGTAATACGTGATCCCCAGCACGACCGACGCGAGACCGATCGCCACCAGCAGAAACACGATCTGGATCGTCGCTTCCAGCGGTACCGTTGTTTTCGCGGCCTTCGGACGAGCCTGGCCTAGTAAGTTAATCCGGATCATGGCGTGTCAAAGCTCCTCAGCGCCAGGCCGACAGCGATTGCCAGGCGCGGCGCCAAATCGCGAAGCTGGCTTTCATCGTGACGCCCAGGATTGATTGCAATCTTCCGGAACGGGTACAGCTCCTCGACCGGCATCGCAAACTCTTCTTTCAGCAGGTCGAGCAGCCCGGGAACCCGCGCCGTGCCGCCCGCAACGTAAATCCGGCGGATGTTCTCGCCGCTCGCCGTCGCGCGGAAGAAGTCAAACGTTTTCTGAATCTCGAGAATCAGGATGTCGGACACCGACCGGAGAATCGCCGTCCGCTGCTCCTCACTCACTCCCGCCAGGGTGCCGCCCATCTTTAGCTTCTCGGCATCTTCGAAGCTGAGGTCCAGTTCTTTTTGCAGCGCGTCTGTGTACTGGTTGCCTCCCACCGAGACGTCGCGCGTAAACAGCGGAGTCCACCCCCGCACGATGTTGATGTTCATCACGCTCGCGCCCACATTCAACAGGGCCACCACCTGCGACGGGTCCGGCTCGTAATTCACTTCAAAGCAGTTCTGCAGTGCGAACGCGTCGATGTCCACGATCACGGGCGTCTTCCCCGCCTGCGCCAGCACGTTCGTATGGTTCAGAATCTTGTCTTTCTTCACAGCCACCAGAAGGACATCCATCTGGTTCTCGGTGGCTTCGAGGAGTTGGTAGCTGAGGTTCACGTCCGCGATATCGAACGGGATATGCTGGCTCGCCTCGGAGTTGATCCGGTCGAACAGCTCCTCTTCCGTCATCAGCGGCATGCTCACTCGCTTCACGATGACCGAATGCCCCGATACAGAAGTGGCCACATCTTTCGTCTTGATCTTCTGAGTGTCGAATATGGAGATGATCTTTTCTGCCACCGACGGGGCGTCCATGATGGCGCCGTCCACGACGGTATCCTGCGCAAGAGTCTCCATGCCGTGGCTTACCAGCTCGTAGCCCTCTTTCGTTTTCTTCAGCTCGATGGCCTTCACAGAACTCGAGCCGATGTCCAGGCCAATCAGCGATTTCGTTTTTCCCAGATTGAACATCTCGCGGCCCCTCACTCCCCACTCCACCCCGCTTCGCAGGATGGCCCCAGCTTCACTTTTCCTTCACTGCGTTTGCTTAGAGAACCGAGAAGCTTGCTGCTGGCCCAAAACACCCCGTTTGGTCCTGCGATCCCGCGGAAACCGAAGTACTGTGAATCCCGGTACGCTCCGCTTTCACTCGTTTATTGCATCCGCGTCACGAAGTGTCAAGAAACGTTGTTCGCGTGTGTGCTCTTGGTTAAAACCTTGGCCGGAAGGACAGGTAGGCGAAAAGGACAGGTGAAAGTACAGTTTCCGCAGTTGCTAAAGGCTTTCAGGTGTATTCGCAGCGACTCCGGATACCTTCGCCCTCAGGTTTCGCCTATTGCCTTTTCTTCGAGGGATCGAGTTTGAGGTGTTGCCAAATTTCGTCTACACGCCTTTTTGTAGCTTCGTCCATCTTGATTTCGTCCGGCCATCGCCCCGCGTAGCCTTCCTCCGGCCACTTCCGCGTAGCATCGATTCCCATCTTCGAGCCGAAGTCCTGCCGGCGAGCCGCGTGGTCCAGCGTATCCACAGGCCCGAGCACAAATTGAATATCTCGCTCGGGATCGATCGCGCACAGCGCCTTCCATACCACTTCTCGCGAGTCTTGCACGTTCACGTCGTGATCCACCACCAGCACCACCTTCGTAAACATCGCCTGCCCGAGCGACCAGATTGCGTTCATGATCTTGCGCGCCTGCCCGGGATAGCTTTTCCGGATCGCGACGATCATCAAATTCTGAAAGATGCCCTCGGCAGGCATCGCCACATCCACAATCTCGGGATACTGCATCTTCATCACCGGCAAAAACACCCGCTCGATCGCGTGGCCGATGAAATAGTCCTCCTGCGGAGGCGGCCCGACAATCGTCGTCAGATACAGCGGCTCCTTCCGCTGCGTCACACACGTCACGTGGAAAACCGGAAACTGCCCCTCGAGCGAATAAAATCCTGTGTGATCGCCGAAGGGGCCCTCAGTTCGCATTTCGCCGATATCCACGTATCCCTCGAGCACGATCTCTGCGTTTGCCGGAACCTCTAAATTCACGCTCCTGCATTGCACCAGCTCCACCGGCTCCCGCCTCAGAAACCCGGAAAAAAGAAATTCGTCCATGTCCGGCGGAACGGGAAGAATCCCCGCCAGACATGTGGCCGGGTCGGCGCCGATTGCGACCGCCACTTCCAGCTTCCCGTCCGGATTCTTCGACCGCGCGCTGCGGTAGTGATCCGCGCCGTGCTTCTGAGTCTGCCAGTGCATTCCCGTGGTTCGTTCGTCGAACACCTGCATCCGGTAGCAACCCACGTTGCGCTTGCCGTTCTCCGGGTTCTTCGTAATCACCATCGGCCAGGTGATGTAACGTCCGCCGTCCTGCGGCCAGCACTGCAGCACTGGAAAATCGTCGAGCGAAAAATCCCTGTCCCGCACCACTTCCTGGCATTCGCCGCTGCGCACCGTCTTAGGAAAGAACGACCCCAGCTCCGCCAGCTTCGGAAGCATTTTCACTTTCTCAAACAGCCCCTGCGGCGACTGCATGTCGAGAAATGCGTGAATTCGGTTCGCCACCTCATCGAGCGAATCTACTTCCAGAGCGAGATTCATGCGCCGTTCGGTTCCAACCAAGTTCGTCACCACCGGGATCCGCGATCCCTTGGGTTTCTCGAAAAGCAGTGCCGGGCCGCTGGACTTCACCGCCCGATCCGTTATTTCCGTAATCTCGAGCACCGGGTCCACTTCCGCTGTGATTCGCTTCAGCTCGCCCTTCTTCTCCAACGTCCGCAAAAAATCGCGCAGGTCTCGATAAGCCACTTCCCCTCCTGGAATCACTTTCAGTGCGGCTCGCCCGACCCGCCACTCTATCACGGAGCCTCACGCTGCATGAACGTCCGCCAGACTCCTCAAACGTCGCTTGCGCAGGGCCCCTCTGAAATTGACGGGACAGGAAATTTTTACGCGAGGCGAGAACCTCTGGAGCACGCCAACGGCACACCCCGTTTCAAGGTGAACCGCTTCCCCTAGCCCTCGATCCCTCATACGACGCAAGCACCTCGACGCACCCGCGCTAACCTCTTCCGATTCAGTCGCACGCGCCGCCCTCAATTTATCTCTACCCGAACAGCCGCATGGCTCCTTGATTGCAACCCTCTAATCGAATGATTGCCTCCACTCTCATCCTGCTCTTCGGCATTGGCGCCTTGGTTCAATTCTCCGTCGCCTATTGCCAGACGCTGCTCATCGCTTACGGCAAAGTCGAGATTTCGAGTCGCACACGGGAGCTGATCGGAATCAATGCCGAGCGCGTCGCACCGGAAGAATTCGCGCGTCTCATGGCGTTCGTGCGCATGGCGCCGGATCCGGGCGACGATTCAGCTGAAATTAGAATGGTCAAAATCTACTTCGGCGTAATGAAGTTCGTCCGATTCGTTACCGGGCCGGTCTCGACGCGCATCTCACGCTGGGCGGAATGCGAACTTTCGAACTGCGCTTATTTTGCCGCCGTTACGCTCGATCGCCGCATGCCTCCGCTCTCGCAGAATTAATTCCCGGGCGGGCAGCGACGCTCGAAGGTATATTGCGCGCACCTCAAATCCGGTGCTACTCTGGGCAAGTTCCACCTGAGCGGGAGTAGTTCAGTGGTAGAACGCGAGCTTCCCAAGCTTGAGGTGAGGGTTCGATTCCCTTCTCCCGCTCCAATTTCCCCAAGCCGTCGCGAAGTAAGCCGACTCGCAAACCGAAATAGTCTCCGCCTCCACATCAAAAAAGTGCTGTCATCCTGAACGCAGTGAAGGATCTCAATGTAACCCCTGAGTTCCGAGGCCACAAGGTCCACCACCCTAAGCAATCGCCAGCGGGACCGCCTTCTTCCACTTCCCTTGCGCTTTCAGAATCAGCTCCACCACTTCGCGGATCGCGCCTTCGCCGCCTTTCACCGTCGTAATGTAGTGCGCCGCGCGCTTCACTTCTACCACGGCATCCGCCACCGCAACCGCTAGCCCCACCCGCCCCAGCATCGGCAAGTCCGGCAGATCATCGCCGACGTACGCAACCTGCTCATCGGTCACGCCCGCGCGCACCAGAATCGCTTTGTACGCTTCGAGCTTCTTCGGCTGACCCTGAATCACGAACTCCATCCTCGATTCGCGGGCCCGCCGCGCATTGGCCGCCGAGTCCCGCCCGGTAATAAATCCGGTGCGAATCCCCATGATGCTCGCAAGCGTTATCCCGGCGCCGTCATGCGCGTTAAACATCTTCATTTCCGCAACGCTGTTGTCCGGAAATGTCTGCAGGCAAACGTACCCGGGCGTCATCGTACCGTCCACATCCATCAATAGGACGCGAATCGGCCGCGCCCGCCGCATCACCTTCGCCGGAAATTTGACTTCCTTGATCGCCATCTCAATCTCTCAGAGCGCGCCGCGCTCTTTGGACTCCCGCGGCTTGCCGCCGCTTTCTCTGCGGCGAGGCTTGTCTCGCCGGCACTTCGTGTACGCCCTCTCAAAACAGCTGCAACGTCCACAAATCGTGAATGTGCACCACGCCTTCAAACCGCCCCGCCTCATCCACCACAATCACCGACGTAATCTTCTTCTCCTCCATCAACCGCAACGCGCTCGCCGCTAGTTCCGTCCCCCGCAGCGTCACCGGATTTCGCGTCATACAATCGGCCGCCGTCAGTTCCAGCACGTTCTGCTGCCGCTTCTGCATCACCCGCCGCAAATCTCCATCCGTGATCAACCCCAGCAGCCGCCCGTTCGCCTCCGTCACCGCCGTCAACCCCAGCCCCTTCCGGCTCATCTCATAAATCACGTCGGGCATTTTCGCCGAGGGTAGAACACGCGGGCCTTTTTCACCCGCGTGCATCAGTGCTTCCACCCGGCGCAGTTTCTTCCCCAGCCGTCCGCCCGGATGCAGCGCTGCAAAATCTTCTTCCTTGAATCCGCGCCGATCGAGCAACGAAATCGCCAGCGCGTCGCCCATCGCCAGTGCCGCGGCAGTTGAAGCGGTGGGCGCGAGATTCAGCGAGCACGCTTCCTCTTTCACCGCGATGTCGAGAACGATGTCGCTCGCGCTCGCGAGCGTGGAACGCGCTTTCGCAGTCAGCGAGATCAGCCGGATCCCCATCCGCTTCACCGATTCGAGAATTTCGACTAGCTCTTCGGTTTCCCCGCTCGAAGAAATCGCCAGCATCACGTCGTCCGCTGTCAGCGCTCCCAGATCGCCGTGCAACGCATCCGCCGCATGCAGGAAAATCGACGGCGAGCCCGTGCTCGAAAACGTCGCCGAAATCTTCCGCCCAATCAGCCCGGACTTCCCAAGCCCGGTGACCACTATTCTTCCCTTGCAGGCATATAAAAGCTCCACCGCTTTCTCAAACCGCTCGTCAATCCGCTCGATCAATCCGGCAATGGCATCGGCTTCGATTCGCAGCACTCGCCTCGCGGACGCGAGCGCCGACTTCGCCTCGCCGGCGGCCTTCATGTGATTCGCCGGTTTTGTTTTCTTGATTGGGCTCGCCGCGCGCGTCATCTTGCGTCCCACCTTCTCACAATTGTCGCCAGAGCCAGGATCTTTTCGAGCAGTGGACGAAACTCGCCCAGCGCCAGCGCGTTGGACCCGTCCGAAAGCGCCTTCGCCGGATTGTCGTGCACCTCGAGAAAAATTCCATCCACCCCCGCAGCCGTCCCTGCACGCGCCAGCGGCTCGATAAACTCCGGCTGCCCCCCGCTCGATTTTCCTTCCCCGCCGGGTAGCTGCACCGAATGCGTCACGTCAAACACCACCGGATATCCGAATTTTCGCATCACCGGAAACGACCGCATGTCCACCACCAGATTCTGATACCCGAACGAGCTCCCGCGCTCCGTCAAAATAATCTTTTCGTTCCCCGTTCCAGCCACTTTCTCCGCCGCGTTCCCCATCTCCCACGGCGATAGAAACTGCCCCTTCTTGATGTTCACCACGCGCCCCGTTTTCCCCGCCGCCACGAGCAAATCCGTCTGCCGCGAAAGGAACGCCGGAATTTGCAAAATATCGCAGACGTCCGCAGCCGCCTCAACTTGCGAAGCATCGTGCACGTCCGTGAGGATCGGCAACCCTGTCCGCTTCTTAATCTTTGCCAGAATCTTCAGCCCGTTCTTAAGCCCCGGCCCGCGATACGACGAAGCCGACGTTCGATTCGCCTTGTCACATGACGCCTTGAAGATGTACGGCACGCCAACCTCGCTCGCGATCGCCCCCAGTTTCTCCGCCATCATCAAAGCATGCCCCTCGCTCTCAATCACGCATGGCCCGGCAATGAGGAACAACGGCGCTCCCGCACCGAAGCGAACTTTCCCCACCTCGAATTGTCCTCTCGTCGCCATCAATCCCATCCGCCGGTCGCCCAACCGCACCAGCCTATGCACGTTCCTTCGCTTTTGCAATCCCTCATGAAGTCCACTCTCCTTCACCAAGTCGCGGCTCTTGGAATTCTTCTTCGGTCGGTTAGCCGCGACGAGCGCCTTCCTTCATCGGGGGCGCTCCTCACGTAGCAGAGGCACTCCTGCCTGTGCCAACAGACCAATCGAAGCCTCGCACACCCACCCCCGCCGGCAATGCCCCAACGAAGTGCCTCATCTCTTCGCTGTTACCTAAGCGAAAATCCTAACCACTTGCTTCGGACGACGAAACCGCCGCGTCTCACCTTTCAACTCTCAACAATCGCAACGTTTTCCACAGCTTTCCGTAGTTCTACGGATATTCAGCCGCTTCCACCTGCGCTACCATGGCCCGTTTTCACATGACGACGCAGACCACACTATCGGAAGGAGACTCAACCCGGCGGAAAACGGCGCACCTCGCCGCTGAACCAAAAGCACTTACCGGCAATTTTCTAATCGCAAATACGGGATTAGAATTTCGCCTAACTCATTGCAAACTAAGCCCTCTAAAAATTTCTAATCGCAAATGGATCGCGATTTGTCATTCAAAATCGCATCCCCAAGCCACTCGCGCCCCCGCCACGTTCTTCGCACCGCGGCCAGATCTCGCGCTCTGCGCCGTCGGAAGGGAGGGGATTCATCCCCTCCGTAAATTGAGCCGCGTGAGACGTGGTACCGATCGCGCAGCTTCACCCGCGCAAGCTTCTGCCGCGGTGCTCCCACCGGTATCAACCGCCAGCGGAGCAGCACTCATCACCGTATTTCTAATATACGGTACCGCGATTAGAATTCCCCGTAAACCATTGAAAACATGACTCCGACACCATTTCTAATATACGGTAAAAGGGGGTCTTTCGAATCAAGTGTATCGTCTTTCGGCGGCCACCACAGGTTGCGGTTGACGGTTTCGCACCGCACGCCCCGTCGAACCGAGCCTCGAACACCCACCACTCCTCACGAATCACAAGCCACGAGTTACGAATCACGGGACCTAGTCCGCGGTGGGGTCGGCGGCTGGAACGCGCTTCTCGGAGGTGACTCCGAGCCGCGCGCGGCGATTCTCGAGGCTGGCGCGAATGAAGGCTGCAAAAAGAGGGTGCGGCGCCAGAGGCTTCGATTTGAACTCAGGATGGAACTGGCAGCCCACGAACCACGGATGGTCGGGCACTTCGACGATCTCGACATACACCCCATCCGGCGTGCGCCCCGTGATTCGGAACCCGGCGCGCGTGAGCGTCTGTTCGTACTCGCAATTAAATTCGTAGCGATGGCGGTGGCGTTCGGAAATTTCAAGCGTGCCGTATGCTTTGTGCGCAAACGAGCCGGGCTCCAGCTTGCACGGCCACGCCCCCAGCCGCATCGTGCCGCCCATTTCGTCCACGCCGAGAAGTTCGCGCAATTTGTAAATCACGCGATTGGGAGTCGAAGGGTCGAACTCGGTGCTGTCCGCATGTTCGAGCTTCGAAACCTGGCGCGCGTATTCGATCGTCGCGCACTGCATCCCGAGGCAAATTCCGAAGAACGGGATTTTTTTCTCGCGCGCGTACGTGATCGCGTGAACCATTCCTGCGATGCCCCGCTTGCCGAAGCCGCCCGGAACCAAAATCCCGTCCGCGTGCCGCAGAAGCTTGTCGGCTGCGGCGATCGAATCGATATCCTCGGCTTCGATCCATTCGAAGACCACGCGCTGGCGATTCGCAAGGCCGCCGTGAACGAGCGCCTCGCGCAAACTCTTGTACGCGTCTTCGAGCTGCACGTATTTTCCCACCACGCAAATATGAACCTCGCCTTGCGGATGTTCGAGCGTCTCGAGCATCGCGAGCCAGCGGCTCAAATCGCGCGGCGGCGCTTCCAGCCGCAGCAGGCGAAGAATCTGTTCATCGAGACGTTCTGCCGCCAGCGACATCGGCACTTCGTAGATGTTGCCCACATCCGGCGCCGAAACGACGCAGGACTCGTGCACGTTGCAGAAAAGCGCGATCTTGCTCTTCAGGTCGCCGGTAAGCTGCCGGTCGCTGCGGCAAATAAGAATGTCCGGCTGAATTCCGATGCTCAGCAATTCTTTTACGCTGTGCTGTGTCGGCTTGGTCTTCAGTTCACCGGCAGTCGGAATAAACGGGACAAGCGTCAGATGGACGAAGAGAACGTTTTCCGCGCCAAGTTCGAGGCGCATCTGGCGAATCGCTTCGAGGAACGGCAGCGATTCAATGTCGCCCACGGTCCCGCCGATTTCCACAATCACGATGTCAACCGAGTCCGCCACCTTGCGGAACGCGGCTTTAATTTCGTCGGTGACGTGCGGAATCACCTGGACGGTCTTGCCCAGATAATCCCCGCGCCGTTCTTTCGCGATGATCGATTCGTAGATTCGCCCGGTCGTCCAGTTGTGGTCGCGCGTCAGGTGCGCGTTCGTGAAGCGCTCGTAATGCCCGAGGTCGAGGTCGGTTTCAGCGCCATCGTCGGTGACGAACACTTCCCCGTGCTGATACGGCGACATTGTGCCCGGATCGACGTTCAGATAAGGATCGCACTTCTGCAGGGTGACTTTGAGGCCGCGGCTTTCAAGAAGGCAGCCGATGGAGGCAGCTGCAACGCCTTTGCCGAGGGAAGATACTACACCGCCGGTCACAAAGATGTACTTCGGGGCGGCCCGCAAGGCGCTCGAATTCCTCCGTTGGAATCGGCGTACTCGGCATTATGTTCGGAAACGCGGCGCGTGTCAAATCGCGATCCGAAAATTATTTTTCGCGTTCGAGTTCGCGCCGTATCACGCGCCGGCTCGCGCTTGCATGATTTTTTCTACGCGCTCGATATCAGCGGGCACATCAACGCTCACCGCATCGTAATCGGTTTCCACCGCGCGGATGTGGAAGCCATTTTCGAGCCAGCGCAGCTGCTCGAGTTGTTCGATCCGCTCGAGTTCCCCCGGCGGCAGCGTCGGAAATTCCAGAAGCGCTTCCCGGCGGAACGCGTAAAGTCCGATGTGCTTCCAGTGTTGCGGCGCCACTGCCGAGTTCGTGTCGCGAACCCACGGCACCGGCGCGCGAGAGAAGTAGAGTCCGTTGCCGTCAAAATCACGAACGACCTTCACGATATTGGGGTCCATGATTTCGTTCGACTCCGTGATGGCCGCGCACGGCGTCGCGATTTGAATGGATTCGTCCTCAAGCATCTCGGAAACCACTGCATCAATCGTCGCGGGATCGATCAGCGGCTCGTCCCCCTGGACATTAACGTAAATTTCCGCTTCGAGATGAGCGGCCACTTCCGCGACCCGGTCTGTGCCGCTGCGATGATCGCGGCGCGTCAGAACGGCTTCTCCGCCGAAATCCTCCACCGCTTTCTTGATGCGCTCGTCGTCGGTAGCCACAATCACGCGCGTCACGTGTTCGGCCTGCCGGGCGCGTTCGACCACGTGCTGGATCATTGGCCGCCCGGCGATTGTCGCCAGCGGCTTACCCGGCAGTCGCGACGACCCGTAGCGAGCCGGGATGACGGCGAAGACCTTTGTAGTGCTCGAACCTGTGGAATCTGGCATGGCGTCGCGTTGTCTTTTCCCTGCACCACAAGTCTAACATCAGCGGACGCCCGAGAGCAGGATTCGCGGCGCGCGGAGCGAACAGGCGGCGTAGGGTCGTCACCGCTCGAGGAATACATATTTCCGCCGCTTGTTTTCGACAAGCTCGGTGGTACAATTCTTCAGCGTTACACGCCTTACGGGGGCACCTTGAAATTCCGCGCCACGCAGCCCGTCTCTCATTGGGGGCTCGCGGCTGTTTGCGCGGTTGGCATTTTGTTGGCGGCTCCCGTTCTTGCCACTCCGATTTGGGCGCAAAACCAGGCCCCCGGCCCGACCGGCCCTCCCACCGCAGAAAAGCTCGGCAAGAAACTCAAAACTGAAACGGAAATGGCGCTGGTCAACGTGACTGTTACCGATCCTTACGGTCGACTGGTCACCGGGCTCGAACAGGACGCTTTTCGAATCTTCGAAGACAATACGGAACAGGAAATCGTCAGGTTCTCGAGCGAGGACGTGCCGATTTCGATTGGCGTGATTTTCGACATGAGCGGCAGCATGACCGACAAGATCGACAAATCGCGGCTCGCCGCCGTGCAGTTTTTCCGGACGGCCAACCCACAGGATGAATTCTTTCTCGTCGATTTCAACGATCGCGCCGAACTGGCGAGTTCGTTCACAGGGAGTGTCGAGGAACTGCAAAACCGGCTGATGTTCACCGCCGCACACGGAGAGACGGCTCTTTTTGACGGCATTTATCTCGGACTCAGCCAGATGAAAGGAGCACACAACACAAAGAAAGCTTTGCTCATCATATCCGACGGAGGCGATAATCATAGCCGGTACACAATCGCGGACGTTCGCAATTTCATCAAAGAAGCGGACGTTCAGATTTTTGCGATCGGCCTTTACGATCCAAACGGCGGCCACACTCCGGAAGAAGCCGGCGGGCCGTCCCTGCTGGGCGATTTGACGGCCATGACAGGCGGCCGGACGTTTGTGGTGAATCAGATTTCGGATCTGCCGGACATCGCGTCAAAAATCAGCATGGAGCTGCGCAACCAATATGTCGTGGGATACAGACCGAGCGATCACGCGCACGACGGCCGATGGCGCAAAATTAAAGTCAAGCTGCACCCCCCGAAGGGACTCCCTCCCCTTACCGTATATTCAAAGTCCGGCTATTTCGCCCCCGGCCACTAAGAATTCTCGCTTCACAATCATTTCCTTTGTAACGCTCGCGGGTATTTTCCTGTTCGCTCCGTTTGTTCGCGCGCAGGACGCGATTCCCGGCCCGCCTCCGCCGCAAAATCAGACTCCACAAAAAGGCGTGATCAAGGCCAACGTAGATTTGGTTGTGCTCCACGCCACCGTGAACGATGAAAAGGGCCAATTCGTCGCGGACCTCAAGCAGGACAATTTCCGCGTCTTCGAGGACAAGGTCGAACAGAAAATCTCGCTTTTCTCCCGCGAAGACATTCCAGTGACGATGGGCCTGGTAATCGACAACAGCGGAAGCATGCGCGAGAAGCGCGCTCAGGTAAATGAAGCGGCGCTCACGTTCGTTAAAACCAGCAACCCGCGCGACGAAGCGTTCGTCGTGAATTTTAATGACGAGTACTATCTCGACCTGAACGAAGACTTCACCAGCGACCAGAAGGAACTGAACGAAGCGCTCTCGCGCATTGATTCGCGCGGCAGTACGGCGCTCTACGATGCGATCATCGGTTCGCTCGACCACCTGAAGAAAGGCCACAAGGACAAGCGCGTCCTGCTGGTGATTACCGACGGCGACGACGACGCGAGCCGGAAAACCTTTGAGTACACAATCAAGGTGGCGGAGCAATCGGACGCGGCGATCTACGCCATTGGCGTGTTCAGCGACGATGACCGCAAGCACAGCAAAGCTATGGTCCGGCATTCGAGAAAGATTCTGACCGAACTCGCGGCCGCCACCGGCGGTCTCGCTTACTTCCCCGATAATCTGGAACAGATCCAGGCGATTTGCGCGCAGGTGGCGCGCGACATCCGCAATCAGTACGAACTCGGCTACTATCCCACCAATAGCGCGAAGGACGGAACCTTCCGCACCGTTCAAGTGCAGATACAGCCTCCGAAGGGCCGCGGAAAACTCGCGGTTCGAACGCGGGCGGGATACTACGCGCAGAAGGCTTCGCAGGGGCAGTAAGATCCGGCGGCGCGCCGTCCACCGTATCCCCTAACTCGAAAGCAACTCCAGAAAACTTGTTCCGTGCGGAATTTCGCCCCCAAAATTCTCGGCGACCGTTTGTCCCATGTCTGCAAGCGTCGAGCGCGTGCCAAGATTTCTGCCTTCCGCAGCGCGCGACGTATACGCAAGGATCGGAACGTACTCACGCGAGTGGTCCGTCGTCGGATTCACGGGATCGGGATCGCAGCCGTGATCCGCTGTGATCATAAGCAGATCCGAAACGCCCAATGATTTCAGGAACGGCCCAAGCAGCGCATCGAACTCTTCGAGCGAACGCGCGAAGCCTTCCACGTCCTTGCGGTGTCCGTAGAGCATGTCGAAATCCACCAGGTTCGCGAAGATGAGTCCTTTGGGGCGCTCCGACAGCGCTGCCGTTAGCTTCGCCATGCCGTCGGAATTGTTTTTCGTCGTGACGTATTCGTTTACGCCGCGTCCGTTGTAGATGTCGTGGATCTTGCCGACACCGAAAACCGGCGTTCCGCGGTCGGCCAGGACGTCCAGCAGCATGGGGCGAGGCGGCTCGACGGCGTAGTCATGGCGGCGCTCGGTGCGCTGGAAATTGCTCGGCGGGCCGGCGAAGGGGCGGGCGATCACGCGTCCCACACGGTTTGGACCGTCGAGAATTTTGCGCGCGATTTCGCACATGCGGTATAGCTCGGCGATCGGTACGACGTCTTCGTGGGTCGCAATCTGAAAAACGCTGTCGCCGGATGTGTAGACAATCGGAAATCCGGTCGTGACGTGTTGCAAGCCGAGCTCTTTGATGATTTCCGTTCCCGAGGCAGGTTTGTTGCCGATCGTTCGGCGGCCGATCTGGCGCTCGAATTCCTCGATAATTTCTTTCGGGAAGCCGTTGGGGTACACCGGAAACGCCTGATCAAGCCAGATGCCGGCCATTTCCCAGTGTCCGGTGGTTGTGTCTTTCCCCGGCGATTTCGTGGCGCCTTTTCCGAAACTTGCGGCGGGATGAGCGGGCGGCGGCAGAAACGCGAGCGGAGCGACGTTGCTGATGCCAAGTTGCAGGAGATTGGGAATACGCAACGGACGCGAACGCGCGATATGGCCAAGCGTATCGCGACCTACATCGCCGTAATCTTTCGCGTCCGGCAATTCCCCGATGCCCACGCTATCCAGCACAATCCAAATAACGCGATCAAAGTGCCGGCTTTCGTCCTCCACGACCCCTCCAAACCGCGTTGGGCGCTCGCGTTCCCTGCGATTGTACAGCACGTGAAGCCATTCGCAGCGATTATGAGCCTATTTGCTCCGCTTGACGCGGCGGCGTATAATTTTTGGTTTACATACATGGCCAAGAACCCTGCAGAGAAGGCGGCACTCGCGAAACCGGTTCTAGCGCCCCAACCGGTGGTTCCGGCGGCGTCTCAGATGATTCCCGGCGACATCGAGGAAATCCGTGTCCGCGGCGCTCGCGTACACAATCTGAAGAATCTCGATTTTGTGATTCCGCATAATGCGATCACCGTCGTTACCGGTGTTTCCGGCTCGGGAAAGTCGAGCCTCGCGTTCGACACGCTCTATGCCGAGGGCCAGCGCCGGTACATCGAATCGCTGTCCGCGTACGCTCGCCAATTCCTCGAGCGGATCGAAAAGCCGGACGTTGACGAAATTACTGGGATCGCGCCGGCCATCTCGATCCGGCAGAAGAATTCCACGCGCAATCCGCGCTCGACAGTCGCGACCGCAACTGAAATCTACGATTACCTGCGGCTGCTCTACGCGCGGGTGGGCCGCACGTTTTGCCTGAACTGCGGCGAAGAAGTCCGCAAGGATACCCTCGACGAAATTGCGGCTCGCGTGCTGGCCCTTCCTGCCGGCCGGCGGTTCTACGTCTTGTACGAACTGAAGCTGGCCCCTGATCCTGCGCCGCAGACGCCAAAAATCCGCAAGCTGGCTCGTCCCGGGGCGGAAGCCATTCGGCAGGCGCTGGTGACTTTGCGAAAGCGCGGATTCAACCGGCTTTATCAGGGCGGCCGCGTGTTCGAATTCTCCACGCCTGAGGATTTGCTCGACTTGGATTTCACGAAGCCGGCGCACGTGCTTGTCGACCGGCTTGCTCTCGGACCCGAAATTCGCTCGCGATTGATGGACTCGATTGAGATTTGCTACCGCGAAGGACGCGGTGAGGCGATCCTTGAATTCGTGCCGGAGCCGAAGGCAACTGATTCGATTGACGGCGATTCCGCAATTACCCCGGCAAAACCTTCCGATGCGGCCACCGCCCCGCCCGAACGGCTGGTGTTCAACGAGCGTTTCAGTTGCAAGAAGTGCGGCGCGCCGTATCAGGAACCCGAGCCACGGTTATTTTCCTTCAATAGCCCCTACGGCGCGTGCCCGCGCTGCCAGGGTTTCGGCAACACAATTGATTTCGATCTCGATCGTGTGGTGCCAGACAAAGGAAAGTCTCTGGCTGACGGCGCGATCGAGCCGTGGACGAAGCCTCGTTATCGGCAGCTCGCAATGGACATGCGCGCCTACGCCCGCAACAAGGGCATTCCGCTCGATGTCCCGTTCCGCCAATTGAGCGCGGCGCAGCGCGACGTGATCATCGAAGGCGACCCGAAGGAAGACTTCACCGGCGTGAAGGGATTCTTCAGCTGGCTCGAGCGCAAGAAATACAAATTGCACGTGCGGGTTTTTCTCAGCCGCTACCGCGGCTATGCGCTCTGCCCGGATTGCCACGGCACGCGCCTGCGCTCCGAAGCTCGTGCGGTGAAAATTGCCGGACGGTCAATTACGGAAGTCTGCCAGATGACGGTGAAAGACGCGCGGCCGTTTTTTCAAGCCCTGGAACTGACCGGCGCCGAGTCGACAATCGCAGATAAAGTACTCGAAGAAATCCAGCTGCGGTTGCAATTCCTCGACGAGGTGGGCCTCGATTACCTCACACTCGACCGGTTGACCTCGACGCTTTCCGGAGGCGAGGCGCAGCGCATACAGCTCGCGACATCGCTCGGTTCGCATCTCGTCGGCGCGCTGTACGTTCTCGACGAGCCTTCCATCGGACTTCATCTGCGGGATACGGACCGGCTCATCCAAATCATGAAAGGGTTGCGCGATCTCGGTAACACGCTGCTTGTCGTGGAGCACGATCCCGATACAATTCTCGCTGCCGACCATATTCTCGATCTCGGTCCAGGGGCGGGCGAGCATGGCGGCAAGCTCATGTTCGCGGGCTCGCGGGAGGAATTGCTGGCCGATCCGAATTCGATCACAGGCCGTTATTTGCGCGGCGATTTGAAAATTGCCGTGCCGACGCGCCGCCGGAAGCCGCAAGGCAAGTTCCTTAAGATCACCGGAGCGCGCAGCCACAATCTGCAAGGAATCGATGTGATGATTCCGCTGGGAGTCCTCGTCGCCATCACCGGAGTGAGCGGCTCGGGAAAATCGACGCTCGTGTACGACGTCCTGTACAAGGCGCTCGAGGCGAAGCGCACCGGCGGAAATTGGCGCGAGTTCTGCGACCGCCTGGAGGGTGATTCGGCTCTCGCCGCGATCGAAATGGTGGACCAGTCCCCCATCGGGCGCACGCCGCGGTCGAATCCTGCAACCTATCTGAAAGCGTTCGACGCGATCCGCGAGATCTTCGCCACGATCCCAGAAGCGAAAAAGCGAGGGCTCACGGCGGGGCACTTCTCGTTCAACATTCCTGGCGGCAGGTGCGAGGCTTGCCAGGGCGACGGGACAGTGACCGTCGAAATGCGATTTCTCGCCGACGTCGAGCTCGTTTGCGAGGAGTGCCGCGGCACGCGCTACAAAAACAGCGTTCTCGACGTGCGATACAAAGAGAAAAATATCCACCAGGTCCTGCAAATGACGGCGCGCGAGGCCCTCGCCTTTTTTGCCGCGCATCCGAAGGTCACGACGAAACTGCGCGTGCTCGACGAAGTGGGGCTTGGCTACCTCCGGCTCGGCCAATCCGGCACCACGCTATCGGGTGGCGAGGCGCAACGCTTGAAACTTGCCGCGCATCTGACCCGCCAAGAGAACGCCGGCATCCTTTATATCTTCGATGAACCGACCACCGGTCTTCACTTCGATGATATACAGAAACTGCTGACGGCATTTCGCAAGCTGATTGAAGGCGGCGCTTCGGTGCTGATTATCGAGCATAACCTCGACGTAATTAAATCTGCCGACTGGATGATCGACCTTGGCCCGGAAGGCGGCGACGAAGGAGGTCACGTGGTTGCCGCAGGTACGCCCGAACAAGTGGCGCGCAATTCGCAATCGCACACCGGCAGATTCCTGGTGCGCGTGCTTAACGGGCGGAACGCCAACGGCACGAGTCACGGAAGCAATTCCACTCCGGCCAAGCTGAACGGCTCGGCGCACAATTCATCCACTCCATGACGCCCCGCCTGAAACTGCTAAGAGCGGACTTGATTTTGCCGGCGTTCCTCGCGCTCCTCGGCGCGTACTTTGCCGATCCTTCGATCGCCATCGCGCAGTCAAATACCACGAGAACGCGTATCCACGTTCCCGACGATGCGCCGGACCCCGCTCTCGTCGCTGCTCGATCCGCATTGGACCATAAGGATTACGCGCAGGCGGTGAAATCGTATAAGGAATACCTCGCGAAGAAGCCCGCTGACGCGGATGCGCATTTCGACTTGGGTAATGCATACGCAGGCTTGAGCCAAAGTGCGGAAGCGAAAGTGGAGTACGAGAAGGCCATTTCGCTCGATCCCAAGCTTGACGTGGCTTACGTCAATCTCGGAATCATGTTGATGGAAACTGACGCGAGTGCGGCGATCACGCCGTTTCAAAAAGCCGCTGAACTTCTTCCCAACGAAGCGCGTCCCCGATTTCTGCTGGGGTGGGCGTATGAACGCTCAGGAAACCTTCCCCTCGCGATTGAACAGTATCGAGCCGCCGTGAAGCTGGACGATAAGAGCTCCGACATCCATTTCGCTCTGGGACGCGCGCTGCTGAGTTCGAGCCAGACGGCCGATGCGGAGGTGGAATTTCGTGCAGCGCTCGCCTCGGACAGCGGTAACGATCAAGCGCACCTGGGGCTCTCACAATGCCTGATGGCGGATAAGAAATACGAGGAAGCGGCGTCCGAACTGGGGAAGTATCTCGAAGCGCAGCCGAATGACTCAGAGGCTCGCGTTTCTCGCGCTTTGGCTTTCGCGCGGCAGGATAAAAACGACGAGGCCCTCGCCGAACTCGATAGCGCCGGGTCGGCAGGCCCCGAGCCTCTCTCGGCGTTGAAGCTCCGTTCGCAGATCCTGTTTCAGATGAAACGGTACGACGACGCGATCCCTGTTCTGCAAAGAGCGGAAGCTCTGGCGCCGAACGACCCGGATATTCCCGCGCGGCTCGGGCATTTGTATCTCGAGAAGCGAGCTTATGCGGATGCCGGACGCGAACTGCTTGTCGCCTTCAAGATGAACCCTAAGTCAAATGACGTACTCGGGGAACTGGTCGCAGCGGAATATCTTGGAAAGAACTACGAACCGGCGTTGAAGGCGCTCGATCTTCTCTCGCAGCGCGAAGAACTGCCTGCCGGTACCGTGTTTATCCGCGCTACCTGTTACGATAAACTAGGGCAAGCGGCTGCAGCGCTCGATTCGTACCAGAAATTTTTGCAGTTGAATAAAGACCAGAACAACGACATGTACTTTGCGGCAACAGAGCGTGCCCGTTTTCTCGCCCGCGAGCTCAAGGAGAAGAAAAAGTAACGCTGTGCTTACGGTCCCACACTTTTCGGGGCTCGCGCTCGTTCTGGCAGCGATTCTTGCGCCGGCCGCGGCGCAGGAATATCGCTCCACGGAACAGTTGCGCGCCCGGTTCGTTCAAGAGGCGGACCCGATTCGAAAAGCCAAACTATTGCCGCCGCTCGGCGATTCGGAATTCAGGGATGCCCACACGGCTCTCGCGGAAGATAAAGTTCCCCAAGCGCTCGAAATTCTCAAGCTATACGTCGGCGAAGCGCAATCGTGCGAGAAGGCGTTGAATGCAAAGATCGCCGATCCGGAAAAGCATCCCAATGGCTTCAAGCAGCTCCAAATCTCGGTTCGCGAGGCGGTCCGGCGCATGGACGCGATCATCGTCGGTCTCTCGGCAGACGATCGGACACCCTTTGTGGAAATGCGCGGCCAACTCGATGAAATCGATCGCCATCTGATTCAACAGCTGTTCCCTAAGCAGCCGGTTCCAAACGAACCGGCCAGCCCGAAGCGATAGGAGGCCGCCATCCGAAGCCCGGCAATCGCGATTGGAATCCTCGCAGCGCTGCTTTCGCCTTCGATCGCTTCGGCTGGCCTTCATTCTTCAACGTCCCCTCAAGAGCGGAAGGAATATTTAAGCGAAACCGAAGCGGACAAGATTCGTGATGCTTACGAACCTGCCGAACGGATCGCGCTTTACATGAAATTTGCCGAGGATCGCCTGAAGAAATTTCAATACGAGCTCAATCGGAAAGTTCAGGACCGCCGCCGCGCCGAAGTGTTGAACAATCTGCTGAATGCGTATGCTGGCTGCATGGACGATGCCGCGGACCAGATTGCCGTCGGCCAGGAGCGTCAAGCGGACATTCACGGGGCGCTGAAGTTGATGAAATCCAAAGGAAATGAATTTCTCGATATCCTCGAGAAGCTTCAGCAGAATGGTCCGGAACTCGACAGCTACAAAGACACTCTCCTGGACGCGATCGACGGCACCAAGGACGCCCTCACAGACGTTGACAACGCGCTGAAGACCGCCGCGCCGCCTCCTGTGCGGAGAAAGCCATCGTGAAAAGATCGGCACGGCGCTCCCGCCTGGTCCCAGGTGGCGAACGCATTTTTCAGCGCATCTACACTCGGATTGGCTGCGAAGGGCGTCCGCCACATTTCGTCGTCGAATATCATCCCTATGCGGATCTCACGCATACGATACGACTGCGCGAAGACACTGCCTACGTTCGAGTTTCAGATTTGCTGCGGGACGCGCCGCGCGCGATTTTCGAAGCGGCGGCGGGAATTCTGCTTGGCCGATTGTATCGCCGCCAGCCCCCTGCGGAGTTTCTCGACGCCTACCGCAAATATTCCTACGCGCGATCGACAAGGCGCAGACTTTTGCTAGTTCGCCAACGTCGCGCGCGGCGCGTGGAACATCGGCCGGCCGGGACGCACCACGATCTCGGTCCTCTGTTCGAGCGCTTGAACGGCCGGTATTTCGGGGACGCGCTGGTGAAACCCAGGTTGGGTTGGAGTAGCCGGGCGTGGCGCACGCAGCTTGGGTGCTTTGATCCGGCGCTCGACCAGATCGTGATCAATCGCCAGCTCGATCACAAAAGCGTTCCAGAATACGTAGTTGCGTACGTTCTCTACCACGAGATGCTGCACCTGAAGCATCCAATGCGCTTCGCTCGATGCCGCCGGGAGTCGCATTCACAGCAGTTTCGAGCGGAGGAGAAGAAATTCGCGGACTATCAGCGCGCGATGAAGTTTCTCGAGCGGTTTCCCAACTACTGAGACATCCACCCGACGCTACGCCTATTCCTTCGACAGCTTTTCGATCTTCTTGCGGACTTCCTTCGCATCGGGCGCGCTGGGCAGCACCTGCAGATATTCCTTGTAGTATTTCACTGCGGCTTCGTTGTCGTGTTTTTTTTCGTAGGCCTTGCCGAGGAGCAGGCGGGGCTTGGCAAAATTGGGGCGCTGTTGAATGGCGTCAAGGAACCGGTCGATCGCCGCGTCAATGTCACCTTTGTGCAGATAGAACAGTCCGACTTCGACGTCCTGCTCCGCGGGGAAGGGATTGTAATTGGCGTTTGCTTTCGCTTTTTCGGCGTCGGAGGAAACCGGAGGCGGTTCGTCTGGCAGCGAATCTTTGCCGCCCTTCTCGTTCTCCGCGCGCGGCTTCTTCGAACTCGATTCCTGCGTAACGGGCGCCTGATCGGAATCCGGCTGATCTTGCCCTGACTGTCGCTGCGTCTGCTGCCCCTGCTGCCCTTGCTGTTTGGCTGGTTGCTGCTGTTTGTCCGGTGGCGGCTGCTGCGCGGACAGGATGCCGGCTGAAATGAGGAGTAGAGCGAACGTGAGTGCGATTCGAGTCATGGCGATTGTGTCGGTTTAGATTCCGTTTGCTATCATAAAAGTTGTCTACGGTTGGCGAGCGCAACGAGCGCAGACGCCGGCCGCCGAAGTCTCGCTGAATAGTGTAACGCGTCTCGATGGAACTCCGCGAAAAAGTCGCCAACCTTCCCGCGCAGCCGGGTGTGTACCTGTTTCAGGATGCCGCTGGGACGATTCTCTACGTCGGCAAAGCGCTTTTGCTCCGCAACCGCGTCCGCTCGTACTTCCTCGAAAAGAGCTCGCAGGATGCAAAGACCGGATCGCTCGTCCGCGAGATCGCGGACCTCGATTACATTGTGGTCGACAACGAAAAGGAAGCGCTCGCGCTCGAAAACAACCTCATCAAGAAACACCAGCCTAAGTTCAATGTCCTTCTGCGCGACGATAAAACCTATCCTTACATTCAATACACGGCGTTCGAAAATTATCCGCGCGTCTACGTGACGCGGCGCCTGCGTAAAGACGGCTCGATTTATTTCGGCCCCTACTTCCCTGCCAACCTCGCGTATCGCATGGTCCACCTGATCCACAAGCATTTCCTGGTGCCGTCTTGCACCGTGGACCTGACGCGCAAGCATCCGCGTCCGTGCCTTCAATATTACATTCATCGCTGCCTCGGCCCTTGCGTGGAAGGATTAGTGACGGATGAGCGTTACACCGAAGCGGCTCGCGACGTTCGGCTGTTCCTCGAAGGGAGGCGGAACGACCTTTCGCACAGCCTGGAAGAGCGTATGAAGAACGCGTCCGATGGGGAGCGCTTCGAGGAGGCTGCCGGATATCGCGACCTGCTGCGGACGCTTGCCGAGATGGAAGAGCGTCAGAAAATCGCGGCTGCTTCGGGGGATGACACCGACGTGCTCGCCTGGTACGCGGAGCCGCCGCAAGTGGCGGTGAATCTTTTTCACGTTCGCGGTGGCCGCGTGGTCGACCGGCGCGATTTCTACTGGGAGAATCAGGACGAGTTTAACCCGGCGGAATTTCTGCCATCGCTTCTCAAGCAGCTCTACGTCGATACCGCGTATCTGCCGCGCTACATTCACACCCCGATCGAATTCGAGGAGCGAGCCCTGCTCGAGGAATTTCTCTCCGAGCAAGCTAAACATCGCGTGGAGATTCTGAATCCACAACGCGGGCCTAAGCACTATTTTCTCGAACTGGTGGAGAAAAACGCCCAACACTCGTTCGTCCAGCGATTCCGCGTGTTGAAACCTTCGTCGGCGGCCATTGCCGAAGCTCTCGAATCCGCGCTCGGCCTGCTTGAACCGCCCAAACGAATCGAGAGTTTCGATATTTCGCACACACAAGGGACAGAAACGGTTGCGTCCATGGTGGTGTGGGAAGCGGGACGAATGAAAAAATCCGACTACCGGAAGTTCATCATTCGGGGAGAGGCGGCGCTGGCGGGCGAAGCGGCTGAGCCGGGCGGACTCCAGCGCGACGATTTTGCCAGCATGCGCGAGGCGGTCGGCAGGCGCTATCGGCGGCTGCAGGAAGAAGAGAAGCCGCTGCCGAGTCTGATTCTGGTTGATGGAGGCATTGGCCAGTTGCACGCGGCGGCGCAAGCTCTTGAAAAACTCGAGATCATCAACCAGCCGATGGCCAGCATCGCGAAGAAAGAGGAGATTTTGTACGTTCTCGGACGCGAAGACGAACCGATCGTCCTCGACCGCCATTCGCCCGTGCTGCAGCTCATCCAGCAGATTCGCGACGAGACGCATCGTTTCGCAGTAACGTTTCATCGCCAGCGGCGCTCAAACAAGCGGTTCCGCACTTCGCTGACTGACATTCCAGGCGTGGGCGAGCGCACGGCGCAAAAGCTACTGCGGAAATTCGGAAGTGTTGCTCGACTTCGGGAGTTGTCGCTGGAGGAATTGGCTGTGGAACTTTCACCCGCGCAAGCTCGGCGTATTTACGCCGGCCTGCGCAATGCGAATTTCGACAAGGCTAACGCCACTTAGGTGGTCCGCCCGCACCGCATTCTGGCTCTGCTTGCTACCCCCTAAGGCATATGCTACTGTCACGTTGGAGGTAAAAACATGGCTGATAATAGCGCTGGCTCGAAGGTGAGCTTTTTTCTAGTTGGACTAGGCATTGGAGCGCTGGTGGGACTCCTCTTCGCACCGAAATCCGGCGAAGAAACACGCGAATACCTGAGCGGAAAAGCCGATGAAGGCAAAGAATATGCGCAGCGCAAAGCCCGTGAATTGCGCGAACGCGCCGAAGATCTGATCGAACGCAGCAAGGAAATCATGGCGCGCCAGAAGGATGGACTCACGGCGGCGGTCGAAGCAGGCAAGGAAACGTACAAACGGGAATCGAAGGTCTCGTAGTTCAATCGCGTAGCATGAAATTGTAAGGAGAATATCGATGTCCGGCTGGGCGGAAGCTTTTGTCGTCATCGCTGCGGTTGCCATCGTAATTCAGATGGCGATACTTGTGGCGATGTTCGTGCAGATGAAGACGGCCATCGAGCAGTTCACGCGGATCGCGACGGACCTGCAGAACCGGATCGATCCGATTCTGTTGCGTTCGAACCGCATACTGGAAGATTCCGAAGATCGGATTGCAAGCATCATGGGCGACGCGGCGGAGATCACCCGCGTCGCTCGCGGCTCCGCGCAGAAGATCGATCGCGTCTTTACGGATGCGGTGGAACGGCTGCGGGTGCAAATTATTCGCGCGGACCATATTTTGACGGGGACGCTCGAAGTGGTGGAAGAGTCGGGCGCGAAATTCCGGCGCACGCTTTGGACTCCGATTCAACAGGCTTCGGCGATTCTGAAGGGCATGAAAGTCGCAATCGATATGATTCGCGGGCAGAACCGGCGCCCGGAATCGGATGCCGCCACGCAGGACGAAGAACTGTTCATCTGACCTAAGCTCGCGGTTCTCGCGAGTTTGTTTTCCAGACAATTCCTGATCATTGATAGTTGTGGGCCAGGATAATTGTGGACCCGTGACCGACGCAGCGCTTTGCCCTGGATCGATCGGGCGGAGTCCCGAAAACCATCCGCGATCTTCGACATGCCCGGCCCCACTGAAACTTCAGATGCGCTCATCGGATCCAGCCGCCGCCTAATACAACGTCGCCGGAGTAGAAGACTGCGGCTTGGCCCGGAGTGATGGCCCGCTGCGGATCGCGGAATGTGACGCGGGCCGTAGTGGCGTCGAGCGCTATGATTTCGGCGGAGGCCGGCTCGTGGCGATTGCGGACCCGGACCATTGCTTCGATCGGCGCGCTGGGCGCTTCGAATGGAATCCAGTTCACGTCACGGACTTCGCATGCTGTGCTGCGGAGATCCTGATCTTCACCGACTACAAGGCGATTGTTGGCGCGGTCGAGTGAGACGACGTATAGCGGACGTCCGGCGGAAAGCCCGAGGCCGCGGCGCTGGCCGACGGTGTATTGATGCAGCCCGGTGTGGCGGCCGAGGACTTCGCCTTCCGTGGTGACAATGTCACCCGGATTCTCCGGGGGCTTGCTTCCCTGTTCCTGCAAATAGCCTTCGATGAAGCGGACGTAATTTCCCGTCGGAACGAAACAGATTTCCTGGCTCTCCGGCTTTTCAGCCACGGGAACTTTCAAGCGGCGCGCGATGTCGCGAACTTCGCACTTCGATAATTCGCCCAGGGGAAAATCCGTGCGTGCGAGCTGTTCCTGCGTGAGGCCGAAAAGGAAATAAGATTGGTCCTTCGATTCGTCGACGGCGCGGAGCAGTTCGTAGCGGCCGGTGAAGGGATTGCGGCTGACGCGAGCGTAGTGGCCGGTGGCGATGCGTTCGGCGCCAATCTGGCGCGCGGTGGTCAGCAGCTGATCGAACTTCACGTGATTATTGCAGAGCGTGCACGGGATGGGAGTGCGGCCTTCGAGGTAATCGTTCACGAACGGACGAATTACGTTATTTTCGAATTCGCGCTCGAAATTCACAACGTAGAACGGAACGCCGAGAAGTTCGGCGACGCGGCGGGCGTCGTAGACGTCGTCGATCGAGCAGCAGCGATGTTGCGCAGGGCCGCCGGTCTCTTCTTGCGGCAGGCGGCGCTGATTCCAGAGCTGCATCGTCAGGCCGACCATCGCCTGGCCGCGGTCATGAAGCATTGCGGCGACGGTGGAGCTATCGACGCCGCCGCTCATGGCGACGGCGATCGTGCCGACGGCGGCGGTCTGTACCGTGAGATCGCGCTCAGCGATTGTTTGTGTTGCGAACGGAGAGCTCGCCGTTGCGCCGGCCATCCCTCTCGCCGTGGTGTTCACCGTCGTGCTCATCGGGCTGTCACCATGGTCTCCTGGCGGGGCGAGAGAGCGCGGAGACGAGCAACGATTTCGGGGATTGTGGCGATGGCGTGATCGATTTCTTCATTCGTGGTTTGACGGCCGAGACTGAACCGCAAGCTCGAACGGGCTTCGTCGGGCGAGAGGCCGATCGCGAGAAGAACGTGAGACGGCTCGACGGCACCGGAGGAGCAAGCGGCGCCAGTAGAGCACGCAACACCGAGAAGATCGAGCGCGATGAGCATCGCTTCGCCGCCTGCTGCGGGAAACGACAGATTGGTCGTGTTGGCTACGCGGTGGGTTGCGTCACCGTTCACACGGACTGAGGGAACGGATTCGAGGACCGAGCGCTCGAGGCGGTCGCGCAATGCACTGATTCGCAGCGGCTCGGTGGACAGATTGGCCATCGCAAGCGCTGCGGCTTTGCCGAGGCCGACGATACCGGGTACGTTTTCTGTGCCGCGACGCCGGTCGCGCTCGTGATGGCCGCCATAAGATTGCGGAGCGAGCGGCGTGCCGCTTCGAACATATAGCGCGCCTACGCCTTTGGGGCCGTAGATCTTGTGCGCGGAGATGCTGAGCAAATCAACGCCGAGTGCGTTCACGTCGAGCGGCAACTTCCCTGCCGATTGCACCGCGTCGCAATGAAAATAGACATCGGCTTCGGCGGCAATGCGGCCGATTTCTTCTACGGGTTGAATCGTGCCGAGCTCGTTGTTTGCGTGCATCACGCTGATCAAGATTGTTTCGGGACGCAGGGTGCGGCGGATTTCACCGGGGTCTACGATCCCGCTGCTTCCGGCTCGAACGTACGTGACGTCAAGGCCCTGCGATTCGAGCGCCTGGCAGGAATTGAGGACGGCGTGATGCTCGATCGCAGTGGTGATGATGTGCTTGCGATCGCCGGCTGACTTCGCGGCAACGGCAGAGGCGACGCCGAAGATCGCGAGATTATCGGACTCGGTGCCGCCGCTGGTGAAGACGATTTCGGATGGCTTTGCGTTGAGCAGCAATGCGACAGAATCGCGGGCGCGGTCCACGGCGGCGCGGGCGCGCTGGCCGGCGGAGTGGATCGAGCTGGCGTTGCCGAAATTTTCGGCAAGGTATGGGAGCATGGCATCGAGGACGGCAGGGTCCACGGGTGTGGTCGCGTTGTAGTCAAGATAGGCGCGCATGGGATCGGTCGTCTTTGGCTACCTGCTCCAAATTCGACTTGTGCTGATTTTGTTACGATTAGATGTTGCGTTTGGCATTTATTTTAAGCTAGTTAACCGCTTTCTAATAGTTAACTGTTGCGATTAAAAATTTATCAGCTCGCCCTTTTTGGAACCTTCGTCGAGCGACACAGCGTTGTTATTCTGTCGATATCCACCGGAATAAGGCTAGCAGGATGTGACGGGATTGCAAGGGGGTGCTACGCGTAAACATTTTGGACAAAATGTAAGGTGGCGGCGCGGGAAAGAGCGATTTGAAGTTTGAAATTTTGAATTTCACGGGGCGTCGAAGCCGTTCGAGAGCGCGGAAGCGGCGTTACTTCTTGGTTCGCACCGCCTTGACAGTGTTGCGAGCGTCCGTTAGCGTCGAGAGGCGGCAGGAAGAGATGAGAATCGTCATCCGTTAGCGATTGGAGCAATCGTTGGCACAGCACCGGCCCATTATCACGCTGACTACGGATTACGGGACGAACGATCACCTGGTGGGGGTGATGAAGGGCGTGATCTACAGTATTAATCCGGAAGCGACCGTGGTGGATATTACTCACGGCGTGCTGGCGCACGACATTCTGGATGGAGCGCTGACGATCGGACAGGCGTACAACTATTTTCCGCCGCGAACGATTCACGTGGTGGTGGTGGATCCGGGAGTGGGAACGCAGCGGCGTCCGCTGCTGGTGGCCAGCGATCAGCACTATTTTGTGGCGCCGGACAATGGAGTGCTTTCGGCGGTTTATGATTCGACGGAAGCGCTGTATGCGTGGCACATCACCTCGGAACATTATTTCCGCCAGCCCATCAGCAATACGTTCCATGGACGCGACGTGTTTGCGCCGGTGGCGGGATGGCTTTCAAAATCCTGGCAGACATCGGCGTTCGGCGATCCGGTGGAAGATTTTGTGCGGTTTGCGATACCGAAGCCAAAGGTGAATGGGAGCACGATCAAGGCGATCGTGCTGAGGATCGACAATTTCGGTAATTTGATTACGAATTTGAAGGCGGAAGATGCGCCTGCGTTGGTTGCGGCGGATAGCAAGTTCGCGATCAAGGTGGGCAAGGGCGAAGTGACGAAGGTTCTGCCCACGTTTGCGAACGGGACGGCTGGCGAACCATTTGGGGTAATCGGCTCGAGTGGCTACCTCGAAATTTCGGTGAATAAGGGCAGCGCTGCAAAAGCGCTGGGGGCCGGGCGTGGGGCGGAAGTTACGGTGGAGTTGGGGTGAAACCTAACACGGATTGGAACCGAAACCAGAACCGGCTTAAGGTCCTGTAAAAACCTCCTGTATCGGATACTTCGTTAGCTTTTCTGATTCGTCAAATTCAAATGTGAGTTGGATGTCGGATCTGACGCCGAGTCCGTCGGACTTTCCTCGAATCATTCCTGTTTCCGATCTTGACATGTGTGGGTTGCCGGATTTGTCGATGTCTGGGAAATAGCTGTGTTCGATTCCTCTTTGAGTTAGGAAAGGCTCCACTTCGGCGCGAGTCATTCCTGTGCGGATTTTTGATTGGATGTCTTGTTTGATTGCATCGAGTCGATGATTTGGTTTCGGACGGAGGAAATAGTAGGCGAGGATGCCCGCCGCAATTGTGCATAACACCAAGATCCCTGCCATCTTTTTTGCGCTGAATCATCGGGTTGGCCATGAGAAATAGCATGCGATGCAATTTAGGTGCGGTATGTGAGAACCCCCAAGTCATCACCTGCCGGTCTGAAGCCCGGCGCTACAAAATCGACAGAGAAAAGCGGCGACAGGATGCTGGCGGTACGAAAACCATTTTAGCGGGCGAGGGTAGTGACGATTAGGTGGGCGCGCATGCGGGGGTCGAGCCAGTCGCGGAGAGCGTCGCCGAGGAGGTTGAAGGCGAGAACGGCGGTCATCACAGCGAGGGCCGGGAAAATTACGAGATGCGGAGCGTCAAAGAGGTGGCTGCGGGCATCGTTGAGCATGGCGCCCCAGCTGGGCATGGGCGCAAGGACGCCAACGCCGAGGAAGCTGAGAGTGGATTCGGCGAGGATTGCGCCGGCCATGGCGATCGTGGCTTGCACGAGGACCGGCTGAAGAATATTAGGGAGCAGATGGCGGACCAGAATGCGAGCGTCGTTCGCGCCCAGCGAGCGGGCCGCGAGCACGTATTCCATTTCCTTCGCTTGCAGGATTTGCGCGCGGGCCAGGCGGGCGTAGCCGGCCCAGCCGGTGATAACGAGAGCGAGAATCACTTTGCCAAGTCCGGGGCCGAGAAATGCAGCGAAGGCGATGGCTAGAAGAATACCCGGGAAGGAGAGAAATGCATTGATAAGCACGACGTTGACGAAGCGGTCGAACCAGCCTCCGAAATAACCTGCCAGCGAACCGATTGCGAGCCCGATGATTCCTGCACCCAGCACGACGCTGATGCTGACGAGCATCGAGACGCGCGCGCCGAAAAGGATGCGGGAAAAAATGTCGCGGCCGAGTTGGTCGGTGCCCATCCAGTGGGCGGAAGTGGGGGCGGCGAGGCGGGCCGGCAGATTTTGAACGATAGGATTGTAGGGTGCGAGCCAGGGGGCTGCGAGAGCTGCGATCACAAGGATTGATGTGAGCGCGAGGCCGACGCGGCCGGGGCTGCTGTGGCGGAGAAAGTCGCGAACGGCTTTCCAGAGTGCCGTCATTCGAAACGCACCCGCGGGTCGACCGCTGCGTAGACCAAGTCGGTGAGGAGATTTACGACGACGTAGGAGACGGCAATCAGGAGGATGCACCCTTGGAGCAGCGGATAGTCGCGCGCTTCAATGGCTTGGACCGCGAGGCGGCCGACTCCAGGCCAGGAGAAAATGGATTCGGTAACGATCGTGCCGGCGAGGAGCGTGCCGAATTGTAGGCCGAGGATCGTGAGGATCGGAATGAGCGCGTTGCGGAACGCGTGGCGGAAAAGGACGGCGGCGTCGGAGAGCCCTTTGGCGCGGGCGGTGCGAACGTAGTCGCTCGAGAGTTCTTCAATCACGGAGGTGCGAACCATGCGCGTGAGAATTGCCGCGAGCGCCGCTCCGAGCGTGATGGCCGGAAGGAGCAGGTGCGACGGGCCGCCGCGTCCCGAGACTGGAAGCCATCCGAGAATTACGGAAAAGATCAGAATGAGGACCGGGCCCAGCGCGAAATTTGGGACGGAGAGTCCGAAGAGAGTAAGGACGCCAACGGCGTGGTCGGTCGTTTGGCCTCGTTTTTGCGCGGCCAGCGTTCCTGCGGGGATTCCGATGGCGGCGCAGACGAAGAGCGCAAAGATGGCCAGTTCGAGCGTGGCGGGATAGTGCGAGAGGATTACGTGCGTGACCGGCTGTTGGAAGCGGAATGACTCGCCCAAATTTCCGTGAGCGATGCCTTTGAGATAGCGGCCGTATTGGGTGGCGATCGGGAGGTCAAGGCCGAGCGCGTGACGGAGCTGGTCGAGATCTTCTGTGCGGGCGCCTTCGCCAAGCATCTGCTGGACGGGGTCGCCTGGAACGATGTGGGCGAGCAAGAAAACCATTGTGAGGATGAGCCAGAGTGCGGGGAGGGCGAAGAGCAAGCGCAGGGAGATGAATTTAGCCATGGGGAATTCCTTGGCCGCGGGAGCGGTCGGTACGCGGACGGCTTTTGCTTGTGGCAGCTGATTGCTCGTAAGAGCACAGGCGCCTCCTGCCTCCGGGTAAACTGGAATGCCTGTGCCACTTAAGCCCGCAATCTGTACGGTGCGCGCGCGCGGTCATTGTCAGGTGTTTGCTTTCCTGTGAGCGGCACGGCGGGCTTTTGCGATTTCTTTTCGAGGATGCTTCCCGGCGTCAGAGTCCGTATCTACGAACTGCGTGGCTAAATCTGCCGACGCTGCATGCCCGGCTGGTGGCTGTTCGCTCGCGGGCGGTTCGGCCGGGCGAACGGATTTTATTTTAACGCGCGAGACGCGGCGGTGGTCCATTTCCATTACGGTAAAACGGAAACCGTGGGCTTCAAAACTTTCACCGCCGCGAGGGATGAAGCCGAGGTGGTGAAGGATGAAACCGCCGACGGTTTCGTAGGAGCTATCCTCGGGCACAGTGACGTTGTACTGCGATTCGAGGTCGCGAACGTTGGTGGCGCCGTCGAAGATCATGGAACCGTCCGCGAGGGTGAGCGGACGCTCGACGACGTCGAACTCGTCGTGAATTTCGCCGACCATTTGCTCGAGGATGTCTTCGAGGGTGGCGATGCCGAGGATACTGCCGAATTCGTCGACAATCATCGCGAGGCCCGTGCGGCGAGCGCGGAATTCGAGGAGAAGTTCGCTGGCACGCTTCGTTTCTGGGACGATGAGCACGTCGCGCAGCATCGAACGCAGATTAAACCCGGCGGGCGGCTGCCGCTCTTCGGCGGTGCGGGCGCGCTTGAGGAGGATCCAGATCATGTCCTTGATGTGAACGAAGCCGAGGATGTGGTCGAGCGAGCCTTCGTAGATGGGGATGCGGGAGCGCTGCGTGGTGGCAAACATGCGCATTGTGTCTTCAAGTGTCGCGTCGACAGGTAGCGCGTGTACGTCGGGGCGCGGAACCATCACTTCGCGGACTTCGATCTGGCCAAGTTCCATCGCGCTTTGAATGAATTTTACTTCGGCGGCGGGAATGAGGCCGCGGTCGTGAGCCTGCTGCACCATCACTTGCAATTCTTCCGTGGAACGAACGAGGGTATGGCTGTGCGGAGAGACGACACCCAGCGCGCTGACCATCTTTTCGGCGATGCCGTCGAGAAGATCGATGGCCCAGCTGAACGTGTTCAAAAACCAGTGGAACGGGCGCGCGATGAGGAGCGCGACGCGTTCGGCGCGGGCGAGGCTGAGGCTTTTCGGGACGAGTTCACCGAGGACAACCTGCAGCATCGTGAGCAGGCCGAAAGCGAGAATGAGGCCGGCGCCGTGGGCGACGACTTTTGCCCACGGGCGCGGGATCGCAGCCACGAGCGGCGAGAGAATTCCGGAGAGCGTGAGTTCTCCCAGATAGCCGAGGAGCAGGCTCGCGATCGTGATGCCGACCTGGACGGCGGAAACGACGCGCCCAACGTCGCCAAGAAGGCTTTCGACGATTTTCGCGCGCAGGTCGCCGGCTTCGACGAGTTGGCGGACGCGCGAAATGCGAATGGCAACGAGCGAAAATTCCGCGGCGGCGAAGAAAGCGTTCATGCCCACGAGAAAGAGAACGGCGAAGAGGCGGAGAGCGATCATTGCGGGCGGTCCATACGAGCGCGCGGATGGGTGGTCATGATTTCGCGCCGGGCGATGACGGGACGGATGGGGCGGCCATCGAGTGCGATTTTAGCAAGTTGTGCGGCGGTAGAGGAGAAATCCGCTGAAGGGCCGGCGAAGCTGGCACTGTCGGACTGGCGCCGCGGGAGCCGGCGTTTGCGCTGGAGTGGACTAGTTTTCAAGGCGTACGCGAGCCGGGCCAAAGGCGATGACGCGCGACGGGATGTCGCGGAGGTAGGGGATGCGGAAGAATACTCGTATGAGCCACGGGATGCGAATCATTTGAGTGGACCGGAGAGCGCCAGCGACGATGCGCTTTTGAATTTGCGTCTGGATGAATTGCATGATGCGCGTGGGCCATTCGCGTTTGCGCTGGACGGATTTCAAGTCATCGAGGGTTAACCGGCCGGCGAGGAGCGGCTTGGTGAGGAGATTCGCAGCTACGACGGCGTCCTGGATGGCGTAGTTGATGCCGACTCCTCCCACCGGTGACATCACATGGGCAGCGTCACCGATGAGGAGGACGCCCACTGCGTACCAGCGCGGGCAGCGATTCGATTCGACCGAGAGCAGCGAAATCTGTTGCCAGTCGGTAAGCGCAAGGACGTGCTTTGCGAGCGACGGTAGAATTTCGACGATGTGGCGCCGCAGGCCTTCGATGCCCTCGGCTCGAACCGCTTGGTAACTTCCCTTCATGATGATGTAACCCGCTTGCCAGTAATCGGCGCGGTCGAGACCAATGACCATGTGACCTTTGCCGATGCCGCCGAATGCGCCGCCAATCGAGGGAGGATCCTCCGGGAGGTGCGGCAGACGGAACCAGAGAACGTCCATGGGAGGCGATGTGCCAATAGGCTCGATGCCGATGAGGCGCCGGACGCGCGAGAAACGGCCATCGGCACCGATGGTAAGGAGAGCGCGGAGTTCGTGCTGGGCGCCGTCCTGCTCGTACTGGACGCCTTGTACGGTGCCGTTGCCGGTGATGAGCTGGGTGACATTCGCGCCCATTTCGAGGCGGAAATTCGGGTACTTCCCCGCTTCCGCGGTAAGGAGTTCTAGAAGATTTTTCTGCGGAAGCATCAGGATGTACGGAAATTTCGTTTTGAGGTGTTTGAAATTCAGCGGCGTGAACGGGCCGTCGGCGGTTTGGATGGCAGGGCTGACGACGGTGGCGTGGCGGAACTGGTGAAGGCGGCCGGAGAGACCTAGTTGGTCGAGTATCTCGAGGGTAGAAGGGTGGACCGTGTCGCCGCGAAACTCGCGGTCGAAATCCTTGTGCATTTCGAGGAGCGTGACGCGTACACCCCGGCGCGCGAGCAGCAAGGCTAGAATTGCACCGCCGGGACCGCCGCCAACGATACAGCAGGCGGTTTCGGGGACGACAGTAGCTGGCGCGTTCATCGATCGACTAAGCGGCATTCTATCGCAGGGCTGGCACGGCGGCGAACCGCGAATTGCCTGCAGATCGCAGAGGGGTGCGGTTGCGGGGCTCGAAGCGGTGGGCTACACTCCGGCGCGCTCTTCACGCGCGCGCGAACGACAACAAGAAAGACGAGACCAACGAAATGACACGTGGTTCACGGATTGCACGGAATGTGATTGCGGCGTTGCTGGTATTGGCGGGGCTTGCGATGCTGGCTGGGTGGTGGATCGTTCACCGGGCGCTGCCGATGCTCGATGGGCAGGCGGCAGTGGCGGGGTTGAAGGCAGGCGTGATCGTCGATCGTGATCAGTGGGGACGGCCGTGGATTCGTGCGAAGTCAGCGGACGATCTGGTGATGGCGCAGGGATACGTGATGGCGCAGGACCGGTTGTGGCAGATGGATTTGCTGCGGCGGGTGGCGGCGGGAGAATTGTCTGAGATTGTGGGGCCGCAGGCCCTGAAATTCGACGAAGAGAACCGGACGCTCGGAATGCGACAGGCAGCGGAGCGGGCGGCGGCGGAGTCGAGCCCGGAGATTCGGGGGATGCTGGAAGCGTACGCGCGAGGCGTGAACCAATACATTGCCGAGCGAGAGAAGCATTTGCCAGTGGAATTTTCGTTGCTGCGCTATAAACCGCGGCCGTGGACCCCGACAGACACGTATTTGGTCAGCTTGTATATGTGGAAGACTCTGACAACAACCTGGAAATCGAAATTGAACCGGGCGCAGGTGATGGCGAAGGTGGGACCGGAGCGGGCGGCGCAGATGTTTGCGGCGGATTCGCCCCTTGACCATTACATCGTGGGCCGGGTTGCGGAGCCGTCGCGTGCGAAGGCGGGAGGTGCCGGACCGAAGGCAGCACCCGGCGAAGCTTCAAGGCCACGGGTAGCCGAAATGGCTCCGTTCGCTCCTCGGAATTGGGATGCCGCGCGCGATTTTTTGGCGCAGTTCGAAGAGGAATCGTCGGAAATTATCGGGAGCAATAATTTCGTGGTAAGCGGTGCCCACACGTCGTCAGGTAAACCGCTGCTGGCGAATGACACGCACCTTGTGTTGGGAGTGCCGTGTATCTGGTACCTGGTTCATCTAACTGCGCCTGGTTGGAACGTGGAAGGCTTTGCACTGCCCGGCGCGCCGCTTGTGATTATCGGTCACAACGATCGAATTGCCTGGGGATTCACAAACAGCAATGTGGACGTGCAAGATTTGTATGCCGAGACGTTCGATCCCGCGAATCCCTTGAACTACCGCGCGAACGGGAAATGGATTGCGGCGGAGGTTCGGAAGGAAAAGATTCGCGTTCTCGGGAAGCCAGATGTGGAATTCGACGTGACCGTGACAAGGCACGGGCCGATTGTGTATCGCGACTCCCCAGAAACGGGCAGTCACGCATACGCGCTGCGATGGACTGCCCTCGAACCCGGCGGACTCGACTTCGGATTTCCGTTGCTGGGACGAGCCGGCAATTGGGAGCAATTTATCGAGGTGACTCGCCATATTGCCGGACCCGGGCAAAATACGATTTACGCGGATGTGGATGGAAATATTGGATTCACGGTTCCGGCGCGGATACCGATTCGAACGAATGGGAATGGAGGACTCCCGGTTCCGGGCGATACGGACGACTTCGAGTGGAAGGGTTACATTCCGTTTGAAGAGCTACCGCGAGTGCTGAATCCGCCGGAAGGGATTATCGCGACGGCCAATGCGCGCACCGTGGGACCCGGTTACAAGTATTCTTTGACTGACCGGCAAGCCGGGCCTTTTCGCACGGAGCGAATCTATCAATTGCTGGCTGGCCGAACCGGTTTGAAGCCCGAGGATTTGAATGCGGTACAGAACGATATTTTGAGTTTACCGAATCAGTTTCTGGCGAAACAGCTTTTGAGCGCTGCGCAATCAACTCCTCCGCGGGACCCGCGAACGCAGAAGTTGATTGCCGGATTGGTCGGATGGGACGCGCGGGCATCGGCTGACTCGTACGAGACTTCATTCGTCGAATGCACGCGGCATGCGCTGTTTCACAATCTGCTCGCGCCGTATCTGGGTGATGAGACTGCGAAATACGAATTGTGGGAGCCGCAGAGTGTTTACAACGACGTCTGGTGGCGCGACAAGATTTTCCTCGAAAACATTTTGAATGAGCGACCGGCGGCGTGGCTCCCGAAGGGTGTGGTGAACTACGACCTGCTGTTGATTTCCAGCGCGAATGATGCGGTAGAAGGGCTCGCCCGGGAAACGCGGACAAGTGACGTGATGCAATGGAAGTGGGGACGCTTGCATCCGCTGAATATGTTGCATCCGATCGGGCGCAGCGGGACGTTGCACTCGATCTTCAGCATTGGGCCTTACGCCGAGGGCGGGACGATCGATACGGTGAGGGCGATGGGAGTGGGCCACGGTCCGGCGATGCGGGTGGTTTCCGATCTGTCGAATTTTGATAATTCGCTGATGGAGATTACGACGGGAGAGTCAGGGCAGTTCGCGAGCCCATACTATCGCGACCAGTTCCCGGAGTGGTTTGCGGGGCGAGGGATTCAGGCGCCGTTTAGCGAAGCGGCCGAGGAGAAGATGAGGGCTCACCGGCTGACGCTGGTGCCGGTAGGCGGGAGTGCGCCGCCTGCGGAGTGAGCCGGAAAGCACGGGCGAGGAGCGCTAGGCCAACGTGATCGCTTGAGTGGTTGCGCGCTGGTACTTCGGCTATCTTAATCGGGCGGCTTCAGAATGGCGAAATAGTTGGTTGGGGCTAATGCCGGAACTTCCTGAAGTTGAAGCGGTGGCGCGGGCACTAAGGCCGCTTGTTGAAGGGCGTGTGATTCGCCGGTGCCGGGTGATTCATTCGATAGCGGTGCGACCGTCGTCGGGGCGCGGGGCGAAGCAGGCTGCCGCGGCAATGGAGCGCGCCGTCCGTGGGCAGAAGATTCGCTCGGTGAAGCGACGCGGTAAGTATCTGATTCTCAGATTAGAAAGCTGCGCGCTCGTGATGCACTTCCGGCTCGACGGCCAGCTCGTCTGGTTTGATTCGCGCAAGACCTCGGGGCACATCGACGTAGCGCTCGAGACGGACGACGGGACGCTCGGGTTTGTCGACCGGAGGCACTTCGGCCGGGTGCTCTTCGTGGAGTCGCCGGGGGCAATCTCCGGGATCGAGAAAATGGGCATCGAACCGCTCGCGCGTGATTTTACAGCCGTGCGATTTGGTGAGCTGCTGCGCGCGAGCAGCAGGCCGCTCAAATTATTCCTGCTCGACCAGAATAAGATCGCGGGCATCGGCAACATCTATTCGAGCGAGGCGATGTGGCGGGCGCGCATCAACCCGCGGCGCCGCGCGAATCGCTTGAATGCCGTGGAAACGCGACGTCTGCACAAGGCCATTGTTGACGTTCTGCATCGTGCGCTAGAATGCTGTAGCAACCCCGCTCCCAACTTTCGAGACCCGCAGTGGTGGTTTCAGGGACTCGAGAGTATCTTGCGAGTCTACGGGCGCGAGGGAAAGAATTGCCGGGCATGCCGCCAGCTTGTGAAGCGGATCGAGCAGGGCGGCCGGTCGACATTTTTTTGTGCGCGCTGCCAGCGGTAGGCGCTGCGCACTGAGGCATGATGAGTTCAGCGAGCAATAAAGCAGCCGAAACGCCGCGCAAGGGAGACTTCGAGAAGTCGCTAACGCGGCTCGAAGAAGTAGTGAAGCGCCTCGAGAGCGTGGAGCTTTCGCTCGACGAAGCGATGAAGCTGTTCGAAGAGGGCGTGAAGCTTTCGCGGGAATGCCAGAAGCAGCTCGAAGAAGCCGAAGGCCGCGTAGAGATTTTGTTGAAGAAGGCGGACGGCAAGATCGCCGCGGAGCCATTCGAGCCCGAAGATGACGCGTCCTAATGGCGCCGGCGCGAAACGCGCGCCCGACTCCATTTCTTTGTTCGCCCCACCAACGACATGAGCCTTCCTGAATTCTTTGAAGCGGATCGCGCGGGAATCGAGGAAGCGCTCGATGGCCTGCTCCCGCGTGAAGACGCTCACCCCGCATCGATTCACAAGGCGATGCGCTACAGCGTGTTTGCCGGCGGTAAACGCATCAGGCCTATTTTGTGCCTCGAATCCGCGGGAATGTTCAGCGAGAATCCCGTCGCAGCGGTTTCCACCGGGTGCGCACTCGAGTTCATCCACACCTATTCACTGATTCACGACGACCTGCCCGCGCTAGACAATGACGATCTGAGACGCGGGAAACCGACGTGCCACAAAGTGTTCGGCGAGGCGATTGCGATTCTCGCTGGTGACGCGCTGCTGACACTCGCGTTCCAGACGCTGGCGTTCGTGCCTGTAGAACCGCAGCGGCGGCTGAATATCCTGGCGACGATTGCGCAGGCAGCTGGGACAGACCGCGGCATGATCGGCGGGCAGGTGGCGGATTTGGAGGCGGAGAGGAAAGTGCCGGACATCGGGACGCTGGAATACATTCACCGCTCGAAAACGGCGGCGCTGATTCGTGCGTCGATTGTGGCGGGAGGAATCGCAGGCGGCGCGACAAACGAGGACGTCGAGCGATTGCGGCGATTCGGCGAAAATATTGGCTGGGCGTTTCAAGTCGTGGATGACATTCTCGACGTGGAAGAGTCGTCGGCGGCCCTCGGGAAAACCGCCGGTAAGGATCAAGCCCAGCAGAAGGCGACGTATCCGGCGCTATTTGGGATTTTGCAGTCGCGCGACATCGCGGCAGATCTCGCCTCGAAGGCATTGAAGGAACTTGAGTGCTACGGCGAGCGCGCGGCGAAGCTACGGGAACTGGCGCAGTTTCTCGTGGCGCGGCGGTCGTAGCTGATTGGCCCCACGCAGAACCGTCCCGGCAAAATAATTCGAAGTAGTGGCACAATTCCTCCCCCGAACATGACTTCAAAACCGGGAAAGACGAGGCTGGACGTACTGATTGTGGAGCGCGGGCTTGCGCCTTCGCGCGAACGTGCGCAGGCGCTGCTGCTTGCCGGACAAGTGCGCGTGAATGGCGAGCGGATGGAGAAGGCGGGAAGCCGCGTCGCGACCGATGCTCGGCTGGAGCTGGCAGGAGATGGGCTGCGCTATTCGAGCCGCGGCGGATTGAAACTCGAAGGGGCGCTCGAGGATTTCGGTGTTACGCCGCGCGAGAAGATTTGCCTTGATGTGGGCAGCTCGACGGGCGGGTTCACCGATTGCCTGCTGCAGAATCGAGCGAAACGTGTGTATGCGGTAGACGTGACGGTGAACCAGCTCGATTGGAAACTGCAGAAGGATTCGCGCGTGGTGGCGATTGAAAAAAACGCGCGGTATCTCAAAGCCGGGGATGTGGGTGAGCAGGTGGAGCTAGTAACGATGGACGTTTCGTTTATCTCCGTGACGAAGGTTCTCCCGGCGATTGTCCCCCTCGCAAAGGCGGGCGCGGACTTTCTAATTTTGATCAAGCCGCAATTCGAGCTCGAGAAGAGCGCCGTGGGAAAAGGAGGCATCGTGCGCGACGCCGCGCTGCAGGAAAGGGCAATCGAGCAGGTGCGGGCCGGAGCGGCAGGGCTCGGACTCGAAATCGCCGCCGTTCGCCCCAGCCGGATCACAGGTACAGAGGGCAATCAGGAGTTTTTTCTGCACGCGCGCCGGAGCGGGTAGGTTAGAATTCACGCGCCAACCATGATTCGAGCCATTGGAATCGTTTGCAAACCGATTAAGGAAATGGTGGCGTCGGTGGTTCCACCGCTGATTGCCTGGCTTCGCGACCGCCGGATCGAAGTGTACGTGGATGTGGAAACGCAGGGCTGTGTAGAGCTGCAGGTGCCTTGCGTTGCGCGTGAAGCAATCGGCGAGAAGGTTGATTTGCTGATTGTTCTCGGCGGCGATGGGACGCTGCTATCGGCGGCGCGCTCTTTGCGCGAGCACGATGTACCCATCCTCGCGGTGAATCTCGGCAGCCTCGGATTCCTCACCACAATCACACTCGACCAGTTGTATCCCATGCTGGAATCCGTGCTTCGCGGGGAGCACCGTGCCGGCGAACGGATGATGCTCGAGGCGCAGATATTCCGCAACGGCAAAGCGGGAGAGCGGCAGACAGCGCTCAACGATGCGGTGGTGAATAAAGGCGCGCTCTCGCGCATGCTGGATTTTGATTTGTACGTGGATGGCGACCATGTGGCGCGGTATCGCGCCGACGGGCTGATCGTGGCGACTCCCACCGGCTCGACGGCATATTCGCTGGCGGCGGGCGGGCCAATCGTGCAGCCGGGAATCGATGCGTTTGTAATCACGCCGATTTGTCCTCATATGCTGACGAACCGTCCGCTCGTGATTCCGGATTCCTCACGGATGGAGATAGATTTTTCGGCCGCCGATGAGCGCGTCTACATGACGCTCGATGGGCAGATCGGATTCGAGCTGGGCTCAGCGGACCGTGTGGTGATTACCAAGTCCGAGCATACGGTTACGTTTGTCCGCCCGCCGCGGAAAACTTACTTTGAGGTGTTGCGCAGCAAATTGCGTTGGGGAGAACGGTAAGCGCTCGCACCGGCGCGGCGGAGGCGTATCCTCTACTTCACCTTTAAGACGACGAGGGTGCGATCGTCGGCTGGGTGAGCGCCGCCGGAGAAACGGTCGAGTTCCTCGAGGATTTTGTCGGCGAGGCCGTCGGGCGAAAGACCGTGATGGGCGGTGATCAGCTGGCAGACGCGATCGTGGCCGAAGAATTCGCCGGCCGGATTCGTCGTGTCGCCAATCCCGTCGGAATGAAACACCACGACGTCGCCGGGATCGAGAATGAAGCTGCGCTGGTCGTAGGTCGCCTCCTCGAAAATTCCCAGAGGAAAGCCCACCAGACGGATTTTTTCGCAGCGGCCGCCGTGGAATAGAAACGGCTGTTCTTGCCCTGCGTTGGCAACGCGCAGTTTACGGCGGCCGCGATGCCAGGTGGCGAAGCAGAGCGTCATGAAGCGGCCTTCGATCATCCGCTCGCCCAGAAACCCGTTGATCGCGTGAAGCATTTCGGCGGGCCGGTGTTTCTGTGGCGCGAGGCTGCGAAGCGTGCCGATGCCAACGGCGCCGTAAAGTGCGGCCGCGCTTCCCTTCCCGCTGACGTCCCCTAACGCGATCGCCAGCTCCTGGGGACCGTAACGCAAAAAATCGTAGAGGTCGCCGCTCAGTTCACGCGAGGAGACGACGCGTGCGGCGATATCGAGCCCGAACTCCAGCCCCGGAAGACGCGGCAACATCGCGCCCTGAATGCGGCGGGCAGCGGTGAGGTCGCGCTCCATGCGCGCTTCATCGCGAGCCACCTGCTCGTAGAGGCGCGCGTTTTCGAGCGACACGGCGAACTGCGCGGCAAGAATCGAGAGGACCTGAACGTGGTCCGGCGTGAAATAGTTCAGCTGCGGGCTCTCGAGATCCATGACACCGATGACGCGATCTTTGTAGAGCATTGGGACGGCCAGTTCCGACCGCGTTTCGGGATTGACCATGAGGTAGCGCGGGTCGAGCGTGACGTCCGGAACCACGACCGGGCGGCGGAGAGTGGCGGCCGCGCCGACGATGCCCTCATGCGCCGGAACGGCGTGTTTTTCCTGAACGCGCTGGCCGAATTTCACGTTCACGCGATGGCGAAAAACGTGGTCCGCTTCCTCGTACAGCAAGATGCTGAAAATCTGGTAATCAATCACGCGCTTCGTGAGTTCGGCGGCGCGCCGGAGCACTTCTTCGACGCGAAGAGTTGAATTCGCTTCCCGGCCCACCTCGTTGAGAAGAAGGAGAGTTTCCGCTTGATTCCGCTCATGCTCGAAGAGGCGCGCATTTTCGATCGCCGTACTGATACGGCTGGCGACGAGCGTCAAAATATTTTGCTGGTCGGGCGTGAAGTAATCCGGCTGGCTGCTTTCGATATCGAGAACGCCGATGACGCGTCCTCCGAGAACGAGCGGAACGGCCAGTTCGGAGCGGACGCCTTCGACGGCGCTCAAATAGCGCTTGTCCTTTGTGACGTCGCCTACGCGGATCGGTTGGCCGGTGGCGGCCGCTGAGCCAATGATTCCTTCGTCCATCGGGATGCGCCAGTGCTCGACGACTTCGGGGCGGTGGCCGATGGCAAAGCGAAAATACATTTGATCGGTATTTTTTTCAGGGAGCAGGACGGCAAAAATTTCGTAGTCGATGAGGCGCTTGATTTGCGCCGCGGCGGTCGCAAGCACTTCGTCCAGATTCAGCGAGGCGTTTATCTCCTGGCTGATGTCGGCGAGGATCGACAGCGTCTCAGCAGGGATTTCCACTTTCGAATTGAGTTCCGTTGAATCCATTTGGCTAACGCGTGCGGGCGCTCCCTCGCGACGTTTCTGCAATCGCCGGCGCAGAATGCATTTCGGTCGGGCTGATTCCGGCAGGGAACATTATATCAGGCGAGATAGGCGGCTCAGGAGGGAGTGGATGGCGATCCAAAGCTAGTAATTTCCACTCGGGATTGCGGCCGCTGCGGCTTCTCCGGGCACGCCTGCACGGGCTTGTTCGAGTATCTTCACGCTGGCGCTCGCGCCGATGCGAGTGGCGCCGGCCTGCACCATCTTCTGAACGTCTTCAAGGCTTCTCACTCCGCCTGAAGCTTTCACGCCGAGCCCGTCGCCCACCACGGCGCGCATCAAGCGAACATCTTCTGCGGTGGCACCTCCGGTGCTGAAACCAGTAGATGTCTTCACGAAATCCGCGCCGGCATTCTTTGCAGCGAGCGAACCGCGGACTTTTTCTTCCGTCGTGAGGAGCGACGTCTCAAGAATTACTTTGCAAATCGCTCCGCCGCGGTGGCTGGCGTCGGCAACGCCTCGAATATCGGCTTCGACGGCTTCCGTGAGGCCGGACTTGAGCGCGCCGATATTGATGACCATATCAATTTCCTGCGCTCCCAGCTTGATAGCTTCTTCCGCTTCAAATTGTTTCACTTGCGGGAGAGTAGCTCCGAGCGGAAAGCCGACGACTGTGCACACGCGCACTTCGCTTCCACGAAGCAATTCGGCGGCTTGCGACACGTTCCAGGGATTGACGCAGACGGAGGCGAATCCGAATTTCAGCGCTTCGACGCAGATTTTGCGAATGTCTTCACGCGTGGCGTCCGGCTTCAGCAGCGTGTGATCAATGAGGCGCGCGATATCGCCTTCGATCGGGCCAACTGTGGCGCCGGCGGATATCCGCGCCGCACCCGCTTCGACCACTTTGCGCGTCTTGCGGGCGCAACGCTCGGCGCACCGCTCGTCGCAACCCGGGCAGACGAGCTCGTCAATTTCGAGGCCGCAAAGGTCGGTGCATTTTTCGTTGCCGAGGTAGCCGAGGATTTCTTCGGTGATGGCCTGAATCACTTTTTCCAGTTGCTGCTGGTCCACCCGGCACTCCAGTGGTGCAATTTGCCGCAGCTTTGCCAAACCTGGCAGCGCGGCTCAGGATTTTAGATGCCGCTTCTCGATCGCTCGAATCTTGTCAACACGCTTTTGATGGCGGCCGCCGGCGAACGGCGTTTCAAGCCAAGCTGCCAGAATCTCGCGTGCGACTTCGGCCGGAATCAAACGAGCGCCAAGCGAAAGGATATTCGCGTCGTTGTGCTCACGGCTGTTTCGCGCGGTGGCCCTATCATAACATAGCGCCGCGCGGGCTCCCGGGACCTTGTTCGCCGCGATCGACGAGCCGATACCGGCGCTGTCGATCACGATGCCGCGCGAAGCGTCGCCGCGCACCACAGCGTTCGCGACTGCTTCCGCAAAATCGGGATAGTCAACGGCATCGCGGCTCGATGTGCCCTGGTCGAGAACGGAGTATCCCCACGCGATGAGGTAACCTTTCAATTCTTCTTTTAGGTCGAAGCCGCCGTGATCGGCTCCAATCGCAACGACGCGCGCGGGAGCGCTTGCCGCGCCTTCCGGGCCCACCGGCTTCGGATCTTCGAAGCGAATCGCGATGCCGCGAGCTTCAGCCTCGTCGCGCGCGAGCGGCGTAACGATCGTATCGAGCGGGACGCTGACCTCGCCGCATGCAGCTATCGCTTCGAGGTCCCGCACAGTGAGGACTTTGCGCGCCACGTTTATTCCGGGCGAAGGCTGAGAACGCAGACGTCTTTCAAATTGCGATAACGCTCGGCGTAATCGAGGCCATAGCCTACGACGAATTCGTTGGGAATCGTGAAACCGACGTAATTCGCTTTCACTTCCTTGATGCGGCGAGACGGTTTGTCGAGTAGCGCGGCGATGTGAAGCGTCTTCGGTTTGCGCTGCTGCAGGACGCGAATCAGATAGCTCAGAGTGAGGCCTGTGTCCAGAATGTCTTCGACGAGGACGACGTTGAGCCCTTCGATGCTGCTGTCAAGATCCTTCAGGACGCGCACTTGGCCGGAACTCTGCTTCCCCTTGCCATAACTCGAAACCGCGATGAAATCGATTGAGGTGTCGAGACTGATCTCGCGCACCAGATCGGAGAGGAAAATGCACGCACCCTTTAGAACACCGATGATGTGGACGCGCTCTCCTTTGAAATCTTTGGTGATCTGCAGAGCGACTTCGCGGACCCGCTTTTGGATCGCGGCGCGGCGAATCAATACTTTCAATTTGACCTGACCGGTACCCGTCATCATGTGCGCCCCCGCAGAGAAGGCGGCTACTCTATCGCACGGGCTGAGGGATGACAAGGCGATGACAACTCGAGGTATGGCAGTCAACAAGCGCTGGTGATAGGAAGTGTCGTGGATACCTGTCCCGCGCACCAGCGACCGCCGATGTTTCGGCGCGGGCTGATGGCTAGTGCTCGGACGATGACGATTTTGGGCTCGAGTTCTCGGCCGGTTTCTGCTCCGAGCTGCCCTCTTTGGGAGCGGGAGACTCGCTTTCTTCCGGCCTTTTGACGAGGTATTGCACGATCATCGACACTCGGCGGTTCGAGGGGTCCAGTGGCGCGTCCGGCTTGCGAAGATTCTGGTCGGCGAATCCTCGAACCTGCGTCACCTGTTCGGGATTCACGCCGTTTGCCTGAATCAATCGCCGCGTGGCATTGGCGCGATCCGCGGACAATTCCCAGTTCGTGTAGTTGCTTGTCTCGGCGTACGGCTTGGAGTCAGTGTGCCCTTCGACGTAAATCTTATTCGGTAGCTTTCCCAATTCGTGCGCGAGCGCGACGAGTATGTCTTTTCCGTCTTCGTTAACTTTCGAGCTGCCGCTCTCAAAAAAGGTGCCGCTCGCAGACTCCATAAGCTCGATGCGGAGGCCTTCGTTCGTGACGGTCATGTCGATATGATTCTTCAATTTGTCGATGTTGGGAACCTCCCGGATCGCCCGCTGCAATTCCTGCTTCAATTCGGACATGTTGTCTTTCGTAATGGTAAAATTCCGGCCTGCCCCTTGCATGTCGCTGCCGATTTTTTTGGATGTTCCGGTGGGATCCTTGAAATAGCCCCCTACGGCTTCCTGGATCTGTTTACTGGAATTCATCAGCCACAGCACGATGAAAAGGGCCATCATCGCCGTGACGAAATCGGCGTACGCGACTTTCTAGGCGCCTCCGTGATGGCCGCCATGGCCGACGGATCTCTTAATGATGATGATGGGTGGTTTCGTGATCATTGTGCTTGCGGATGTGGGCTACGCCGCCGCAGCAACTGCCGGAGCGTCTGTCTTGTCCTTGATGAATTTCTCCGTTTCCTGAAAATCCGGCCGCAAGTGCCCGGGGATCGCCCGGCGTCCGATTTCGACGGCTGTGCTGGGAGCATTGCCTTTCATAAACGACACAATCAGAACGCGAAGGACGTTGTAGTAGGCGTGCTCTTCCACGGCCGCTTTTCCCATGTTCGAAGCAATCGGTCCCACCAGGCCATAGCAGAGGAGAATGCCGAGAAACGTCCCAACCAGGGCTGCCGCCACTTTCTTCCCAATTTCTTCCGGTGGCCCACCGAGCGCACTCATCGTGATGACCACCCCCAGAACGGCCGCCACGATTCCGAGCCCGGGCAGCGAATCGGCCATCGTCGAAAGCGCTTCAATTGGCTGCGTGGCGCCATGATGATGGACGTCCATGTCGCGCTCGATCATCTGGTCGGCGTCAAAAGGGTCGATGCCGCCACTCGACGCGAGCCGAATCGAATCACAGACGAACGCCAGCGCGTGATGGTCCTTCAGGAAAGTTGGATATTTAGAAAGTATCGGACTCTGGTCCGGCGCGTCGCTATCCGTTTCGAGAGCCATCAGTCCGTCTTTTCGGGCGCGGCCGAAGAGCTCGTACATCATCTTGAGCGATTCGAGGTATCGCTGTTTGGTGAACTTCGAGCTGCCAAACACTCCACCGATGCCGGCCGCTATTTTTTTCAGAATATGCATGGGATTGGCGACAAGCACTGTGCCGATCGCAGCGCCCAATATGATGATTAGCTCCGCCGGCTGCATGAGCACTTTCATGTTCCCGTGCTCCATCAAATAGCCGGCCACCACCGCGCCAAAGACCACGACGATTCCAATAATCGTGAACATCGCGATCCATTCCTCCCAATATGACCAATCGCTATTGCGCCGGGACCGTGATTCGGTTTCCGCCGATTGCGTCGCCCCCCGTCAGCGATGCTTCCGCGCGCGCCACAATCGACTCAACCGTATCACCCGGAACCGACGAAGTCCCCCCGAACGAAGCCGTAACCGTCAGCTTGTCGCCCCACCAGCTGATTTCCGTGTAACCGACCATCTTCCCGAGACGCTTGGCAACGCTTTCGATTTCGACGTTTTTGCACTCGGCAAGTACTGCGAGAAAGTGGCATTCCGAAAGGCGGCCCAATAGATCGGTAGGCCGCAGGCTGTTTCCAAGGGTTTGCGCCACCGCGCGCTGAATGGCGGAGACGGCCCGGATACCGCGCGCCGCCTGGAAATGATCGATCTGGTCGACCTGAATGCACAGGACACTGAACGGGATTCGATACTGGTTGAACGTTTCGAGGCGCTCGCGGATTTGAAAGAGAAGGAATTCCCGGTTGAACACGCCGGACTCTTCGTCAATGCACCCGAAAACCGCGAGCTTCCCTTGACGACGGTCCCAACTTGAAACCGTAAGGCTTTCCTCGAAGCTCTCCGCTGCACCGATCACCGTTCCATGACTATTTCGAATCGGAACCGCGCGAAGCCTTACGAGAACACGGTGCCCTTCTTTGTGGCACAGCGAGACGTTGACTGCCACGGGCCTGCCATCGCGAAGAACTGCGGCTATTGCGGCGGCGGCGTCGGACGCAAACCTGTCTTGCGTGCCTTGATTCGCCAATAAGCTCTCGACGCAGAATCGTCCCAGCACGTCCTGCCGAAGATATCCGGTAATACGTTCCGCCCCGTCGTTCCAGAACAGAATTTTCTGGTCATGGTCCACCAGATAAATTCCGGTCTGGAGACTATCGAGGATCGTTCTAAAGATTGCGGGATTGTCGAAATCCGAGACCATATGGCTCCGTTAGGAGTTATCGGTTGAAAACGGAACAAGTTTAGGCGGACTGAGCCGGAGGGCTGCACCGCGTGTTGATACGTTCGTTCGCGCAGCGCAGGTGGCGATGAACTGTTCTTCGCGAAAAAACTTCAGCAGCGCTCGATGATGGTGGCGATGCCCTGCCCCACGCCGATGCACATGGTACAGAGCGCATACCGAGCCCGGGTCGCCTGGAGTTGATACATCGCGGTAGTAACAAGCCTTGCGCCGCTCGCGCCCAGCGGATGGCCAATTGAAATCGCACCGCCATTGGGGTTTACCTGCGGCGCGTCATCCGGAAGGCCCAGATCGCGCGTGACGGCGAGCGCCTGGGCCGCAAACGCTTCGTTAAGCTCAATGACGTCCATTTGCGAGAGTTGCAATCCGGTCCTGGCAAAGACTTTCCGCGAGGCTGGCGATGGCGCAAATCCCATGACGCGCGGGGCAACACCGGCAGTCGCCGTGGCGAGCACACGCGCACGCGGAGTGAGTTTGTATTTTTCAACAGCTGATTTCGAGGCCAGCAGCAACGCGCAAGCGCCGTCGTTGATGCCAGAGGCATTCCCCGCCGTGACGGTGCCATTCGGCTTCACAATTGGCTTGAGCTTCTGCAGAGCTTCCAGGGTTGTGTCCGGGCGCGGCTGTTCGTCCGTGTCGAAGATTTTGGGGTCACCTTTCGGTTGGGGCACGGGCACGGTCACAATCTCATTCTTGAAAAAACCGGCTGCGTGCGCGCGGGCCCAGCGCTGCTGCGTTCTGAGCGCGAAAGCGTCCTGGTCCTGGCGACATACGTGATATTCCTCGGCAACATTTTCGGCGGTCTCAGGCATGGAATCGACGCCGTACTTACTTTTCATGAGCGGATTCACGAAACGCCAGCCGATTGTCGTGTCGTACACTTGCGCGTCGCGGCTAAACGCTTTCTCCGACTTGCCCATGACGAACGGCGCCCGCGTCATGCTCTCGACGCCGCCGGCGATCATCAGGTCCGCCTCGCCGGCCTTGATGGCGCGAGCGGCAATCGAGATAGCTTCCAGACTCGAACCGCACAACCTGTTCACGGTGGCCCCCGGAACTTCCTTCGGCATCCCTGCCAGGAGCAGCGCCATGCGGGCCACGTTGCGATTGTCTTCCCCCGCTTGATTGGCGCAACCGTAGATCACGTCATCGAGCGCAAGCCAGTCGACCGCGGTATTGCGCTCCATCAGCGCGCGAATCGGAATCGCCGCAAGGTCGTCCGCGCGCACCGTCGCTAGCGCCCCGCCGAACCGCCCGAAGGGCGTGCGCACTGCGTCACAGATGAAAACGTCGTTCACGCCAATCTCCCCGGTGTCACCTACGGCGCCCGAATTGCAGGCAAGCCGAAACTCTATGATGAATGTTTTAGCGCATTCCGACAAGTGCGAGAATCGCCGCGTGCGATGGCAATCCTTAACAATGTAGAATGCCCGGGTCGAATTCTCAAACGCCCGCGAATCACGCGCATGCCAGCCACGCACAATCACAACGGTGACCCGAATTGAACACTTATGAAATGGCGGCGCTCCTCTTTCTCGGCTCCCTCCTCGCCGGATTCCTGGGATCCTTGACCGGGCTCGGAGGCGGCGTAGTGGTGGTACCTCTGCTCACGCTCGTCTTCGGCGTGGACATCCGCTACGCGATCGGCGCTTCATTGGTCTCCGTGATAGCCACGTCGTCCGGCGCCGCCGCGGCGTATGTACGCGAGGGATATTCCAACATCCGCGTCGGTATGTTTCTCGAGATCGCTACCACCGTGGGTGCGATCACCGGTGCAGTTGTCGCCGTCCACTTGAGGCTCTCCTGGATTGCGATTGCGTTCGGACTTGTTCTGCTCACTTCCGCCTATCAAGCGATGCGGCCTCAGAGCGATTTGCGCAGGCCCGATGCGCCGGATCGCATCGCTTCCCTGCTCCGTCTGGATGGGACGTTCCCCACTCCGCAGGGCTTCGAGTCGTATCACGTGTCGAACGTGCCGGCCGGGTTCGGGCTGATGTTCTCGGCGGGCGTGCTCTCGGGCGTGCTGGGGATTGGGTCGGGCGCGGTGAAAGTGCTGGCGATGGACCGCGCGATGAAGCTTCCGTTTAAAGTTTCGACGACGACGAGCAATTTCATGATTGGCGTCACGGCCGCTGCGAGCGCTGGTGTGTACTTGAATCGCGGCTACATCGACCCCGGACTGGCAATGCCGGTGATGCTCGGCGTACTGGCCGGATCACTTCTCGGAGCCCGCTTGCTGGCCGGAGCCAGGGTCATGGTGTTGCGCGTTGTTTTCAGCGTGGTGATTACGTTGCTGGGCGTCGAGATGATCTTCAATGGTCTCGGTGGGAAATTCGTACAATGAGCGCCGCGATGCAGCGGATGTCTGACAAGCGTGCCGAAGGAATTATCGGAATCTTGCTCCGCACCGGGGTGACGATTGCCGCATTTGTGGTGCTTGCCGGCGCGATTCCCTACCTGATGCATCACGGAGCTGCGCAGCCCGATTATCACTCGTTTCGCGGCGAGCCCGAGCACTTGCGGCACGTTTCCGGAATTTTGAAGGGCAGTTCAACTCTCGATCCCGCGGCAATCATCCAGCTTGGATTGCTGATCTTGATTGCGACGCCAGTCGCGCGTGTGGCGTTCTCCGTATTCGCATTCGCGGAAGAGCGCGACTGGATGTATGTGCTGGTCACGCTGATTGTGCTTGGCTTGCTCTTGTACAGCTTGAGCGCGACGAATTTATAGCGGTGACGGCGGTCTCCGGGAGCCCCGCGGCCAAGTGAAATTCTCAACATGCGCCTCCCTGAATCCGAGGGAATGCACCTGCCATCTATGCAGGAAACACTGGATATGATACTGAATAGAAGAGGGATACAACACATAGGAGAGTGTCGTACGTCACAGACCTGATGGCGCTCCATTTTGGTACTTTAGGCTCAGTTTAATCGTCGAGGTACGAGGTCACAATGCGCACCAAATTCGGCGTTTCTGCTTTTGAAAACTACCTTCTCCAAAAACTCAGCCGCGTAATCGGTGAAGCGCCAGTGCGGCTCGTCCTTCCCAGCGGCGCTGAGATTTCGCCCCAGGATTCGGAGCCGGCGGGAACCGTTATAATCCGCGATCGCCGAACGCTCGCGAAAATAATCCTCAGCCCCGAAATCGAATTCGGCGACGCCTATACGAACCGCCGCGTCGAGGTCGATGGAGACATGGTCGAAGTGCTGACGGCGGTCTTCCGCGCGCTTTCGGACAGGAATCCCGGCGCGTGGTATGCGCGCCTCGCTTCGAAGTGGCTTGAGCGCACGCAGTCGAACACGCGCCGCGGTTCCCGCCGGCACATTCACCGGCACTACGATCTAAGCAACGACTTCTACAAGCTGTGGCTCGATTCGGAGATGGTGTACACATGCGCCTATTTCGAATCGCCGTCGGTTGAACTGGAGGACGCGCAGATCGCCAAGATGGACTTGGTGTGCCGTAAGCTGCAGCTCAAGCGGGGAGAGCGAGTGGTCGAAGCGGGCTGCGGATGGGGCGCGTTTGCGTTGTACATGGCGGAGCACTATGGCGTGCGCGTGAAAGCCTTCAATATTTCGCGCGAGCAGATTGCATTCGCACGGGAAAACGCTAAGCGCCGGGGGCTGGCGGACAGAGTGGAATTCATCGAAGACGACTACCGCAACATTCGCGGCCAGTTCGATGCCTTCGCGTCTATAGGAATGCTCGAACACGTCGGAACAAAGAATTACGGCGAGCTCGGGAAAATCATTCATCGCTCGATCGGAAACGCAGGGCGCGGGCTTTTACATTTCATCGGCATGAATCGTCCGCGGCCTCTGAGCGCGTGGATCAGGAAGCGGGTTTTCCCCGGCGCCAACCCTCCCGCGCTTCGCGAGATGATGACGATATTTGAGCCGTGGAATTATTCCGTTCTGGACGTCGAGAATCTGCGCCTGCACTACGCTGAGACATTGCGGCACTGGCTCGATCGCTTTGAACGGTCCACCGATCGCGTGGCTCAAATGTTCGGTGAGGAATTCGTCAGGCTGTGGAGATTGTATCTTGCCGGATCGGAGGCGGGATTCCGGGCGGGCTCTCTGCAGCTATTTCAGGTCGTCTTCGCAGGTTCGGAGTGCCAGCAGACTCCGTGGACCCGTGCCTATCTGTATGAGAAACAAGAGCAGCCTGAAAAGCAGGAAGCGAAATGGATGCATGCGATGTCTTGATTGTCGGAGCGGGCCCCGCCGGCTCGTCCTGCGCGTGGAAACTGCGCCGGGCGGGAATCGATGTCGCAATCCTCGACAAGGAAGTATTTCCTCGCAATAAAGTCTGCGGTGGCTGGATCACGCTTCCGGTATTGGACGAACTCGAAATCGACGCCGCCGAATACGCGCGTGGCCGCGTGCTCCAGCCCATCACGGGATTCCGAACGAGCGCGATGCGAGGCCGGGAAACAGAAACCGACTACGGCAAGCCGGTCAGCTACGGAATTCGCCGCTATGAATTCGACGATTACCTCTTGAGGCGCTCAAACGCGCGCATCATTCAAGGCGTCGCACTGGACAGTCTGGAGCGGGTGGACGACGGTTGGCTCGCGAATGGGCGGATCAAGGCCCGGCTGGTGGTAGGAGCGGGGGGCCACTTTTGCCCCGTCGCTCGATTCATGGGAACGAAAGCAACCGGTGAAAGTGCCGTGGCGGCGCAAGAAACTGAATTCGAGATGACTCGCGAGCAGCGCGAGAAATGTTCGATTCGCGCGGAAATCCCGGAGCTTTACTTTTGCTCCGACCTGAAGGGCTATGGTTGGTGCTTTCGAAAGAACCACTTTATCAATATCGGCCTCGGACGGCTCGATCGCCACTCGCTCGGCGCTCACATCACTGACTTTGTCAACTTCTTGCACCAGACGGGTAAGATCGGATTCGACCTCCCGTCGAAACTTTTTGGCCACGCTTACCTGCTCTACGGAAGAACGACGCGAAAGATTGTTGGCGATAAAGTCCTGCTCATCGGTGACGCCGCCGGAATGGCGTACTCACAGAGCGGCGAGGGGATACGGCCCGCGATTGAGTCCGGACTGCTCGCCGCGAAGGTGATCGTCGCCGCACGCGCGGATTATCGCCGCGAAAACCTCGAACAATATCGGGGCCTGTTGACACAACGGTTCGGCGCGCTACAGGGAGACTGGGCCACTCGCATCGGCAGCCGCTTGCCCGGCACGCTGATGAGTTCCCTGGGTCGGGCGCTCCTCGCCACCAAATGGTTTTCGCGTCAAGTGGTGCTGGATGGCTGGTTCCTCCGATCAAGCGAACCAGCCTTTGACGCGCGCTGAGCGGCGCACGTCTCACGCATCCCATCTGAAATTCTCTGCGAGTTGTCTTCTTTGATTGTTCCCAATAAGAGCGGATCTCAGACCCGCCCGCGCGGCCAACTGTCGGGATCTACGAATCACAAGGTCGATGGGCCTCAGCGAGAGCGCTTCGATCCTCGGAGATCTCTTGCCGGATTATTTAGCGCGGAGGCGCGTCTACGATTCGCGTACGGTTGTGTGCCGGACGGCATACCAGCAAGGAACGTATCCGAAATGCGGAAAGATCGAATGAAGACAGGCCTCTGATTGCGGCGAATCGAAGCTGAACTCGACTCGCCCATCCTTGCGAGGCACTTCCCAACTTCGGTGCACTTCCACGCTGCCCAGCGCCGCTGCGGAGTTCGGCCCAGACATCCTGAACCGGGCCCACGCATAGTCGCCCGCATACAATAATCCAACCGCAAGAATCAATGCGATTGTGAGCCGCTGTAAAATCACCGATGCTCGCAAAAATTCACCTGGCCGTTGCTTTACGCCAGTAGCAGTTTATCGGCTCACCATGGTTCTTGCCAGCCCGAACGAAGGATGCACCGCGCATCCTACGCATTCCCCGTCGAATCCTTGGCATGTATCAAATTACGCGAACTACCCCATTATGTGGCACCCCTCACTCTTGCTACCGTAATGCTTGAGGTATGACAATCAACGCCAACACCGGCCGTGCGATTCCGCTCTGCCACCGCAAGCACGACCGCCGCCGGGGAGCCTTCACTCCCACGCGCTTTGCGTTTACCCGGCTGCGGTGCAGGGCCTGCCCTCCCCCGCGGTTTCGATTGCCAGGGCGGCTAATCGAAACATTCGAACAGTCAGAAAATCACTTAACTTGCTCACAACACACCGCTTATGCAATTGCTAATCGAAACAAAACAGCACATGCGGCGAATTGTCGTTCCCGGCAAAGCTGCCCGCCATTTCAAACCAATCCCGTCGCTCGAAGAAACGCTCGCGAGAACCGTCGCGCAAATTTGCAAATCTCTCGCGTCGCAACGTCGTGTTTGACGACCAGCCGCCGCGCCCAAGCAAGATTTTTCGTTTCGCGATATAATTGGATTCCTTTGCTCACCGTTAACAACATCACAATGCGGTTCGGCGCTCGAATACTGTTCGAGGACGTGACCTGCACGTTCTTTACCGGGCGTCGCTACGCGATTACCGGGCCGAACGGCGCCGGCAAGACGACGTTTATGAAGATCCTCACGGGCGAACTTGAGTCGTCCAAAGGGTCCGTGACCCGCCCCAAAAAGCTCGGCATCCTCCGCCAGGATCAGTTCGCTTTCGACGAATATCGCGTGATCGACGCCGTGATTATGGGCAACGGCCGGCTCTGGAAAGCCCTGCAGGAGCGCGAAATCCTGCACGCCAAGCCGCACGACGCCCTCACCGATAAAGACGGCATGCGCATGGGCGAACTCGAAGGAATTATCGGCGAAGAGGACGGCTACACCGCCGAAGCAGACGCGGCGATTCTTCTCGACGGTTTGGGGCTTGAGGAACCGTTGCACGAACGCAAGATGAGCGAGCTCCAGGGCGGACAAAAAGTTCGCGTCCTGCTGGCTCAGGCCCTCTTCGGAAGCCCGCACGTGTTGCTACTCGACGAACCGACGAACCACCTCGACCTCGACTCGGTCCACTGGCTGCAGGATTACCTCTTGGAATACGAAGGCGTGCTCATCGTGATTTCGCACGACCGCCACTTCCTGAATAGCGTGTGCACGCACGTCGCCGACATCGACTATCAAACGATCATCATGTACAACGGCGGATACGACGACATGGTTCTCGCGAAAATGTCGATTCGCTCGCGCATCGAATCCGAAAACGCCCAGCGCGAAAAAAAGATCGCCCAGCTGAATGAGTTTATCGCCCGATTCTCGGCCGGCACGCGCTCCGCGCAAGCGACCTCGCGCAAGAAAGAAGTCGAACGGCTGCAAACCGCCGATCTCGCCCGGTCCAACATCGCACGCCCGTTCATCCGCTTTCAGATGGACCAACACTCCGGAAAACATCCGCTCGAAATCAAGAGTGTCGTGAAAGCCTATGACGGCACCAGAGTCTTTGCTCCTTTCAGCGCCAGCGTGTCGCGCGGAGAAAAAGTGGCGCTCATGGGCCGCAACGGCACGGGCAAGACGACGCTGCTGAAATCACTCGTCCGCAACGCCCCCGGGTTTGTCGGCGACGAGGAGAAGCAATTCCCGATCGATGGCGGCACGGTCGTATGGGGGCACAACGTTGCTGTCGGTTACTTCGCGCAGGATCACAGCGATACGATCGTGAAAGGCACTACGGCGATCGAGTGGCTCCATCAATTCGATCCGATGGCAACTCAGGAACAGCTTCGCGGCGTTCTGGGGCAGATGCTGTTCAGCGGTGAAGAAGCTTTGAAACCGACGGGCGCTCTCTCAGGCGGAGAAGCCGCTCGGTTGATTTTCTGCCGGTTGATGCTGCAGAAGCCAAACGTGCTGGTACTCGATGAGCCGACCAACCATCTCGACCTCGAGTCCATCAACGCTCTCAACATCGCGCTGCAGAAATATCTCGGAACCGTCTTGCTTGTAACGCACGACCACGACGTGATCGACGAAGTGGCTACCCGCATCTGGCAATTCGAAAACGGACGCATCGAAGACTTCAAGGGTCCCTACTCCGAGTACGTTGTCTACGCGCAAGAAAAGGCTTCCTAGTTCCGACGGTCGCTTCCTCCTCGTCGCCATCGTAACGCTAATTCGCAGGGAAAATGGGCTGGGGTGACTTTTTGGAACACATTCGGCCAGACGCTGAATAAAGTCCCCGTGCTTCCGCGAATAGACTAAGCTCCCTTACGGCTGAACTTTTTTTCACAGATCACTGGTCGCGCGCCAGAAAAATCACGCTGGATAAGAAAGAACAGGTCTCATGCGAATTTTGCGTACATCGTTGGCCGCGGTTGCGATCGCTTGCGTCGCTTCCCTTTCGGCCTGCATTCCGAATATCGGTGACATTATTGGAGGCGGCGGGAGTTCATCGCCGGCGAGCGTATCCGGGAAGTGGTCGACGATTCTTACGTCAAACCATGGCTCAAGTAACGACGTCGATCTCGAACTGAACATCTCGCAGTCAACTGGCAGCATTTCTGCCGCGCAGGCTGTGATACTTTCGAATTCCGCGTGCGAATTTGGCGCCGATTTTCTCGCAGGGACCGTGAAAGCGAACCAGGTCGCGTTCACCCTCGCCTTCGGCACCGGCCACCCGACGGCCACATTCACCGGATCCGTCAGCAGCAACGGCTTGACGATGACCGGCAACTACAAACTGCCATCCGGCGACTGCTCGCCCTCAGATTCGGGCACTTGGGCCGCAACGAAATTTGGCGACTCCTCGGGCTCGTACGACGGTCAATTTGTTTCAGGAGTAAATCAGAGAACGATTGGCGTGATTGCGCTCGTCCAAGAAGACGCGACTAACAATCTGCAAGTGACGGCGAACCTCACCAATGGTGGCTGCGTCGTGCTCAATTTGACGGGCACAGCAATCGGCAGCGTGCTGCAGCTGGAGAACGCAAATAATACAATCACCATTCTGGCTCAGGCGGCGAATCCAAACTACGCGACTCTGACGACCGCATACACGGTTGGCGGAACTACCTGCGGAACTGCCGATGATGGGACGGGGTCACTCTCAAAGACAACGGCGAACGTCGTTGCCCATTCCGACGCAAACCACCAGCTCAATCCGATGACTAGCTCTCTCTTCGAGAAAATCCGCGAAACTCCCCACGCTGTGCGGAATTAGCGTTCCCAACCTTCGTATTGCGATTCTACACGCAGATTGACGAGATTCAGTGCTTCGTCACAGCTGCGCCTGCTGGAACATCGCGGAACGACTCTGGTGGGTCGAGGGAGCAGCGTTCGAGGAATGCACGATCGGAGATGGCACCGTCGCGCCAGCGGCGAATATCCGCGAGAGTGGCTGCGGCGACGCCACCTTTATCTCCCAGAAAGACGACGACCACACCGGACATCGGCTGCTCGGAGTGCACCGCCTCGCGGTAGCCTTCGGTAAAAACGTGCTTCGCAAACTGGAGCTGACTCTGGCCGAGGATTCCACTGGGAATCGCGCGGCTCGGCTGCGCAAACACGAATAGGGCCGGCTTTCCCTTCAGCGCCGCCCAATCGCCTGCGAACGACTTGATTTCTTGATTGGGAGTTGTGAAGTTCAGAGCTGCGGCCGCGTCTTCCGCGTCATCAACTTCTTGCGGACGCTGGAGTTGCGAGGCACGAAGCCAACCGTCGCCGCCGTTTTCGAGACGCACGTGAAACCAGGTATCTTTGACAGTGATCACTTCAAATTCGTCTTCCGGGTCAGCGCGGAACAACACCTTCGACGTATCGTCGTCCTGCTGAAAGACAGGAGTCTGCGGAGCCTTTACAACCGCAAGATTCGACAGATACTTCTGAGTGCGTGCATTGGCCTGGAGTTCTGATATCTGCTGCTGCAATTTCCGTTGATTCCGCTCGGATTGTTGGCGCTGAGCCTGAATCGCTGCGATTTCGCTCGCCAGCGAAGCTGGATCAGAAGGATTCACGCGCGAGGTAGACCTCGACGCAAGGGCAGGTGCGGCTCCGGGAGGCGGCGAGCCCGTCGAGTGCTCTGAAAGCGGCGCGCTGCCTGCGCCCGACGGCGGCGTCTCAGGCGCTGAGACTGCAGGCGCAATTGATGAACTGGCAGATTCTGCCGGCGGTTCAGGAGATCGCCCCACGCTTCCCTTCTCCAGAAAAACGCTAAGGCGGTCCAGCATATCTTGCTCGAGGCGCCCATTCGACGGGATCACGACATATTGAGAACGGGCGGCGTCTGAATCGGCGGACCAGGCGGTAATTTTGGCAGCGATGGAAACAAGAGTTTGCCCAGGCGCCTGCGAATCGATATCGATCCGGAACTGATAGTGCGGGTTTTCAAATTTGGTGAGGGTGCCGGCATTCGCGTTGGCGAATCCGTCCAAAACGGGCAGCCGGTTGGTCGCGTAAGCCTGCAACGACTGCAAGGCCTGCTCGACTTCGACTTTCGAGTGCTTATAGACACGCTCCACCGAACCGGTATCCTGAGCCTGCGCCGCCACACCGAAACCAAGAATGAGAACGAACACCGCAAGCCGGAGCATAAATGCGCGAAAACCTCGGAATCGAGTTGCGGCGTTGCGGCGAGCGAAGAAAAGTCCCATCACGACAAAGGCTCGAGGAAAGCGTAGTACAGCCAGCCTTCGTCACCCTTCGATGTCCGGACCCGGTACCAATATTTCGTGGTAGTCAGGACCGTGACGGTTAGTCCCTTCTCGAGAGTGAGAACAGTGGACGCATGATCGTACGGCGAGGCTTTCAACGGAACTGCCTGGCCTCGGATGCGACCCTGTGTATTGAATTGTAGCTGCTTGATTCGCTCCTGCAGTTTCTGTTCGGTGACTTTCGCGTCGGCGAGCTGCGATTGCTCGTCCGCCAGGGTATTCTGCAGGCCGACAGTCTCCTGGCCCGCAGCGGCAATGGTCTGCGGAGCGTGGTGGCGGACTTTAGGGGCGTCGAGCGCTTTCAACTGAGTCATGATTTCGGCATATTCGGATGTCTCAACGCTCCCGTCCGACGCGTAGAGCCTGTGCCCGGCGTCGGTAACGAATACGGCGTCGATCGTCAGATGCGCGCGCTGCGGGTTCACAACCTCAACGACGTACCGGACGGTGACGGTGCCGATGTCATTGGCGGCCGGAAAATGCGCCGGCGAAATCACCTTGGATTTCGTCTTGTAAAAGACCTGGCCGGAACCAGGCGCATGCGGAAGAACGCTGGACGTCTTGGCAAAATCGGCGTCCTCGATCTCGGTTTCCTTGGCATACATGAACGTGCCGCGGATTACCGAATCGTTCGCGACGCCCTTCACGATCTGCGTAACGGTGTCCGGAGAAGCGTTCAGATCGACGGAAAATCCGATGGTCGTCTTCCTGTGAGGATCGTGGTAGATCTGCGCGGATGCGGGGGACGCGGCGAGCACGAGAACCAGAGAGAGCAGAATGGCGACAGAGCAAAATGTCCGGAGGCCTGGCTGCGAAAGCGAACGGGCCAAACGGCCTGCAGCATCGTACTCCCCGAGGCTCATGGCAGGCACGCACCCGCGCCGTGAAACTGCGGGGGAGACTGCACCCAGCCGAATTCGAAACGGGGCCAACTGTAGATTCCAATGCACGTCAGATGAGAACTCGGTCCTGAAAGTTTCCTGAATGAATGAGCCGGAATGGAAGCGGGAGCACCGGCGCAGTTCCTTACGGTTCATCCTCGACGAGTGTACGCAGATATGTTTCATCCGCAAGCGTCCACTCCGGCGGCGCATCCTCGCCAAACGCGCCTTCGACCGCAACCACGCCGTCTCCGGTGTTGAATTGATTGCGCTTGCGGTACGCGGCGTAAAAAATCGCAGCCATGATCAGGATCGGCGGGAAAAACATTATCAGGATTCCGTGGCGGAGGGCCTGAATAAACTGAGAGCCAGAATTGGCAGCCGTCTGATAACACATCGCGCAGCCCTGCGCGAACAGCGCCGTTGGGCTCAAAAGGGCGGCTGCAACCAAGACCGTTCGCTTCAGTAGGGTGTTCGTCATCTTGCGAATCATATCACTGGGGCCGTGATCCATCCATCCGAGTCTATTGAAGCAAGCGCAAGCGGAACAGCCGGAACGCATCCGCCCAAACATGATCCATCATCACGAGGACAAACAAGGTGATGGGCACAAGAGTCCAAAAGAGGATTTTGCGCTCGTACTTCATGTGCATGAAATAAAGCAGTCCGATGGCCGCCTCGATAAGCGCGAGAATCAACAAAATGGCGAGGAGTTCCTTCGTCTCGGGACGGCTGTAAGTGACCGCCACCTCGATGCCCACAATCGCGAGTAATCCCACCCAGATGCCGACATAAGTCGTCATGCCAGGATCGTGATCGGATGCCATTCGCAATCCCCCTATCCGGAGCTCTCAGCGAGCGTTCATCAAATACATCAGCGGAAACACGAACATCCAGACGATATCGACGAAGTGCCAGTATAGGCTGGTGGTTTCGACGTGATTTGCATCCAGCCGGCCACGATTGTAACCCCATGTGATTACGGCAATGGCGACAACGCCGGATATGACGTGAAGCAGGTGCAGTCCGGTGACGCTGAAGAACGCAGCGCCGAACTCAACCGATCCGCCCGTAGGATTCTGGAATAGCCGCCAACCATCGGCGAACATGTGAAACCACTCGCGAAGGTGGAGGGCCGCGAAAATAATCCCCAAAAGCATCGTGTATCCCAGCCATTGGATGGATTTAGCCTTCTCACCTGACTTGGCGGCGCGTACGGCAACCAACATCGTGAGGCTGCTCGAAAGCAATACGAACGTCATCACCAAGCCGTTTGCGATACTGGGCCAGAAAACGAACGGCCTCGTCCAGTCCGGGCTTCCGATGCGAAGGTAACCGTAGGCGACTAGCGCGACGGTAAATGTGACGGCGTCGGAGGCGATAAAAAGCCACATCGCCAGCTTCTTCGACTGCATTCCGTAGGGAGATTCTTCCATCAGGACGCCGTGGCCCGCTGCCATCGTCATCTCGGAATCGCTCACATCGCCTCCCATAAATTGCTTACATCCGAATCGCGATCACCATCAAGAGATAAAGCCACAAGAGATCGACGAAATGCCAATACACCGCCGCTGTTCCTAAACTGGATTGGGCGTTGCGCGCGTTGCGGCGCATCCGATAACCCACATACAGCAAACCGAGGACTCCTCCGAGCAGATGCAGGCCGTGCATGGCGGTAAGCAAATAGAAGAACGAGCTGCTGGGGCTCGTCGCCAGGAATAGGCCCTGAGCCGCCAGACTTCGCCAGGCAAGGAATTGACCGATTACGAAAACCAGGCCGAGCGTCTGCGTCATGTACAGCCAATAGAGCCCGCTTGAGCGCGCAAGTTCCGACGAAGCCGAACCGGAAGGTTCCTGGCGCATCGCAAAGGCGCTCGTAAAACGCTTGCGCGCCAGTTCGAGGGTATAGCTGCTGGCCATCAGGATGACCGTATCGAGATACAGGATGCGAGGCAGAACAAACCGCTGCCAGTCGGAACCTGAGCCTTCGCGCACAACCAGCGCGCTCGTCAGCGCTGCAAAGGACATTGCGATCGCCGAGACCGCCACCCAAATACCCGTCTGCGACGGGATCGCCTTTGCCGCCGCAATTACCGGACTTCCGGCGCGGCTCACGCCAGCACGAGGGACGGAGGAATCTGCGCGTGTATAGGTCGTGGTCGCCATTGTCGTCTTTTGAAACTAATCAGCTCTTGGGAACCAAGTCGGGCGACGTCTGCATGACGTAATCCGTCGCGGCGCCCTCGACGCTGTACTCATAGGGAGACTGGTGAACGATCATGTGCCGTCCGCCGAAATTATCGAATGGTGGCGGAGACGTGGTGGACCATTCGAGCGAGGTCGCCGCCCACGGATTGTCGGGAGCGATCGGTCCCCACCACCGCGTGTGAATCAGGTTGTAAAGAAAAATCAGCTGCGCCGCCCCGGTGAAAAGCGCCGCAATCGTGATGAACTGATGGACGGGAATCAGCTTGATCAAGTAATCGTCTGTGAATGCGGCGTACCGGCGGACATTGCCGGCAAGGCCAAGGTAGTGCATGGGCATGAAGATGCAATAGACACCGATGAAGGTGAGCCAGAAGTGCAGCTTACCGAGCGTCTCATTCATCATCCGGCCGATCATTTTAGGCATCCAGAAATACGTTCCGGCGAAAATACCGAAGATCGCAGCGACGGCCATGACGAAGTGGAAGTGCGCGACCACGAAGTACGTGGCGTGCAAGTAGGTGTCGATCGCAGGCTGCGCCAGGAAAAAGCCGCTGATTCCACCACTGATGAAGACCGAGATGAAACCCAGGCAGAAGAGCGAGGCGGAGGTTAATCGCAAATTCGCGCCATAGATCGAACCGAGCCACATCAACGTGGCGACGGTGGCAGGAATCGTGATGATCAAAGTGGGCACTGAGAACAAAATCGCCGAGAACGGGTTCATCCCGCTGACGAACATGTGGTGGCCCCACACCATGTAGCTCAGGAAACCGATCGCGATCATGCAGCCGATCATTACGCGCATTCCACCGAGCAGCGGCTTGCGAGTGAACGCAGGAAGAATGTGCGAGACGATCCCGAAACCCGGGACGATCGCGATGTAGACCTCCGGGTGGCCGAAGAACCAAAACAGATGCTGCCACAGGAGTGGCGAGCCGCCGGAATGCGGTTGCAAATTGTCGCTTATGACGAGGCCCGCGGGGGTGAAGAAACTCGTGCCCGCCGTTCGGTCGAGGATGAGCAGGATGCACGCCGGAAGGAGATCGGCGAAGGCGAGCAAGCCGATGCAGGCCGTGATAAACCACGCCCATGTGGAGAGCGGCATACGCGCGAGCGTCATGCCCTTCGTGCGCAAATCGAGCGTCGTGGCGATGAAATTCAGCGAACCCAGCAGCTGGCCGATGCAGAAGATGGCGATCGAGATCGCCCAGAGGTTTTGGCCCATAGCCTGACCGGGCCCCGCATCTTTACCGACCGAGCTCAACGTTGCGTAGGCTGTCCAGCCGGAAATCGGGGGGCCGTCACTTACAAAAAATGCCGCCATGAGCACGAGAAAGGCGACGAACGTAACCCAGAACGACATCATGTTGAAGCGCGGAAAAGCCATGTCCTCGGCGCCCACTTGGATCGGGAGGAAATAATTTCCGAATCCCGCGAAGGGCGCATTAGTGAGAACGAAGAAAACCATGATGGTTCCGTGCATCGTCATGAGGGAAAGGTAGTACTCGGGAGTCATGACGCCGCCGGGCGCACCATTCTGCGAAAGGTGCTGCAGACCGGGGATAGCCAGATTCGCCCAGCCCAAGTGAAGCCGCATTAACCAGGAGAGGACCATGCCGATGAAGACTGCCGCGAGAGCGAGGCCGTAGTATTGCAGCCCGATCACCTTGTGATCGAGGCTGAAAACATACTTCCTGATGAATCCCTGCGGGGGCGAATGATGATGAACCGCTGGTGCTGACGACATCTCATGCATCGCTGAGCCTCACAAAATGCATTCGGCTGCCGACCGCGAACTCATGCGGTGGCGCCCAATCGAAACGGCTAATCGCCGGACTGCTGCTTCAGCCAATCGTCGTACTCTGCCTGCGACACGACCTGTAGATAGGCTTTCATGCTGTAATGGCCCAGGCCGCAAAGCTGGGTGCAGACGATTTCCCACTTCCCTGTTTGAGTGGCAGTAAAGTGAAGTGGAATATCGAGCCCCGGAACGATGTCCTGCTGAATCCGCAATTCTGGAACGTAGAAATTGTGGATCATGTCCTTGGAATGCAGGGTGAGTAGGACCGGAGTGTTCACCGGAATGGTCATAGTTCCGACTACGATATCGTCCCGCGCAGCTACATCATTTTCGGGATCGAGCCCGAAATAGTTTCCCGTGCCATCGTTGATTTTATCGGGATGAATCGCGCCGAAGACGCCATCCGGACCGGCGTAGCGAAAGAAGAACGCGAACTGCTCTGCCTGCACATCAACGTGCAAAGCGTGGGGATCGGGCGAAGCAATGTACATCCCAGCCCATACCCTTGAACCGATAAAAGTGAGACTGAGGACCTCAAGGCCCACCAGGATGATGCCGAATGCGACGACGGGTTTCGGCCCTCCCGGCCAATTCTTGATTTTTCCTTTGCGATTCCCAAACGCCCAAATGAAGCCGGCCAAGACGAGTTGCGAGGTGACGAACAGAATCCCCGAACCGATCATTGTTTCGTCCATCTGATGGTCTACTGCCGGTCCGTGAAGAGAAACGTCGGGGGGCATCCACCACGTGTGCATAACGATTGGGTAGACTGAAACCACCGTGATGATGGCGATCAGAATTGCAAAGAATTTACCCATAGCGGTTCGCCCCCGGAGCGATTCCAGACTTGGAAAATTTGAAGGGCAGTGGCACTAGACCCCAGTCAGTCCGGCGCCACCGTGGTCGCCGACGCTGTGCTGTTTAATAGGGCATCGCTTTAAACGTGAAATTCGCTTTCGCCTCGCCACCCGCTACTGTGACCTCCTGTGTTTGCGTCCCCATGTGCTCCTGCCAGGCAGTCAGCGTGTATTTTCCGGGCGGAACATCTTTGATCGTGAAGGTGCCGTCCGCACCGGTCAAGGCGTAGTGAGAAGTCTTCATGACCGCGAAATAACCGTGCATCCACGGATGGATATTGCATTTCACGGCGATAAATTCGGGCTTGTCCCACTTCGTGTCGATTGGCGGAGCCCCGGGAGGTTGGGATTTGTTCCATTCCGAATTTTGCTTGGGCATCGGATGGATGTTATGCGCCACCGGATCGTTGTTGTAGACCTGGAGCGGCTGGTTGACCTCCATCGCTAGAACGTGCGGAACGTATTCGCATCCCTTCTGGTCGTATCTGACCGGCGTCGTCGCCGCCGCGCTTCCCTGGTCGCCGGCGGAAATGAACACCACCACGTCCTGAAGAGTGTCACCTGGACCGGCTTCTACATCCTGCGTCTTAATTGGCGGATTGTGTTGCTTGGCGCATACCGGTTCCTTGGACATATCGATGGGTTTCATCTTGGGAGGAGTGCCCGTGAAAGTCACTTTCCCGGTAATCGTGCCCGATCCAGCCGGCCGCGCGGCGGTGACAAGCATCGCCGAGCCGGCTAGTCCAAAAAGAGCCAGAACCACTAAGAACTTCGTTCGCATGACGTAAACTCCCCTTTCACAACAGGTCCGTTCCCTTGCGATTGCATAACCGCGAGATATGACTCGATTAAAAAATCTACTGTCCCGCCGAATCGGCGCCCATGGGCTTGATCTGACCCTGATGCGTCTTGACGTATTCCAGCCAGACGGTGCGCGATGCTGACTGCACGTTCGGCTGAAGGGTCCGGAGGAAGTGAACCAGATCCCAGGCGTCCTGCGGCTTGAGTGAATCGGCGAATGAAGGCATCGGCGTGCCGTCCAGGCCCGTCATAAAAATCTTGTAGAGATCCTGGTTCGTTTCGCCGCAGCGGAAGCGAGTGCCGTCGTGGAAATTGTAGGGACGGATTGGCTCGCCCTTATCGTCCGTCAGTGTGATGGCGGACGGACCGTCGCCGCGCCCCTCCGGCCCGTGACATTTCCAGCATTGCATCTGATCGAAGAGCTGCCTTCCGTGCAAGACGCTATCAATCGACTGCGGAGGCTCGGCCGGAATCGTGATGGGCGTGCCGGCTTTCTGTGTTTGCCATTTGGGTGAGAAGGTTTTGATGTAGGCAATCAGATCCACTCGCGTCTGAGGGGTGAGCGGACGCCAAGTAGGCATCAGGGTGTCGACTACGCCTCGGGTGATCGTATCGTACAAATCTTGGTCGGTTGGCAGAGTGCCGGTCGGAGTGGATCTCCAGCGAAATAGCGCTTCCGTGAAATCTCTCGGCTTCGGATCGAGATACGGAGCGTTTTCTCCTTCGCCGTTCCCTTCCTTGCCATGACAGCCGACGCACCATCGGCGGTAGTCTTCCTTGCCCGTTGCGGCGTTACCGGTCAAGCCGTTCACATGGGCGCCCGTGTCCTGAGCAGCCGCAATGCTCGGAATTGCGAGGGCCACACCGAAAGCCCCTAGCATCAAACTGCGTGTGATCTTCTTTGATAGGGCCATGCGCACCTCGCTCCTTTAGAAGTCAAAGTCAAAGCCGAACATGATGCTGCTGCTATTGATCTTGCAGGTGCCCGGCAGACCGGCGTCGCCGCAGGCGCTCCCGAGAGCTCCGCCCTGATTGGTAATCCCATTCGACCGGTTCCACGAATATTCCTGAATAAGCGCAAGGCCCGCCCGGCTGAACATGATGGGATACCAACGATTGGCGATGGTAAAGGCGTTCAGATTTCCGGTATCTCCGGGGATTTCGGTGTTGGCTTGTTGCGCCATGTGGATCGTCTCCCAGCGACCAACAATGATCCATTGGGGCGATATGATGTACTGCCCCTCGAGAAAACCTCCATTCCATTTAACCGCCCGGTCCCCTTCCGGCAGGGGCCCGGAATTGGAGGGAACGGCGTTCGCAAGAAACGCGTTATCGTAGGCGTGCATGTAAACGGCCTTCACGAGGAACTTGCTGAAGTACCATTTCCATTCAGCGCCGGCCCGGTAGAAAGGTTCGTTGCCACGGCCGTATATCGGGGTTCCGCCCGATGTTTCGAAGAAGGTTGGCGCATACCCGAAATAGCTATATGCACCCACCTTCATGAACCCGTTCCCGAAGGTGTTGAATCCCTGCTCGAAATGGCCGTAATAGTCGAACGTGCGGCTTGCCGGCTGGCCGTTGCTATACGTCAAGCCTGGGTTGCCATCCACGCTGCTCAGAGCGGCGAAGGCGTAACGCGTGTAGCTGTTCGCGTTATGCCCTGCGAGTTCCATGCCGATTTGGTTGTCGCCGATACCGCCGAAGGGATTGGCATCACCAAACGGCACGAAGTGGAAAATATTGTAGAAGCCTCCATCGCCGGACAGATTCAACATTCGCTTTTCGGAAACCGGCAGATCGAGCTCGAACTTCCCGATTTTAAAGTTGAGCCAAGGAGAATGGAGAAGGTTATCGAAGCGGACGAACGCGTTCTCAATCCCCACGGTGCCGTCGCTGTCGATTGTCGGGAGAAGGCTAAAGCTTATGTTCTTGTACAGCGTTCCCGCAAACCACACGTCAATCCCTGAGAGGTCAATTCCTGCAGTGCTCAACGTGCCAGCGTGCGAACCCGCTTCGCTGTCGCCAGGAGTATTGTCCACCACCTGATTATTCGCGCTCTCGCGGTGCCACTGGGGGGTGATTCGCATCGTCATCGGAAAATATGAAGGGTCGCGCGTAATCGGAGAGTCGCGTTCATTCATCATCTGATAGCCGTTGTCTCGGAAAACCTGGCCAAAGTTATTAAGTTCCGGCCAGCCGATGTGGCAGGCCGAACAAGGCAACCCGTACTTACGAGCAAACGCGGGGATCGCGTTCGCCGGCTTCGGGCTGGGGAGCAACACAGCCAGCAGGAATAGCAGAGCGGGTAGGCCCGCAACGATGCGATCGATGCGTTTTGTCATGATGGGAGAATTCATCCATGCCTCCTGATTTGAATTCCTGCGTGCGATTCGCGGGATCGAGTGTGCAGATGGCTGGTCACGTTAAAACGATATTGGTCCTCAAACTCAACAACCATTTGAAGAAAGGAACGCACCGTGTTCATACGCAGAATGCAAAATACATTGGAATCAGCGAGTTGCAATTCTTCTTAGGGTATTTTTTAGTGCAGCAATATGGTGTATGGTTGCCCATGTCGATTTGGCTATCTATGACCATATCGTTCGATATGCTCCTTGGTTCGTGGACATCGACTCGCTGCAATGCAATTTGACCAGTATTGAGGTTTTCCCGGTCGATTACTGCGGAGCGCTGTAAGTTGTGAGAGAATTCGGCTGTTGACGCGCTTGGTTTTAGGTGCGGGAGGGCGTTCCCAACCTGAAAATGTCCCGAATTGCTTTAGGAATTCACCATCGGTCTTTCCCTTGGAGGGCTCATACCCGGGGGGCAAAATGTCCGGCATGAGTTCCGGTCCCGCCTCACCTTTCGTCGACGATCGACACAACTACTTTACATTTCTCGATTCTCTCTCGATTCTCGTCTGGCTCGTGGACAGTCACGACCGATGCAGTTTCTCAAATCGGGCCGCCTTGGAGTTTTTGGGCAAGGCCCAAGAAGACGTCCGAACTTTGGGCTGGCTCGCATTCGTTCATCCGGACGACCTCGGCCGAATCACCCAGCATCTTGCCGCCCTTTCAACAAATTATTGCCGGCAGCAGTTCGAGTTGCGAGTCCGAAACATCGGCGGCGACTATCGTTGGTTCCACTCGACGACCGTGCCGGCATTGGACACAACCGGCCGGTTGACGGGATACGTTTGTTACTCGGTCGATATCTCGGAATCCAAGCAGGCAGCGGAGATCCTGCGCCGCAGTGAAACTCGTTACCGGCAGCTTTTCGATTCCAATCTTATCGGCGTGATGTACACGAGCATCGATGGAGCGATCCTGGATGCCAACGACCACTTCCTCGAGATGACGGGCTACTCCACCGACGATCTTAAGTCGGGAAAAGTTCGCTGGACAGCTATCACGCCGGCAGAATACAAGGCGCAGTCCGAGGTAATTACAACCGAACTTAAGGCTACGGGTACGTTTAAACCGGTCGAAAAAGAGTACATACGGAAAGATGGGTCGAGGGTTCCCGTGCTCGTGACGTCCGGCTTACTGGACGGTTCGACCACGGACTGCGTGACGTTTGTTGTCGACCTGACCGAGCGCAAGCGCGCCGAGAACGCCTTGCGCAAACACGCGGAGGCGCTTGCCAAAGGTCAGATTTCCGCATTGAATCGTACGCTCGCTCTCCTGGCGACGGAACCCTCCCTCGACACCGCGCTCAGCCATGTCCTGAAAGCAATCACCGAGCAGCTGAGCGTCACATCGTCCGGGCTCCATCTCATCGATCCCGACGACAATCGCACCGTATTGCACATGAACTACCACGATGGCCATATCACGCGAGGCGCCGACATTCCCGACGCCTCGGCGGTGCACTCCCGCCATGTCGCCCGGATAACAGAGCGATGGCGGAGCCAAGACGGGGATTACAAACATCCCGGGGTGTTGGACGTAGCGACTTCCGATGATCTGGACGAGCCTGGCCGCCGGCGTCTGCTGGCAGAAGGAATCCACACACTGCTTCTCGTTCCACTAATGGTGCACAACAGGCTTGTGGGAACATTGAGCATCCGGCTGAAAGAACGACGCTCGCTGCTGGCCGGTGAAATTGAACTTGCACAGGCACTCGCGCAGCAGGCGAGCTTGGCCGTTCAGCTGACGCATCTAGGTGAACGATCCCGTCAGGTGGCAGTTCTCGAAGAGCGAAGCCTGGCAGCGACAGGTCGCGTTGCCGAACTTGCCCGTGCCAATCAAGCCCTTAAGCAGACTCTCGATATTCTCGCAACTGAACCTGAGATGAACCAGGTACTGGGCCACGTTCTAACCGTAATTACTCAAGTGCTGGAGGGTTCGGTATCCACTTTGTGGCTTCGAGATCGCGACACCGAAACGGCCAAGCTGCATCTTGTTTATCGAGATGGCGGACTCGTAAGTGGTCCCGAGTCCGGCCACCGCCTTGCCGGGCAGATCTTGAATTTGTCGCGGCAGGATTTATTCGCGCTCGCCGTATTTCGCCGTGGCCGCCCTGTGTGGCATGAGGTAGAAACGAGCAAAGCTCTCGACGAGACAGCGCGAAAGTATCTTCTCGAGCAGGGCGTGAAAGCGCTCCTTGGGATTCCGCTGATACTCGGTGATAAGACGATCGGCTCCATCGTTGTGCGGTTCGCTCAGCCGCGCGAATTCGGCTCGGTAGAATTGGAGGTTGCTCAGGGCTTGGCTCAACAGGCGACACTCGCGCTACAACTCACTCGCCTGGCCGAGCAGGCCCGAAAAGCTGCGATCACCGAAGAACGAAACCGGATGGCCCGCGAAATTCACGATACCCTGGCCCAGGGATTCCTGGGTGTTCTCATCCAGTTGCAAGCCGCGAAGCAAGTTCTGAATGGCGCGAACCCCGACGCGAGCCAGCACGTCGAGTCCGCCATGGCGCTCGCTCGCGTGGGATTGGCCGAAGCGCGGCGTTCCGTGCAAGGCCTGCGACCTCAACTGCTGCGCGATGGCAACATTGTGACCGCCCTCGATCGCCTCGTGCGGCAGCTTTCGGGTGAATCGGTCCTTCGCATCAATTTTTCGGCGGCCGGCGACCCACCTTCGCTAGCCTCGGACATCGAAAGCAATCTTCTGCGCATCTCTCAAGAAGCGATCACTAATGCGATGAAACATTCAGGGGGAAAGGAAATCAACGTGAGGCTGGCCCTCGAATCGGATGCTGTCCAGCTCACCGTCGAAGACAATGGCAGCGGATTCGACCCGCACGTTAGCACGTTGAGTCGCGGCTTCGGATTGATTAGTATGCAGGAGCGGGCGGATCGGATCGGCGGCGACCTGACCATCCTCACCAAGCCCGGTGCGGGAACAAAGGTTCACCTTCTCGTTCCGCTGGGACACGCGAAGAAGGTGGGAGCGGCTCATTCATAAGGATACTTCCATCCGGATCATGATTGCCGACGATCACCCGGTCGTGCGCGAAGGCCTGGCCGCATCCTTGAATCGCGTCCCAGACATGAAGGTCGTTTGTGAGGCTGCCACTGGAAGAGAAGCGGTGGAACTGTTTGCTCTTCACACGCCGGACGTCGCGCTCGTCGATTTGCGGATGCCTCAAATGGATGGCGTGGAGGCGATCGGAGCGATCTGCGAACAGTTCAGCACGGCGCGAATCATTATTCTGACCACGTTCGAAGGTGATGAGGACGTCTATCGCGGCTTGCGCGCCGGAGCGCGCGCCTACTTACTAAAGGACACGCGGCTTGAAGACTTGATTCATTGTATTCGCATCGTTCACGACGGAAAGAATTACATTCCCCCTACCATTGGCGCAAAGCTCGCCGAAAGGATGAAAGGCCCAGAACTCAGCGGACGCGAAATCGAGGTTCTACAGCTCATCGCCGACGGCAAGAGTAACAAGGAAATTGCAAGTGCGCTGTTCGTCAGCGAAGGGACCGTAAAAGGGCACGTAAATCATATCCTCGCAAAGCTCGGAGCAAGTGGTCGCACCGAAGCAGCTCGGATCGCCATGAAACGCGGGCTGGTCCGCTCGGATTAGCTTGCCGTTGTTCGTAGTCCTCGCTGAAAACCGGTTTAATCACTTCAGCAAAGCGGCAGATTGGAATGACCCCGGGCGCGTCGTAGTCAAACCACTGCAGAGTCAAGTTCAACCGAACGACCAAATGCCGGGGACTTGATTCCCTAGTGTTCCCAGCCACCGCCGAACGCGTTATAGAGATGGACGAGGTCGGTGAGTTCACAAAGGTGCGCCTGCGCAAGATTAAGTTCGGCGGCGAAGTAGTTTGTGTCGTTCGTCGATACTTCCAAATAGCCGGCGGCGCTGTTCTTATATCGGATTTCGGCAGGGCATGTAGCGTCCTGCGCCGAGGCGGTCAGCAATTCTTGTTGTTCGCGAAACTCACGATCTTTTCGATACGCGCTCAGCGAATCGGAAATATCTCGAAACGCCTGCTGTATGGCTTGCTGATAGATCAGCAGCGTCTGTTGTTGCGCGGCTTCGGCTGGCTTCGCGTTCGAGCGAATGTTACCAGCCGTAAGAATGGGCTGCGTAAACGCCAGGCCAACATTCCATAGACCTGCGAGCCCGGAAGAAAGCCGCGCGAGGGCGTCACTTTGGAGTCCTCCCAGTGCAGTCAAGTAGATGTCCGGGAAATTGGCAGCTTTAGCAATGTCTCTCTTCGCGTTCGCGGCAATTAACTGCTGCTCGGATTGCTAGATGTCCGGGCGGCGATCATCGCGGAAAGCGCCATAGTCGGAGCATTCGGCACTGTGTGACTGCCGTCACATTTGACGGTGAGCCTCCTCACAGTAGCGCGACCCTCGGCTGTCTATCCTTGGCGGGACACTTAACAGGAGGATGAGAATGAGCGTTTTGGGGCGGGTGGCACTCGCGGCAACGCTTTTCGGCGCGCTGTTTATCACAAGCCTTGCGCAGGCTGGGGATGTGAAAGGTAAGGTATCAACCGAGGGATTGAAGTCCTCCGGGAACATCGCTGTCTACATCGATACCATCGCAGGCAAAAAATTTAATCGGCCGGTGGAACATGTGTCGGTTGATCAGCGAAACCTGGTGTTCGTACCCCACACTACTGTGATCCTGCGCGGAACCACGGTCGATTTCCTGAACAGCGATCAGGTCGCTCACAATGTTTTTTGGCCATCGATCGGCGGTAACAAAACCCTCCGGCATAGTTTGACAATCGTGTCTCCGGGCCAAAAAAAATCGTTCCAATTTGATGATCTCGGCGCCGCTCAGCTTCTCTGCAATATGCACTCGGAGATGGTCGGCTACGTTGTCGTTGTTCCTACACCGTATTTCGCCCTCACCAGCAACGACGGCTCGTTCACGATCAAGGATGTCCCGCCCGGCACCTATACTCTTAAGACGTGGAGCGAAGACGGCAAACCGACGACGCAGACGATCACCGTCACCGAAGCGACGATCAACGTTGACTTGGTTGTAAAGAAGTAGCGCATGCGACGGCGCTCTCACAGCACGTCCATGATGAAACCCGGCTTTCCTTGTGCATTGATTATCGCGGTGTTGGCGGTTGCATCCCCCTTGTTCGCACAGTCGGCCCGGACCCCGGATGTCTCGGTAACGGCCGTACAGGGCGAAAGTTGGATCCATCACCTTCATCGGTCATTCAATGAAACGAGCATGGGCAAGACCTGGGATTTGGGTCCGTCGCCAGACTCCGATGACCCAGGTTCCCCTTGGCAACTGGAGCTGACGAACGGCTACGCGTCGCAAATCCTCACCCTCCGCGGTGCAGATCTGTACCGCCTCAATTGCCGCGGATGCCATGGCGAATTCGGTCGCGGCGCGCCGCCGGAAATAAACGCTGTGACCGGTCCTGTCCAAGCGACATCCGTCGCAGCAACCACCCAGCGAATGAAGAAGGCCGGGCAGGAAATGAGCCTTTCCGATGTCAGCGCCATCGCGAAGGAATCCAAAGTTCTCCTGTTACAGCGGCTCCATATGGGAGGCCTGCATATGCCGCCGCCCACGTTGAGCGACGTGGAAATTCGGTCGCTTGTCGCCTACCTCGAACAGCTTTCCGACGTTCCCGGCGCCGCCGCCCGGCAAGTCACTGTGAAGGAATCTTCCTACCGCATTGGCGAACACATCGTGAAGTCCACTTGCCACGTCTGCCACAGCGCCACAGGGCCCAATCCCGACGCCGAACAAATTTACGACGGAGCAATTCCGCCTCTGTCCTCGCTCACCACGCGCGTAAGCTTGCCTCAGTTCGTCCGAAAAGTTACAAGCGGAGCGCCAATCGTTATGGGCGCGCCGCCAGCGCCTTACAGGGGCAGGATGCCCGTGTTCCAGTACTTGAGCCAGGACGAGGCTGCCGCAGCCTACCTTTACCTCATGCTCTACCCGCCGCGGCCATAGCAAGTGCAGAGTCCCCTCTGCATTTCGGAAGGTATCGCCAGGTCGCCCGCCTAACTATCCAAAAACGATTGCATTTCAAGATAAGCCGCCAATTCCTCATCCACACTGGGAGAGGCGTTAATTAGCTAGACCGCTTTCAATTCTGGACTTGGGATTTTCCGACTATCGAAGGATCACGAAGATGTTGGTAGGGGCGGTGGGGATCGAATCTAACGAAAAGCTGCATTTAAAAGACTTACGTGGAATGCGTTGGTAGCGTAAGTCATTGGGTGTCAGTCCTTGGAACTCTTGTTGCCCCCGGATTGCCCCCGTGTTTTCATGCCGTTTTTTCGGTGGGCAAAACCATCCGAACGACTTTGCTATTCGCTTCACGCAAAGCGGGTGAAACCGTGTGCGTGTAGATGTTCATTGTCGTTCGTATATCCGAGTGCCGCAACAATTCCTGTTGAACCTTCATGTCCGTACCGTAGGCGTGCAAGAGAGTCGAATACGTATGGCGAAAAGTGTGCCACCCGATTCGACCGATGCCAGCCTTTTCAGCGGCAGGAATAAGGTGGAACCGCAACAACTTGTGCGGCCACCAAGGTTTTCCCGTGGATGGGTTCACAAAAATCCATCCTGTCGCTAGTAACTCCGCCTCCATTTTGCTTCGATGGCGACGAAGGACTTCGACGAGATTCGAATCCAACGGCAACCACTTTTCTGAGCCTTCGGTCTTAACTTCTTCTACCTTTCCGTAGACCCAAGACCGCTGGATTTTCACTCGCAGATCCTTCCAGTTAATGTCTTCCCAGCGAAGACCAAACAGCTCACTGGCTCGAAGGCCGAGGCATACATCTACGACGGACATCGTACGCACATGATCGTCGAGATGCTTCCAGAGTCGCTGGAGTTCTTCAACCGAAAGAGCCCTTGGTTCTTTTGCACGCTTTGTGAGTCCCTTGATCTTCAAAAGACTCATGGGATTTCGGTTACACTCCATCAACTCCCACCGCATTGCCCATTCAAAAAGAATGTGCATCATACTGCGGATGTGCCCCTTGCTTTTTGGTGCTAGCTGCAGGTCTCTAATCCAAGTCTCGACGAGCAGCGGCTTTACCTTTGGGAGCGTCACGTCTTGCCATCGCGGCTTGATATGGTTCACGAGCCACGAACGGTAACGCAGCGCAGTGCCCTTTCGTTCTGGTAATGCCTCGCGGATATAACGGTCCACGAGCGCACCAAATTTAACAAGGTCGGCTGTCACCGGGTCACTAACCGCCATTCGAATGCACTCAGCAGCTTTCCAAGCATCTGCTTTTGTCGGGTACTGCTTTACATCGCCGACCAGAACAGCGGGCTTCGAACCCTTCTTGCTGGGAGCATCCTCGTGGTAACGCCAAACCCACACTTCAGGACCACGCCTTCTTTTCTTGCGTTCCAACCAACCGAATTGATGCCGTGCTCGCTTGAACATGACGACTTCTCCTTTGTCAGTTCTAGCGACACGGATGACGAGAGCAGTCTAATTCCATTCGCATCCAGGAGTCCAGTTCAGATGGATAGAAAAACCAGCGACCGAAACGAAAGTGGCCTGGGAGCACTCCTCGGCCTGCCATGCGCTTGATCGTCCTTGGGTGGACCCGGAGTAGATCGGCGGCCTCTTCACAGGTCATGGGGCGCTCGATTTCAGTAACTTCGAGTCTCGCAGTGGTATCACTCACGGGAACCTCACGTACGTCTTATCGGATGGCGTTCCAATCCAATTCACGGACTTTGGGTCTGTTCCGATATGGAATCGGGGGCTTCTCCGCTTCGTTGTCCGACGGCGACGCTCTTGCGTTGAAGGTCGTCCTGGGCCTTTGAAACGGTGTGTCGCGCGTAATATCCCGGATCACTCTTGTCGTCGCCACGGTAATCTGCAATTCGTCGAATCACCTCTTCAGGATCGTCACCACGAGCCAGCGCACGTTTGGCGTAAGCCCAGTCATGCTCCGATTGGCTTAACGTGGTACCAGGAGCGCGATGGCTGCGAGCCGATTCTTCATTGTGGTGTCGGGGGGCATCCTGTGAATCAATCGGAACCTTGAAATCCCGAAGATGGTATATCTGCGTCGATTCCGCTTGGGCCTTCACAAAGAAATCTTGGTGGTATTTTTTATTGGCGAAGCCGGGAAGTCGTAACACTCGCGTTGAGTCAGTCGCTGCCGGATCGCCGCCGAACTCCCTGACCATTGCGTGCTGCAAAGCCTCCGCTTCTTCGAGCGTGACCCCTTCAGCTTTCCAGACCACCTGGAACTTTTCTGGTGATGTGTTCAGTACGTAATTCGGTTGAGGGACCAGATCGGAATTCTTGATTCCTTCAAGAGCTGCGGACCCATCGTGGTCTAGATCAACGTAAAGATGTCGGATGGTCTCGATGTCGTCTTTGGTTCGAGTCGAAGCATCTTGTTTCAGCGGATTCATGCCGACATAGATGTCGGCCCCGTTTGCATTCTTGTAGCGAAGCCATGCTTGAAATTCGGGGCTAGCCGCCTTCTGTGCTGTCGTGATGCGTTGGGTGGTTTCGCCTAGATTCCTATTCAGGATGAGGACTGCGATTCGGTCGGAGGGCTTGAAGTTGTCGTTGATGTACTCCGACGCTGTCGCAGAAGCCCAAGTTGGCTTTTCAGTCTTGTTCATCGGGATTCCTCGTTCTTCTGATAGATTGCGCTGAATTCGTATTCATCCGCGTCGGGGTCATAGGAATGGATTGCGAGGACCTCGGAAACAAAGCGTCTGCCAGGGCGTCGGTCGAGGTGCACTACAACGTTAAGGGAATCGCCGATATTGCTCTTAATGGCCCGATACGGGAGTTCAACCCCACTCTGGAGGACGCAGCTCGTAAACCGAGCGAGACCTTGCTTAGCAGAGGTTGCATGGACGGTCGAGAGACTGCCAGAGTGACCTGTATTGAGAAGCTGTAAGAGATCAAAAGCTTCGCCGCCACGCATCTCACCAAGGATGATCCGGTCCGGGCGGTGGCGGAGGGCTGCCTTCAGCAGGTCGCGGATGCTCACTGCCGGAAGGCCGTTCTGTGGCTGGCGCGCCTCAAAACGGACAAGATTGTCCTGGCCCATCTGAATTTCGGACGTGTCCTCGATTAGAAGAATTCTTTCGTCCGGGGGAATGAATTTACCGAGGATATTTACGAGAGTCGTCTTACCTGTCCCGGTCCCTCCTGTAATAAGAATGTTCTTCCGGGCCAGGACAAAGTTCTCAAGCTGGTTTGCGAGCGATCTGTCAATCGTTCCTGCCTTAATGAGGTCTTCGATCCCGAAGTGGCGAGAATTGAATTTGCGAATGGTGAGTGTTACCCCATTCAAGCTGCAAGGAGGAATTACAGCCGCGACGCGGCTCCCGTCAGGCAGCCGCGAGTCGAGAATCGGTTTAGACTCCGAAATATCATCACCGAGACGGCGAGCGATATTCTTCACCGCGACCATCAGGGACTTCTCCCCAATCGAGAGTCCATGGACTTCTTCGACGAAACCAGCCTTCTCGACAAACACACGGTCTGGCCCGTTCACCATGACTTCGCTGATTGAGTCGTCCAGGATCAAGTGCTCGATAGGCTTCAGGAATGGAAGGATAGTCTCGAATCCGTTCATCAGAGTTCTCCGTCTGCGAGCTGCCGAAAGTAGGATTTGTTCGTGTCGTTAAAGTACGGCTTCAAATAACAGAACATCGGCGGCATAGGATTCGTGCCGTCATACGCGATGGTCACGGATTGCGCGTTTCGCAGCTCCGTGAAGGTCTTCATGTCGAACCGAAAATCAACCTGCGTGTTGTAACTCTTCGAGGCCGTAATGTTGGACTTGTGCGAGAGCGCTTTTCCCGTGAGCAAGCTGACTCGGGCGTCATGTCCGCTCTCAGAGAGGTTGTAACTGACCTTTAGCTTATCTTCTCGTCCGCACAGTTCGCTCGCTGTCCTGGCGGAGAAATCATCGGAGAGTGCGAGGAATATCTTCGTGCGGAATGTCTGCAAAAGGGTGCGCCAAGTTTCACCTGGCAAAGCCGACTTAAGGGAACTGATGCTTTGAGTAGCGACAATTGGAATGCACTTCGGCTGTCGGGAGAGGCTAAAGAACTTTTCATCGCCGGTCGGCTCGCTCTCACCAACGGTTGCAAAATGCTGGTACTCGTCACACATGAATAGAACCTCACGGAAATGGCGTTCGCGGTTTGCTTCCATTTCCGGGACACGGTTCAAGACTGCTCGTTCGAAGTCGAGTTTCATCATTACGCCGATAGCCTTTGCCAGACCTGCGTTCATCCCAATCGGAAAGTTCAGGGCACAGACTTTGCCGTTCTCGATGAGCCATCTGAATGAAGGCAGTGGCTTGCCGTATTTGAAGTCGGCATTTGCCTGTGGGTCGTAGCACTGTGCCGGTGGGCAGAACGTCCGCTTCACGGAGGGGTTGTCGTCGAACAGCGAAAGAAATACCGAAATGCCCTCGACGATTGATGTGCGCAACTTTGGCTCAATCCGTCGCCAATCGTGGTTGAACCAACGCTTGACCGCTTCGAGTTGCTCTTTCTTTTCTGGTGAAACCGGCTTGCGTCCGCCTACATTCTCCGCTTCCCATTGAATCGCCTTGCCCTTCAACACAGCGGCAAGACCGGGCGTCAGAGTCGCGACATAACTCTTCGACTCTTCGTCCAGCCGGAATTTGAACGGTTCAAGCTCGCGCGGATGCTTGAGATATTCCTCCTCTGAGACCAGCACTGAATCCGTCTCGGTGAGTCTGCGCTCTGCTTCGTTGATTTTCTTTTCGAGCGTCGCAGGGTCAATCGCGCATTCGTAGACATCGAACAAGGTTACGTAGTCGAACGCAACCTTATGGAGGAGGATGATGAACTTGACCAGATTCGTGTATGCCTGCTGCCAGAAGGGTTCTTTGCCACGCCCGAAGAGGTTGTTTAGCAGCGATGCGATGTTGTATGCCAAAGCGTATGCGTCGAGGTCGTTGTGAAGCGGGTTGTAGCGATATTCAGAATCGAGGCTGATTTCGATATAGTCTTCAGCTCGCCCGTGGCGCTCCAGGATTTCTCTAACCCTGTGGCAGAAGTCGCCCTTCACTTCGAGAACGAGGCCTCCGATCCTCTTATCTTTATCCCCTGCCCGGTACGCAAGAATCTGGTCTGCGTATGGGTACATGCAGCAGCTTGTCTTTCCCGTGCCAATTGCGCCGAGGATTGCGATTCCCGTGAAAAGGCCTCTTTCCGGGATGACGAGCCACTGCGGGTTTTCTGCAGGTACCTGCTTACGTGGATTATGAACCTCCCCCAGTACCAGGGAGAGTTCCTCCCTTTTGCGAGGGTCGGGAAAGAGGGGCAAGCGACCCGCGCGAATCCGGCGGCCTGCTTTAAGGGTGAAAATGTAAACGCCTGAGAGCACTATGGAATAGCCGATGTAGGGGGTCGAGAAGAGGAAGAGTGTGTAAGAGTATTTGACGAAGTAGAAGATTGACGGCGACCGCAGAGCCATGACCTGCAGAAAGATATTTTCTTCGGGAAACGGTACCCGAAAATAGAGTGTCATCCCCGTTGCCGCCGCCAGCAAGCAGGCGACGAAGTTTTTTGAGTTAAGGATTTTCTGTGTCATTTTGCTGCCGCTCTTGCAACCGTGTTCTCATTCCTCTTCCCAGCCGTTTGTTGCTGCTTTCGCCAGTTCAGGAACTGCTTGTCCTTGAACAGCAGGATCTTCAGCGCCGAATTCACGACGTGATCCGGCGTGCTTTCGATGAACGTTGCGTACTTTTCGACGGTCGAGACGACAATATCCTCCAACTCGTACTCTCTCTTAACTAGTTCCGGTCGTTTGTTGATGATCGACATATCCTTCCTCCTTGTGAGTTATCTGCTTCCCTGGACGCGGGCAAAACACGCTTTAAAGGGAACACGCATTCCGTTCCCTGGGCTGGAGCGACCCCACGATTCTTTGGGC
>JBARFX010000096.1:0-2308 GCA_049797655.1 Candidatus Acidiferrales bacterium | reverse complement strand
AGAAGCGAACCGAGAAACTGCACTACATGCATATGAATCCCGTGAAGCGAGGCTTGGTGACGGACGCGAAGCTCTGGCCGTGGAGCAGTTACCGGTTTTATCAGTACGAGGAGACGAGCCTCTGCACGCCGGATGGTTTGGCGGAGTAAGTATCGGAGAAAAGCCCCACCTTTCGAAACGCGCGAAAGATGAGGCACCCGAAAGACCTAGGAGCCTTCACACGGAAGGGTGAGCCACCGTCCACGCCTGACAGTTTGGCGGAGTAGGGATCAGAGAAAAGCCCCACCTTTCGAAAACCACGAAAGATGGGGCACCCGAAAATTCTAAAGCAAACCGAAAGGGCTTCGTCGTCAAGGGTGAGCCACCCACCTATTGCATTGACGAGTTCGGCTTACGTAGACTCAGGGCACAATCGCGATGAAATGGCTTCGCACATCCTTAATCGCCCAGATTTGCCTTGGAGTTTATTTCCAGGCAATTCTGTGGTTGCCTCTTGGACCCTGGAACGATCAGGAGCTCTAGTTGTCCAACCTACCTTTCGAATCGTTCTCTCGTCGCTCTACCAGAAACACTGTAACCGCCAGCACTGCCACGACAATGAAGGCTCCGGCATTTCGGCGACCGACGGCTCCGACTATCGCAAAAAAGAGGAGAACCCGCACGATCGTCGCCCCGACGCCCCGCCAGTTACTGGCAGGTTCCTCCCCACCTTGAATGCCGCTCGTGTTGACGATTCGCGCAGCTACCCGCTCTTTTTGCAACTTTCTTGACGCATCGTAAAATAGAAGAGTTGCCCAACCAACTGTCAAAAGCCTCCACACCTCTCGACCAGGGAATCCCAGGAAAGTTGCGAGTTGCTCATCCCACCCGATAAATAGCGCCATTCCCAGCACGAAAAGGAACCCGTGCGTGAGGAGCTTCTTCACAAATGCCGTCACCGGTCGTCCGCGGCTCAGGTTCCGATTCAAAAACCAAGTCAGAACTACAAACATACACGCCAGGACCGGTGGTACGATCAGCTGACCCAAGGGATCTTTTACTTGCATACTTTGAAACCATAAGCAACTGTCCCCAAATCGTATGCAATCTTAAGAGCCCCTATCCCAGTGCCCACTTCCACAGCAGCCTGTCCGCCGGTCGCACCTAACCCGGCATCTTGAAGGACCCCGACTGCGCCTTTGAATCCAGGCCCTCCTCCTGGTAGACCCTGTCCGCCACCACTGAGCAGCCCAGTCGCAATCTCGCTTCCTGAGGGGGCTCTATCCCCAAAAACATCCATCCGAAGATCAAGGAGTCCAGAAATTGTGTTCCCGCCAACCAGATTTTCGGCGAAGTTGGGCGCCGGCCCTCCGGCCGCCCGCGAGGCCAAACTCTGCTCGTCTCCGTAGTCCGCGGCGCATTGGATTCTCTGAAGTATGCGCTCCTTGCGGGTTGGTGGTCGCATTGTCGTCGGATCAGTGATCTGAGATCCCGGCGTTATTAGGATGGGTGGCGCAAGTACCGAGACGGTCAGTTTTAACATCGCCTGGTTGTTGCCAAACCCGAATAATCCGTCATCCGGTGTAACCTCGCCCCAAACCCAAGAGTAGCTCAAATTCCCGATGGTGGTGGATCCATTGGCGGGTGGCGCACCCTTCCGTCTCCGTGGTTTCGACAATTGACCTCGTTCACGCTCGAATGATACCACTGAGGCAGTTGACTGGAGGGTTTTGACTTAGGTGTTACGGGTGCCTCATCCTTCGTTTGCCGCGGGGGCGAAGGGTGAGTGTGTTGGTCTGGTCTAGCTTGGTATGGTCCGCTTCGGTTCGTCCTGCTCCCATGGCAAAAAATCTCAAGCGCCGCTACGGAACCGGGAACCTTCACTTCATCACCTTCAGCTGCTATCGACGCTTGCCATTTTTAAGGACGGAACGCGCCCGCAACGTCTTTCTCATCGTCCTCAACGAAGTCCGCGGTCGCTACCCGTTCGCGATCATTGGATATGTGGTGATGCCGGAGCACGTCCATCTGCTGCTGAGTGAACCGGCGAAACGAGATCCGTCCGTCGTCATACAGGTTCTGAAGCAGCGCGTCTCGCGCCGATTGCGGCGCAGAATTCGCGCACGGACTTCCAACCGACAACTCCGTTTCTGGGACGAAGGGTCGAGAACAGCGCACCGCAGTTTCTGGCAGCGTCGCTTTTACGACTTCAACGTCTGGAGCCGCAAGAAGCGAACCGAGAAACTGCACTACATGCATATGAATCCCGTGAAGCGAGGCTTGGTGACGGACGCGAAGCTCTGGCCGTGGAGCAGTTACCGGTTTTATC
>JBARFX010000095.1:0-52446 GCA_049797655.1 Candidatus Acidiferrales bacterium | reverse complement strand
GGGCGGGCGCGGCCGGCGGTTGCGACTGGGCCTTTTCCTGCGCATGCGCTGGAAGCGCGGTGGCGACGATGAAGATAGACACAATGATGATCAATCTCGAGCGTGACATTCTTTTCCTCCAGCGGCGCGGCGCGTTTGCGCTACTGCCCCAGTGCCGCAGGGGCGGAGCTTAAACTGGGGAGCGGCTTGATTCCAGAGGAAATTTTGCGGGGCGCGGATTCGTCCGAGATGATGCGGAGGTCAAATCCATTACCGTACGCGGCGAGGCGCCTGAATGAGCAGCTGAGATTCTTGGACCATCCTGATCGGATCGTCAGAAATCGACGTGCAGGCGGAGGTCTGGGGCGAGGATGGGGCCGCGGTCTTTGTTGTAGCCGGGGTTGTTGAGGTGCTGGATATCGAAGGTGGCGAAGAAGCCGCGCCAGACGTGGGTGGTGTAGAAGGCTTCGAGTATTTTTTCTGGGCCGTAGGTGAGATTGCCGTCGCCGAGGAGGAATCCGAGTCCGCCGAGTGCGAGGTACTGCTGATGCGCTTTGACGATTCCGTTGGCGACGAAGACGAGTCCGGTGCGATCGTTCGGGCGCTTCCAGCGGTCGCCTTTCGAGAAAGCGCCGAGTTGGAACGAGCGATCGACTTCGGTGTATTCGTAGGCTTCGTTGCGGCCGTCGCTCCAGCCGAGGCGGCCAAAAATTCCGATCTGCGGCGCGATTTCCTGCTCGAAGTTGAGGGCGAAGCCGTAGCGGTGGCGTCCTTCGCGGCGGGTGGCGATGATGTTGGGCGTTGCAGCGTCACCGTTTTGGAAGGCGCGGATCGCCTGTTCGTAATTACCCATGTTGGCTTGATTGAGGTAAGTGAGGAGCCGGATTACGCCAGCGCGATTCGCAAAGAGATTGCCGCGAGCCTCGAATTCGAGATTTTCGGCGCGAGCGCGGGCGAGGTCGGCGTCGAGATTGATTCCGTTGGCGACTTTGGACATGAGCGTTTCGGCAAAGCGAACGGTCCACCAGTGGTCGTCGTATTCGAGGATGAGGCCGTCGGTATAGCCGCGGGTGTTGGCGGAGTAATCGAAGGCGCCGTTGTTGTCTACGGTCCAGTTGAGGAATTGAAGATGGCTGTCGGAGCCGTAGGAATTGAGATCGAAGAAATCGGGCATGGTGAATTTTCCGATGCGAATTTCGAGGCGGCGAGCGGGGAGGGAGGTGGCGAGGGCGAGCGGTCCGCGGGTCGCTTCGATGCGATCGGCGCTGAGAGGGATGACCTGGCGGAGCATGACGCGAGCGAGGTAGGGATTGTCGCCGAGCGCGGGATTGCGGACGACGTCGAGATTGAGGAAGCCGGCGAGGCCGAGCGCGTTGCTGAGGCCGTGGCCTCCGGCGCTTTCGACGTCGAGGAAGACTTCGGTGGAGTGCGTGAGTTCGTAGCCGAGGAACAGGGTGTAAACCCTCGAGGTGGCGTTCTGGGCGCGTGGGCCGAAGCTATTAGCGCCACTGTATTTTGCGGGAAGCGACGGATTCCACTGCAAGATGATGTTGGCCTGGCCGGAAATCCAGTAGCGGCTGGATTCGGAGTGGGGGAACAGGGTGACCGAGTCGGTGGAGCTTGCATCAGGTGTGTCGGACGCGGCGGGTTGCTGCGGTTGCGCTTGGGGATTCCGGCTGGCGGCAGGAGTGTTTGCTGCGGGGCTATCGTTATCGTAAGCGGCGGAGTCCTGCGCGCGCAAGAATGGGGGAGCGGCGAGTGCGAGGAGGCAGATGATACGCAAGCCGAGTTGTGAGGCGAGGCGGAGCATCGTCAGGCTGAAAGAGCGATTCTTGTGAAACAAATTCCACGGAGGGAGAGTAAAACACGAGGGCGCGAAAAATCCACGTTAAAAACAAGTTACCAACAAAAGGGCGGGCCGTGAGGCCCGCCCTTTTTGTTGAATTGAGTTTTCGACTAGAACATCAATTTCAGAGCAAATTGAAGCTGCCGCGAGGAACCGGAGTCGCCCCCGGGGAAGCGGGTGGAGGTTATTAGGCCAAACGCGCCGCTCTGAATGTTCAGAACCGGATTGCCGAAATTGGCCTCGTTGAAGATATCGAAGAAGTCGGCGCGGAACTGGAGATTAAACCGCTCCGTGATCTTCGTGTTCTTCAAGACCGAGAAATCCGTGTTCCAGAACCGCGGCCCCGTGAAGGCATTCCGGCCGAGATCGCCGAAGTGACAGGTCGTCGCGTCCGCTGCATTGGTGCACGGAACGACCAGGTTTGCGGCCCCGTTGAACCACTGAGCTGGACTTCCCGTGACACTGACGGGCCCAACAATGTCCGGCCGCAAAGCGCCGCTACCGGTGGTGCCAGTGAAGCCCGTGATGCCAGTAACAACGAACAGCGGGTTGCCGGATTGGAGAACGTTGATGATCCCAAACTGCCATCCGGAAGTGAGGCGATTGGAGTGGAAGGGGAGTTGGTAGAAGCCGCTGAAGACGAAACGGTTCCGGACGTCGAAATCCGACAGCGCCCTGTTGCCGCCGAGATCGGTGCTGTCCTGAAGCAGGATGACGTTGTTGTTCTGGGAGACGTTGTCGAACGATTTCGAATAGGTGTAGGACGTGTTGAATTGCAGACCATGGGCGAACCGCTTGTTCAACGTAAGCCAGAGGGCGTTGTAGCTGGAAGTGCCCGGGCTATCGGCTTCGACAATGTTTCCAAGAACTGCGCCGGGGCGGATTGGGCTGTCCGCCGCGAGAGCGGGAAAGGGCCTCAACAGGCAAGGAGCTGAGGGCTTTCCGGCGTCCGTGCAAGTGGTGGCATCCGAAGTCAACTGCAGTTGGTTCAAGTTTCGGGCCACGCGAAGGTGCGTGCCCTCCGAGCCGACGTACGCCACGGTGAGGCCAAGCGAAGGAGTGATTTGATGCTCGACGTTGAGATTCCACTCGGTCACATACGGATTGTCGAAGTTGGGGTTGATAGTGGTAGGGGCGAGGCCGGAGAATCCCGCCACGGTTGAGGCATTCAGCAGCGAGATGCCGGAAGTCGCTGTGAGCGGTTGCGCGAAAGGCGGGTTGGCGTTCAATCCCGTCACGATGCCTGAGATCGGCTCGTCGGTTAGAATGCCGAAACCAGCGCGGACGACCGTCTTGCCGTTGCTGAAAGGATCCCAAACGACGCCCACGCGAGGCTGGAAATTGAGATTGTTGGTATGGAATGGCTGGCCGAAGCCAGGCGTGCCGATTTGATTCAGGCTAACCGTAGCGGGATCGAAAACGACGAAGCGATCGCCGGCCTCGGTAGGAGTTGAGTACCAAGAGTAGCGCAGGCCAAGCTGGAACGTGACATTGGGGCGCCACTTGAAGCTATCTTCGACGAACCAATCATACGTGGGAGAAAGGATGCGATTCGCGGTAAAGCCACCGAGGGTGTAAGACGCGGGAGTGTCGGCGATGAAAGCGTCGATACTATTGAACGCGAACCGGGAAGGATCCTCTCCAAAGTTATTGTTGTAGAAACGGCGAAGCTCGATGCCAGCGGCCACGGAGTGGCGACCATGCAGCCAGTTCACGGTGTCCCCGATCACAAACGTGGTATCGCCTCGGCCTTGAGGCTCGCCGGTGGGCCCGCCGAAATCGAGGGCGCCCGTGCCGCCGATGTTGATCTCCGCGAGACCGATCGGCGCATCAACGCCGCTATCGATATTGAAGTCATTCGAGTTCAATCCCTGAAGCGGAATAAAAGTGATATGGATGCGGCTGTAGCCGATGCGGAAGGTGTTGGTGAAGCTGGGACTGAAGATGTGGTCTTCGCTGACGGTTACGACTTGGCGTCGCGATTGACGGGTGTCGCCCCAACCGGGAAGCGTATCTCCCACCGTGGGGAACAAGGGCTCCTGACGCAGATCCTGCTGGAGGGCAAAGTAGCCGTGGAGGCGATCTTTGCTGGAAAGCTCGAAGTCCAAGTCGGCCGTTCCCTGATCGATGTTGACCGGGGCGACGCCTGAACCGCGGAAGAAGGCGTTGCCATTCGCAGCGGTGAAATTGCCGCCGGGAATAAACGGCAGCAGCGCCTTGACGGCAGCATCGCCAGTGGTGTTGGCCTGGAGGAGTTGCGCGTCATTTAGCACGAGAGCGTTGACAGCGAGGCCCTGGCGATGGCGAAGACCTTCGTAGCTGATAAAGAAATGGGCTTTGTCTGTCTTGATGGGACCGCCGAGAGCGGCGCCGAAATTGTTTCGTTTGAGAGTGGCTTGTGGAACTCCGACGGTATTGAAATAGTTCCGCGCATCAAGGTCGCTATTGCGGATGAATTCGAAGGCTTCACCGTGGAAATCGTTCGAACCCGAGCGAGTGGCGATATTGACGATCGCGCCTGAATTGCGGCCATACTGAGCGCTGGGAACGGAATTGTCCACCTTGAATTCCGCGACAGTATTAATGGAAGGCTGGAAAACGAGCTGATTCTGAACCATGTCGTTGAGGTTGATGCCGTTGATCATGATGTTGACGGTGTCTTCGCGCTGGCCGGCAGTATTGAATGCGAATGAACCCTGGCCGCGAATCGGCTGCGAAAGGAAACCGTTGGCGGGAGCGGTGACGGAGCCAGCTGTGAGAAATCCGAGGTCGAGGAAGTGGCGGCCGTTGAGCGGGATTTCCTGCACGGTTTTTTGATCGACAACCTGGCCAATCGTGACGGTGCTATTGTCAATGGCCGGCGTCTCGGCGGTGATGGTCACCTGCTGCGATATTTTTCCGACTTGAAGCTGGATATTTTGAGTGAAGGTGGTGCTGACCTGGAGGATCAGGTCGTTGAGGATCGCGGTCTGGAAAGCTTCCTTCGTGACCGTAATCTGATAGTTGCCGGGAGGCAGCGCAGGAACTGCATAGAGGCCCGCTTCGTCCGTTTGGCTATTCCATTCGACTCCAGATCCCTGATTCTTCACCACAACTTTTGCGTCGGGCACCCCCGCGCCGGTCGCATCCGTGACCGTGCCGCGCAGCACGGCAGTGGACTGGGCTTGTGCGATGGGGCTAAGGGCAAAGCATAGCGCGAGCAGTAGAGCGAGCGCGACGACCATGGGGCCCACGGTGAAACCTCGTGCTTGCTGAATCTTCATCACTCCTCCTAGTTTTGCAGACGAGAGGGAACGAGTTGGCGCGGACGATCGCTGAACCCCCGCCCAGAGATCGCCGTCGGCCTGAACGCGATAAGGCACGCGAAACTCGCACTGTAACTCGTCAGTAGAAGCAGAATAGACACACACTTAGACTTGGCGCGTTGGGGACACGCCTCACCCGCTAGGGAATTCCTACGCAATTGCATAGCCACGCCGGTTAGAGTGTTGGTCTATCTGTAAGTCGTGTAAGACCAGTCGTTTGTGGCTGACGCCGCAAGATTCAAAGTCCAGAGCAATAGTGGTTCCTACAAATATCAATAAGATATGCTCCAATTTTCTGGAAGTTCACTGTATTTACATATTCGCAAGGGCGGAGTCGAGGTCGCTGATAGGGGGGTTCGCGGGAATCGGAAGAAAGAAGTGGAACTATCATGCCTGATGACACAGAGAGCGTTGAAAGCCGGAACCTAAACCGGAACAACGCCAGCGGGTTGACGCTCGCGGTCGGCGAAGCATCCCGATTGCCCGAAGCGGACATCTTTAGTAGTCTCTACGATTGCGCTGACGATCGCGACCGGACCGAGTGACCAGGGGTGAGGAATTTGCGGCGAAAATTTGGACTGAATTTGTGGATTCTTGTAGTTGCCAGCCTGGTGCTGTCGGCCTGCGAGCAGCAAATCAATTTTCCGAAGCCAGTTCTCAAGTCGATGTCTCCCACGACAAGACAGGCGAACGATACGGGTTTCCTGCTAACGGTGATGGGATCGCAGTTTTCTCCGGGTTCGCTCGTGGAATGGAACGGCAACGCTCTGCAGACGAATTTTCTCGATACCGGGCACATGACCTCGTTGATTCCAGCAAGCTTGATTCAAAATCCAGGCACAGCCACGGTGGTTATTTTCACCAGCCAGCCAGGTGGCGGAACGTCGGCTCCGCTCACGTTCACAATCACCCCGGCGCCCAGCAACGTGCCGAAGATCATCGCGGCATCGCCCAGCACAATTGTGGCAGGTTCGCAGTTCACGACGCTCACCTTGACTGGAAGCAATTTCGGGTCGCAGTCAATCGTGACGGTGAACAACACGAATCGCTCGTCAAACTTCATCAATCCGACGACATTGCAGGTGGCCCTGACGCTCGATGATGTCGCGACGGCAGGGGTTTTGCAGTTGGCGGTGACGAATCCGGCAGCGCCGCCTCCCGCGCCGCCAAACGGCGGAACCTCAAATATCTTTCCATTTACGGTCGTGAATCCCTTTCCTGCGATCACGACACTGTCGCCAACCAGCGCGCAGGCCGGCGGAACGGCTGCGACTCTATTGACGCTGACCGGCAGCGGGTTCACCCCGACTTCCGTGATTGAAATTAACGGAGGGTCGAGGGCGACTGTTTTCGTAAATGGGACATCACTTACGACCAGTCTCGCGCCAGGAGACATAGCATCGGCCGGACTCGATCAAGTGCAGGTATTCAATGCGACGCCGGGTGGCGGAACTTCGAATATTGTGCTCTTCGCAGTGAACCCGACTGCATCGCTGGGCCTGCCGATGATCCTCGATCTCGCGCCCGATGGTTCTCAAGCAGTGAACGGGATCTGCGGCACCCCGGCAACATGCGCAACGGGCACTCCGAACGCCGCTACATCCGGCCCTTCGACGAGCTTGAACGGGCAGACGGTGGCGTTTGCGTCGGTCTCGAACAATCTGGTGGCGAATGACCTGAACGCATCGAGCGACGTGTTTACACGCACCACCTGCGTGACCGTCACCAGTTGCACACCGACGACGACGCGAATCAGCGCAGATCCGAACGGGAACGCGGCGAATGGAGCGAGTACGGAGCCGACAATCGATTCAGGGGGGGCGACCGTGGCGTTCACGTCCACGGCGTCGAATCTGGTGACATCGGCTGCCCTCGATGGCGTGACGCGGCAGGTTTTTTGGCGGCAGGTAGCGGCGACTTCAATTGTGGGAACGCAACTCGTATCGATGGCTGCGGACGGAGTGAGCGCCGGGAATGGAGACAGCTTCAATCCTGTTATCAGTCCCGATGCGCGCTACGTGGCTTTCGTGTCGCTCGCAACCAATCTCGTGTCCAACGCTACTTTCGATGGAGTGACCCCGCAAATTTTTGTGCGCGACACTTGCCTCGGCGTACCGAGCACGACCTGTTCGCCGACGACGTTCCTGGCGTCTACGCCGGATGGAATTACTCCCGGCAATGGGGCGAGCTCGGCGCCCGCACTTTCATCGGCAGCCAGCTTCGTCTCGTTTGTTTCGAGCGCGAAGAATCTAGGCGCGACGGCGCCCAATCCGAACGGACTGGCCGAAGCATTCGTGCGAGCTTGCGTGACGGCGATTACTTCGTGCACGGGAGAAACGGATCTGGTGTCGACGCCCGACGGAGTGACGCCCGCGAATGGCGCGAGCACACAAACCGCGATCGTGAATAACGGGCGCTACATCGCGTTCACGTCATCGGGGACAAATCTCGGCGTTACATCCGGCGGCGTGCAGGAAATCTACATCCGGGATACGTGCTTGACCGTGACCGGCTGCACACCCGTGACTTTGCTTGCTTCGACGCGCGACGGAACCACGCCGGCAAACTCACTCGCGGAGCGGCCGTCGTTCAACACGACAGGCCAGTTTCTGGCATTTGCTTCGGCGGCGTCGAACCTGGGAGCGAACACGGCGAACGGAATCGAAAACGTGTTCGTGCGCAACACGTGCCTCACCACCACCAGCAACTGCACCCTTGCGACGATCGTCGCGAGCCAACCGGCCGGAACGTTGTCGCCATCCTCGAACGGAAGCAGTGTGGCGCCTTCGATCAGCGGTGACGGGCATACGGTGAGCTTCCTTTCGTCGGCGAGCAATCTGGTTGCGCGCGACACGAATGGAGTGGCGGACCTGTTCCTGGCGTCGACGACGTTTTAGTTTAGGTCGGGACTGGTCACGGGGTATTCGCAGCTTTCGTTCTTTGCGGGTTCAATGCGAAGTTTGTGCTCCGGTGCCGATTCGCTCGAGGACGGCGCTGCGCGTGGTGGCAAGCGTGAAGGTGAGCGACTCGCGCGGCACGCTCTTCACATAGGGCCCAATCATCCAGCCGAGTCCGGCCGGGATGTCTCGCGTCAGCGAAATGGATAGGCATTCCACGTAGGTCCCGCCGTCTTTTTCCTCGAATCGCCAGTACGTATTCATCCGCCAGAGGAAGCCGCGGTCGTGTCCCTCGGGTTCTAGTTTTTCGGCGGGCTTGCCAGCGTCGTCGACTTCCTGAACGCGGGTGGTGCGCGAACGGCTCCACTCGCGAGTGGAATCCACGGGTTGATAGTGAACTTCGTGCGTCGTATCGATGACGGTGGTGATCACTTTCTTTTTGTAAAGGCGGAGCTCGATGACGAAGTCGTTGCCGTCGCGCCGCAGCATTTTGGAGCGTGCGACGTCGGGGCGGAAATACTGCTGCTGGTGGTCGTAGTCTTGTTCGAGCGCAAGCGTTTGCGTGAGCGTGGCGCCGGGAATGAAGACGGTGCCGATCCAGTGGTGAATCAGGCCGTCCGGGACTTCGATTTGCCTGCCGGCATCGAGGGTTTCGAGGCGCTCGATTACTACTTTTCCTTCGCGCAGTTGCGCGTATGCCTCGCCGCGGCGGTTTTCCGGAAGGCTTTCGACCCAGAGGAAAGGCTCGCGGCGGGCGAACCCGGAGTCAATTTGCGCTTCGGTGAGCAGGACGTAGCGGTTGAATGCGGCGATGGTTCGCGGCTTCAGGTCTGCCGCGGTGGCGGAGCCAGGAAGAAGCAGGAGCGAAACGAGCGCCGCGACGAAAACCTTCTTGGCTCGATGCCACGGCGCCTGCCCTTCACAGCTGTCTTGTTTATCTTTCAAGTGTCGTCTCAAAACGCCCGGTCCTCCGCGAAAGTGTTCGTTCGCTCGAAGATTCCAGAGATGTTAGCGCGCGAAATCGGAGCGATCCTTTATTAGGACGCACAATCGAAGGCAACAGGGGTGCCAAGTCGTGCAATCGAGAGGAGCCTGACCGAGAAGAAGCCCAGCCTGCTGACGGGGTCAGGGGGTGCCAGCAGGCGAGGCTTAAGCGGGTTGGGTGGCGCGTCCCGGCTCCATCTGGAACCGTCGTCCCCGCAGCGCACCCACCAACCCGCCAGCTTATTCTTGCGAGTGGATTGACACCGAACAATGGGGCAGACGGGGCAGATTTTGAGTACCGGGGTATTAGTACCGGGCTTTCAGGGACTACGCGGCGACGCCGGATCAATTGATGAGGGCTTGGTGCGCTGCTCACGTTGCGAGGATGGCCTCGTCTGAGCCTGAGTCTCCCCTTGATATTCTACAGGAGACGTGGCACGCTTCACTTGTAGATTATCTAGGGGGAATTGGAATGAGTCCATCGACGGAAATCCTGCAAGGCACACTCGATTTACTGATTCTGAAAACGCTGGCGCTCGAGCCGATGCACGGCTGGGGGATCGCGCAGCGGATTCAACAGGTGTCGCGCGAGATGCTGCAGATTCAGCAGGGCTCGCTCTATCCGGCGCTGTACCGGCTGGAGCGCAAAGGGTTGATTCGGGCGGAGTGGGGAGCGTCGGACAACAACCGGCGGGCAAAATTCTACTCGCTCACGAAAAAGGGGCGCGCGCAGCTTGAAACGGAATTGGCGGATTGGGAGAGGATGTCGTCGGCGGTGGCGCTGATTTTGCAGCGCGTGTGACGGGATTTTCGGACGGGAGCGAGCAGTGGAATTTTTGCGGAGATGGTTCCGGCGCGGCGATTGGGAGCGCGACATGCGTGATGAGTTGCGATTTCACATCGAGCGCCAGACGGCTGCCAACATCGCTGCGGGGATGACCGCGCAGGAGGCGCGCCGCCGAGCGACGCTCGAATTCGGCGGAGCAGAAGCGGTGAAAGAAGATTGCCGCGAGCAGAGCCGCGGATTCTGGCTCGAGACTTTAATGAGCGACGCGCGGTATGGCGTACGGATGATGGCGAGGTCGCCGGGGTTCACGATTGTAGCGATCCTCACTTTGGCGCTCGGCATCGGTGCGAATACGGCGATCTTTTCGGTTGTGAACGGCGTGCTGCTGAATCCGCTGCCGTTTCCACAGCCGGACCAACTCGTCACACTGAGCGAGAGCAAGCCGAATTTCGCCACCGGCTCGATTTCATATCTCAATTTTCGCGACTGGCAGCGAAGCAGCCACACATTTTCTTCAATGGCGATCTCGCGTGAGATTTCGTTCAGCCTGACGGGAGCGGGCGAGGCGGAGCAGTTGAAAGCGGAACTGCTTTCTTCCGACTATTTCTCGTTGCTGGGCGTGAAACCGGTGATTGGACGAATGTTCGCTCCCGGCGAAGACGAAGTGGGCGCGGCTCCCATCGCCATGATGAGCGAAGGCTTGTGGAAGCGAAAGTACGGATCGTCGCCCGACGTGGTGGGCCGCACGATGATTCTCGACGGAGGCAGCTTCACCGTGGTCGGAGTGATTCCCGCGAATTTTGATCTAATGGTTCGTAGCTTTCGTCCCAGCGAAGTGTATGTGCCCATCGGGCAATGGAAGAATGATTTTCTGCTGAATCGCGGCGCGGGGCTGGGCATTCACGGAATCGGCAGGCTGAAGCCGGGAGTGAGCGTCGAGCAGGCGCGCGCCGATCTGGCGGAGGTGACGCGCAATCTGGAAGCCGAGTACCCGGACGTCGATAAGGGAATCGGCGCGGCTGTGTTTCCGATGAAGCAGGACATGCTTGGCCGGGTGCGGCCGCTTTTGTTGCTGCTGCTTGGGGCGGTTGGCTTCGTGCTGCTGATCGCGTGCGTGAACGTGGCGAATCTTCTGTTGGCGCGATCGACGTCGCGGACGCGCGAGTTTGCGATTCGCGCTGCGCTGGGCGCGGGAAACGGCCGGTTGATTCGTCAGTTGCTCACCGAAAGTATTTTGCTCGGCATTGCCGGCGGCGGCCTGGGACTTTTGCTGGCGGTGTGGTCCACGCGCATTGCGATGCAGCATTTGCCGGTGACATTGCCGCGCGCAGCGAATGTGGGGTTGGACGCGCGCGTCCTGATTTTCACGATGGTGATTTCAGTGGGCGTGGGAATAATTTTCGGGCTGGCTCCGGCGTTGAAATCGCTGAAGCCGGTGCTGCACGACACGCTGAAAGAAAGCGGCCGGGGCGGAAGCGGAATGCGGCATCGCGCGCAAAGTGTTTTCGTGGTGGTGGAAATGGCTTTGGCGCTGGTGCTGCTGGTGGGCGCGGGGCTAATGCTGCGCACTCTCGGCCGATTGTGGAGCCAGGATCCCGGATTCAGTCCGCGAGGCGTGCTGACGTTCAATCTCTCGCCACCGCCTTCGCTGATGAACAAGAACGCGGAAACGGTTCGCGCCTACTCGCGCGAGCTCGATAACCGCCTCGCCGCCACTCCCGGCGTCGAAGCTGTGTCGATGACGTGGGCTGCAGTTCCGATGGCGGGCGACGACGAGCACGTGTTCTGGCTCGACGGGCAGCCGAAACCTGCGAGCCAGAACGAAATGAATTGGGCCGTGAAATATGTTATTGAACCCGACTACCTGAAGGTGATGCAGATTCCTCTGCAGCGCGGGCGGTTTTTCACGGCGCAGGACAACGAGCACTCTCCATCGGTGGCCGTGATTGACGACACGCTGGCCAAAAAATATTTCGGAACCACGGACCCGGTGGGAAAACTGATCCGCCTGCAGGGGAACGAAGGAACCACGGAAGTGGTGGGCGTGGTGGGCCACGTAAACCAATGGGGGCTGGCCTCCGACGCGAAAGAATTGCAGGCACAGCTTTACTTGCCGTGCATGCAGATGCCAGATGCCTACACCGTGCTGCTCTCTTACGGCACGAGCGCGGTTGTTCGCTTCGAAGGAGCGGCGCCCGGCGTGATCGATTCCATCCGCAAGACCAGCCGGCAGATGAATAGCGAGCAGATTGTGTACGGCGAGCAGACGATGGAAGAAATTATTTCCGATTCGATCTCCGACCGGAAATTTTCGATGATCGTGCTGGCCACATTTGCAGGGCTAGCGCTGTTGCTTTCGAGCGTGGGAATTTTCGGCGTGATTTCATATCTCGTCGGCCAGCGTACGCGCGAGATCGGAATCCGCATCGCGCTGGGAGCGCAGCGCAAAGATGTGCTGGCGCTCGTTCTGGGCGAAGGAGTGCGGCTGGCAGTCGTGGGTGCGGCGATCGGAGTGGCGGCTGCGCTTGGATTGACGCGCTTGATGGCCAGCATGCTCTACGGCGTGAGCGCCACCGATCCGCTTACGTTTGCAGGCGTGTCGTGCGTGCTGCTGAGCGTCGCCATGCTGGCCTGCTACATCCCTGCGCGACGGGCGATGCGCGTGGATCCGAATACCGCGCTGCGGTACGAATGAGAAATTCGTGAGGAACGCCCTATGAACTGGTCTGCACGCAGAAAATGGGAACGGGAAGCGAGCGAAGAGCTCCGCTTTCACATCGAGCAGCAAACCGCTGCAAATATCGCCGCGGGAATGACCGCCGGAGAAGCGCGCCGCCAAGCCACGCTGCAATTCGGCGCCGCAGAAGGCGTGAAGGAAGCCTGCCGCGAACAGCGCCGAGGCTTCTGGCTCGAAACGCTGCTCGCCGACACTCGTTACGCGCTACGCGTGATGCGCAAGAATCCCGGTTTTGCAGCGATCGCAATTCTCACGCTCGCGCTCGGCATCGGCGCGAACACCGCAATCTTCAGCGTGGTTTACGCGGTGCTCCTGAAACCGCTTCCCTACAAGAATCCAAGCCAACTGGTCCTCGTGCTTGCCGGCAAGCCTCCCAACACCGAGCTGACCGGCACTTCGTTCCCGAACTTCGAGGATTGGCGCGCGCAGAATACCGTTTTCACCGGGCTCGCAGGAGATCAGGCGCACGATCTCAATGTGTCGGGCCGAGGCGAACCCTTCGTTGTGCACGTTTCGGTGGTGACGCCGGAAATGTTTGACGTGCTGCGAGGCACGCCCATCGCAGGACGCACGTTTCTTTCCGAAGACGGCAAGCGCGGCGCCCCTCCCGTAGTAATTCTCAGCGAAAACCTCTGGCGCAGCCGTTTCAATGCCGATCCGAAAATTGTGGGCCAATCGGTCAGCCTCGACAAAAAACCGTTTACGGTCGTCGGCATCATGCCCGCCGGCTTTTCCTCTCCGGCACTTCGCCGAAATCACGATATCTGGGTGCCTGTGGTTGACGATCCGGAGTTCAGCAGCTGGATGGCGCGCCGCGGCGGACACTGGCTGCGCATCACCGGCCGGCTGAAACCGGGCGTTTCCATCGCGCAGGCGCAGGCGGAGATGGATGCGATCAGCGCTCGCCTGGCGAAGGAATATCCCGCGGAAAACGAAGGTTGGATCGTGCGCGTGCTGCCGCTTCAATCGGCGATCGTAGGCGACGTGAAGCCCGCGCTCGTGATTCTCCTCGGCGCCGTGAGACTTGTGCTGTTAATCGCCTGCGCAAATATCGCCAATCTGCTTCTCGCGCGCGCCACCTCTCGGGCCAAAGAAATGTCCTTACGCATAGCGCTGGGCGCCGGGCGAGGACGCATCATCCGGCAATTGCTTACAGAAAGCGCGGCGCTTGGTTTGGTCGGCGGAATTGCCGGCACGCTGCTCGCATTTTGGGGCGTGACGGGATTGAGTTCGCTGCTGCCGCCGGAAATCGCGAACGCCTACGAAATTCATGTCGACGGCCACGTGCTGGCCTTCGCGCTTCTGCTTTCCGTCGCCGCAAGTTTTATTTTTGGACTTGCGCCCGCGCTTTTCGCAGCCGGCTCGGATTTGAACACCAGCCTCCGCGAAGGCGCCGGCCGAGCCGGTGCAGGCGGAAAGCGACAGACGGCGCGAAGTTTTCTGGCGGCGGCGGAAACGGCGCTGGCAATGATTCTGCTCGTCGGCGCAGGACTGCTGGCGCGCAGCTTTGTCACGCTCACTTCCGTGAGCCCCGGCTTTCGCCCGGAACATCTGATGAAAGCCGAGGTTGCTTTGCCGCAATTCGAATATTCCAAGCCGCAGCAGTGGAACGCGTTTGCGAATGATTTGCTCACGCGCATTCAGGCCGAGCCCGGCCTGCACGAATCGGCCGTTGCGATTCCGCTTCCGCTGGCCAACGGTTTCATCAATCTCGGTTTTAAGATCGAAGGCGTGGCCCCTCCGTCCTCGTCCGACACGCCCACCGCGGATTACGTATCCGCAACTTCCGGTTATTTTGGCGTGATGGGAATTCCGTTGTTGAAGGGACGCACCTTCACCAGCCAGGATATTTCTTCGGCGCCGCTCATCACCGTGATCAGCGAGGCGATGGCGCGCCAGTATTTTCCGAATGACGATCCTATCGGCAAGCACATCACCTTTGGTTTTCCGCCCGACGGCGACGCCCCGCGCGAAATCGTGGGCATCGTCGGCGACGTGCGCGACGTCGCGCTGAACCAGAATCCCGCGCCCATGATGTACGTGCCGTTTGCGCAAGCGCCGTTCTGGGGCGCGGTCGTGGTCACTCGCAGCAATTTGAGTCTGGCCGCGTTTGCCACCGCCATGCGCCGCGACGCTTCCGCGATCGACAAAGACTTGCCGGTGACGGACGTCGCCGCGATGCCCGACATCGTTTACACCTCCGTGGCGCAGCCGCGATTTCAGATGGTGCTGCTGGGACTTTTTAGTTCGCTCGCGCTGTTGCTCGCCGCTGTCGGCATCTACGGCGTGATTTCCTATTCGGTGGTTCAGCGCACGCACGAGATCGGCATCCGCATGTCGCTCGGAGCGCAGCCGGGCCAGATTTTGCAGCTTGTGATCGGGCAGGGCGCGAAGCTGGCGGTGGCGGGAATTGCGCTCGGCAGCGCGGCTGCGCTGGGATTGACGCGATTGATGATGAGCCTGCTGTACGAATTCAGCCCCACCGATCCGCTCACATTTGCAGGAGTTGCCATCATGCTCGCGCTCGTCGCCATCGCAGCCTGCTACGTGCCGGCGCGCCGCGCGATGCGCGTGGATCCCATGACGGCGCTCCGTTACGAATAGCCGCGACGAACCGGTGCGGCGTGCGGCGGCGAATTCGCCGGTGGTTCTCAACGCCTCCGCCCTTCACCCCCCCCGATGCTTCACGGAACAACTTTGAGAGTCCTCACGTATCAATCGAGGGGCGGACGCTCGCCGCGGGAAATCCAGCCGCGCGGACGCGAGCGCGAGGGCAGCGCGGAGGAGAGCGATGGCCGGATTGGATGCAACGGGAAACACGCAAGTAAATCGCGGATTTTGGATGGAATCTCTTTGGGCGGACGTGCGTTACGGAATACGAACGCTGCAAAAGAATCCAGGATTCGCGACGGTGGCGATCTTGACGCTCGCGCTGGGCATCGGCGCGAACACAGCGATGTTCAGCGCGGTGAATGCGGTGCTGCTGCGGCCGCTTCCCTTCACCCAGCCCGAACGGCTCGTCCAATTGTGGGAGACCGAATCCGCCGTGCCGCAGGCTCCCTTCGCCGCGCCCGATTTCGTTGACTGGCGCGCACAAAATCAGACTTTCGAAGACATGACGATTTACACTTGGCCGCAAAGTTTGAATCTGAGCGGCGCCGGTGAGCCAGAGCATATTTCCGGCGTTCTGACGCAGGCGAATTTCTTTTCGGTTCTCGGCTCCGCGCCGATGTTGGGCCGCACGTTCGTGAACGGTGAAGACCAGGCGGGGCACAATCACGTTGCGGTGCTCAGCTATGGTTTGTGGCAGCGGCGCTTCGGCGGAACGCGGGATGCGCTGGGGAAAGAAATCGAATTGGGCGGCGAGAAATACCAGATTGTCGGCGTGATGCCTGCGGACTTCCGGATGGGACTGAAAGCGGACTTGTGGGCCCCGATCGATATGGATTTGAAGAAGCTTCCCCCGCGCGGCAACCATTCCTACCCTGCGATTGGACGCCTCAAGGCCGCCGTCACACCGCAGCAGGCCAAGGCGAATCTCAACGCGATTGCGAAGCGCCTCGCAGAGCAGTATCCCGATTCGGACCGACAGATCGGCGCAGACGTGGTGGAGATGCGCGAACAACTGACGGGCACCGTGCGCCCCGCCCTGCTCGTGTTGCTGGGCGCAGTGGCGCTGGTGCTCTTGATCGCGTGCGTGAACGTGGCCAATCTTCTGCTCGCGCGCGCGTCGGGCAGGCATCGCGAAATCGCGCTGCGCAGCGCGCTCGGTGCCGGCCGCTCGCGGATCATCCGGCAATTGCTCACGGAAAGCATGCTGTTGTCGTTTCTCGCGGCGATCCCGGGGCTTTTGCTCGCTTACTGGGGAGTGAGCGTGCTCGCTTCTCTTCCTGGCGTTCCGTTGCGGCAAGCCGGCGAGATTCATCTCGATGTCACGGTGCTGTGTTTTGCGCTGGGGATCGCAGTGTTGACGGGGCTCGTGTTCGGGCTCGCGCCTGCGCTACAGGTGGGCCGCCGCGATTTGCATGACGACTTGAAGTCGGGCGGCAAAGGAGTGGGATCGGCGGCTTCGTCGAGCAAATGGGTGCGCAACGGATTGGTGATCGGTGAAATTGCGCTGTCACTCTGCCTGCTGATCGGCGCGGGATTGCTGCTGCGAAGCTTCGAGCGTTTGCGGGCTGTCGAAATCGGAGTGCGCCCCGACAACGTGCTCACCGCAAAAGTGGCGCTGCCGGAAGCGCAATACAAAAATGACCAGCAGATCCGCGTCTATCGCGAAATGGCGGAGCGGCTCGAGCAGGCGCCCGGTGTGGATGCAGCAGCGGTGTCCAACGAGATTCCGCTCGATGGCGGCACGAACACGTACGCCAAAAAGCCCGGCGCGCCCGCGGAGGAACTGGGCTCGTTGATGGAGTGGAACGAGATCACACCCGGCTATTTCAAGACGCTCGGAATCCCCTTCCGCGCGGGACGAAATTTTACGGCGGAAGATTTCGAGCTCACTGAGAAGGTGAGCGAAGCGGCCAAGAAATCGGACTCGAAATACGACGGGCCGATGATGGTGGGCATCATCAATCAGAAGATGGCGACAGAATTCTGGCCGAACGAAGAAGCGGTCGGAAAAGTGTTCGAATTTGATTCGATTCCCGTGCAGGTGATCGGAGTGGTGGCGGACGCGAAGGTTTTCAATTCTCCGCGGCAGAAGACGATTGACGAGGGCTACTTCCCGCTGGGCTTGAGCAATCGCGCCGAGATGGCGCTGACGGTTCACGGAGCACAGCCGGCGGGAGCGCAACCGGAAACCATGCGGCGGGCGATTGCGGGACTGGATTCGCGGCTTCCCGTGTTCAACGTGCGGACGATGCAACAGGTGATCGTGGAGTCGAGTTCGGACACGCGATTCGAAGCGCTACTGTTGGGGATTTTCGCGGGGCTGGCGCTGTTGATTGCGGCGGTGGGAATTTACGGCGTGATGTCGTACCTAGTGGCGCAGCGGACGCAGGAGCTCGGGATTCGTATGGCGCTCGGAGCGCAGCCGGCTGACGTGCTGCAGCTTGTTATCGGGCGCGGCGTCGCGCTGACCGTTGCGGGGCTTGCGATCGGACTCGTGGCAGCGTTCGCGATCACAAGGCTGCTGAGCAAATTGCTCTTCGGCGTGAGCGCGACGGACCCGCTGACGTTTCTCGGAGTGGCGCTGCTGCTCGGGATCGTTGCGCTGGCCGCTTGCTACATCCCGGCGCGGCGGGCGACGCGCATCGATCCTTTGATCGCGCTGCGCTACGATTAATTTTTTGGGCGCGCCGCGGCGGGCTAGGGCGCTCGCTGCGGCTCTGTGATTATTTCGGCGCGGGAATGCGCAGCGTGACTTTGGTGGGTTTCTTCGTGCGAATCATGATGCGCTTTTCCCAGGCTGAGAAAACTCCGTCGGAATAGGCGCGCAAATCGTACTGGCCGGTTTCCCAGCGGGCGAATTGGAAGTGGCCGTCGGCATCGGTGTGTGTGGCGTGGGGCTGGTGGCCGTCGGAAGTTTGAATCGTGACGCTGGCGTTTGCGACGGGCTTGTTGTGCGCGTCGATGACCGTTCCTTCGATAGTGCCGACGGGAACCCGCTTCTGCTGAGCGGCGGCGGACAAGGCAAGAAAAGCTATCGCGAGAATTCCCAGCGTTGCGAGTATCGGTTTTCGCATTTTCCGCACCTCCGTCTGAAATAATTTGGTTACTTCGTTTTGTTGCCTGACGCGGCCAACTGCAGTTTCACTTCCGTTTGCTTTCCTGTCTTCACTTCGATGTTGTGCTTCCAAACGGTCCACGCGCCGCTGTGATAGGCGCGCACGTCGTAGTAGCCCTTGGGCAGCTCGGGAAAGAAGAAGCGTCCGTCGCCATTCGTCAGCGTGGATTCCGGCTTCGAACCATCGGCTCCTTGCGAAGTGACGCGGGCGCCGGCCACCGGCTTGCCGCTTGCGTTCGTCACCGTTCCGGCCAGCGTTCCAATTCCTTTCGTATCCGCCGCCGCTGCGAAAGCGAGCGTTGCGACCAAAAGAAAAACGAGAATCGATCGCTTCATGGCACACTCCCCGGGAAAAGCCTCTATCAATTGTAGGGGCTTGGGAGCGGCGGCGAAGAAAGTCAAGCGGGAGATGTTGTCGAAGAGAGACTCCTGTTCGCGAGGACAGGCGAAAACGCGAGCTAGTATTTGTAGTGGCGGCTGGCGGCGGCATGGGCGGGTTGGTCCTGGCGGCCCGTGTCGGGATTGAGGCCGCGTTCGAGGGCGATGAAATAGTTCAGAAGCTGCAGCGGGACGAGGTGCGTGAAAGCGGCGAGCCATTCACCGGCCCCGGAATTTGTTTGCGGCGTGATTGTTGGCGCCAATTCGGGCACGACAAATACATGCTCGGCGGAGAGGTCGCGATTCGCAGAGGGCGTTGCGATTGCGGCGCGAACGATTTTCAGTTCGCCGGCGGCGCGCAGGATGTCGCGGGCTCGAGCGTCGGTGGGTTTGCCCGTGAGGAGGCCAATGATTGCGGCGCGGGAATCGATTTCTGAAAACGGGCCGTGGAGAATTTCTTCCGTTTCAAATCCTTCGGCGGCGATGTAGCAGCTTTCCTTGATTTTCAGAGCGCCTTCGCGAGCAGTGGGCCATCCGACGCCGGCGCCGAAAAGATCGATGCGCGAGAGTGGAGCGATTTTTTTGGCGAGGGCGCGGATTTCGGGTTCGAGTGCGAGCGCCTGGCGGATGAAGCCGGGGATGCCGTCGACGGCGCGGGAGTCGATTTCTTGCGCGAGGAGTTTCTTGCGTTCGGCGATGCCGAAAATCAAGAGAGCGAGCGCGGCGAGAGCGGTGGTGTAGCTTTTTGTGTAGGCGAAGGAGACTTCCTGGTCGCAGGTTTCGATGTGAAAATCGGCGCCGCGGATTTCCGCGCCACTCATTTCACCGGTCATGGCGATGGTGAGCGCTCCGGCGGCGCGTGCGGCGCGCAGGGCGGCGATTGACGCGGTGGTAGTGCCGGTGTGCGTGATGACAATGACCGCATCGCGCGGGCCGAACGCGACCGGATGGTTCACGAGCTCGAAGGATTGCTCGAAGTGTGCAAAGACGCGACCGGCGGTTAATTCACGCATCCAAAGTTCTGCGATCTGCGCGGCGTGCAGCGAGGTGCCGATGCCGACGAACGTGATGCGGTCTTTTTCAGCGATTGCATCGGCGGCGGTTTCGAGGGCCGCGCGGCGGGCGAGGACTTTTTCAATGAGCGCGGGCTGCGCGAGGATCGCGTCGTAGAGGTAGTAGGGATGGGCTGTGCGCGGTTCAGGCATTTGCTTTTTCTCCCGGCACAGTGTATCCGATGAGTTTCGATTCGCGCTGGTTCGATTCATGATTCACGGGGGAGATCCAATGGCTCGTTACATCTCGCAGCACACGCTGGCGTGCCTGACGCGGCAGGGAGCGGAGGAATTGGGGAAGCGACTGGCGGCGGCAAGGGAGGTGACGGCGAAGCGCGTCCTGGTCAATATGCAGGAAGGAAAGATGATGGTGGAGTTCGACGCGGCCGGGCGGGAGGAGCTGGAGAAATGGTTCGCGGCGGAGAAGTTTCATTTCGACTGGATTTTGCGGGTGGAGTTTGAATTTGCGGAGGGCGCGCTGCGTCCGGTGGTTTGAATTGTTGTGTGACATGAATTGAAGACCCCCCCTTTTACCGTAGATTAGAATCGGCTCTCACCTTTTATTTTCAGCGGGTTACGAGGAATTCTAATCGCGCCACAGTAGATTAGAAATGCGGAGATCTGCCTCGTAATTCGCGAATCGTGACTCGTGAAAACTGGAGCCGGGCGGGCGTGATTCTTGGGGCGGTGGGAACTGGATCGAGTTTTCGGTTGTGGCGCCATTGCTCCAGAATCAACGGTAGCATGCGGCGGGGCGTTGGCGAGGACAGGCGCGGGACAAAAGAAGGACAGGGCATAGTACCCCTGTACGAAGGGCGCGACGCTAGAGAACATACGATCGTCGAAATTTCAAATTGCAGGCTGGCGAAAGCAAGAACAAGAACAAGAGCGAATCCAAAAGAGCCGGCTGGAAGCCGGCGGTACGAAAGGCGAGGCCAACGGCAACAGCAACGGCGAATGGCAAGAGAGCCAACAGGAAAAGAAGCGACAAACCACGGTGAATTTGGAATTGAGCGAGGAGCGAAAAGGCTCGCGCGGGTGGGGCGGCGCGAGAGGTGGCGCGCTGGGGCGCGCGCTGTTTATGTTACGGCTGAAGCCGTGACCCACAAGGATCGAAGCAAGTGCGTGGAACGCCGAAGCGTGGCCGGATTATTGTTTGCGGTATTGCTGGAGGAGTTTTTGGAAGCGGGGGTCTGCGCGGAGGTTGGCGAAGTAGGGGGAGGAGTCGAGGACGCCGAAATCGCGGAATCCGGTTTGGAGAGCGCGCGACAGGGCGTCGAAGGCTTTGTTGTTATCGCCTTTTGCGGAGTAGACGGCAGCCAGCCAATATTGGTCCATGGTGGTTTTCAGCAAGTCAGTGCGGCTGGCGAGATACTGAAGAGCCTGATCATAATTACCGCGGGCTAACTCCAGCTGCGCCATGCCGAGAGCTTCGTAATCGGCACTACCCAAATCGCGTGCGGTCTTAAACGCTGTTGCGGCTTCCGGGTATCGTCCCTGAAAAACGAACGCGCGGCCGAGGTGATATTGAGCGGCGGCGGAACTGGGCTGAAGACGAATCGCCTCGCGGGAGGCTTTTTCCGATTCGAGGGCGTCAGGAGGCTGCTGGTATCCGAGAGCCCAGGATAAGAGGTCCCAGGCGAGAGGATTGTCGGGCTCGAGGCGAGCCGCTTCGCGGAATTCGGGGACGGCGCGGGAATAGTCGAAGTGCAGGGCGTAGGTTTGGCCGAGAGCGACGTGGGCTTCGGCGAGTTGTGGATCGATGGCGATGGCGCGATGGGCGTATTCCTCGGCGCGCTGGAGGTGGAGGGGATTGGAATCGAGGTCGCGGTAGTAGAGGCCTTCAACGTGGGAGAGACCGGCGAGGGCGGGAGCGTAGTCGGGATCGAATTTCAAGGCTTGCTCGAAGCTCTTGCGGGCGGCTTCGAATTTTTCGGGTGTTTCGACCAGTAACAGGCCGCGGCCAATCAGAAAGGCTTCGTAGGCTTGAGGGTTCTGGGTGTAGCGCTGCTGGATGGCGTTCTGCTCCTGCGTGCTGAGGTGCAGATTGAGGGCTTGGGCGATCTTCAGGGCGGTTTGTTCCTGCAGGGTAAAAACGTCTTTCATTTCACCGACGAAATCATCGGCCCAGACCTGGAAACCGGTAGTGGAGTCGATCAGGTGGACATTGATGCGGACTTGATTGCCGCCCTTGCGAACCGTGCCTTCGAGAAGATAACGAACGCCGAGTTGACGGCCCTCATCCGCTGCGCTCAAGCCAGAAGTTTTCACGGCGGCGACGGAAGAGTGGGAGGCAACGTCGATGCCCTGGATTTTGGAGAGCTTGGTGGTGATTTCGTCGGTCATGCCGTCGGTGAAGTAGGAGCTGTCGGCATCGGTGCTGAGATTTTGAAGTGAAAGGACGGCGACGGAAGGCTTGACGCCGACTCCTGCGGCGCCCGGCGCGGAATGATTGCGATACCAGAGGGATCCGGCGATTGCGACGATCAGGACAAGAATGGCGATGCCGAGCTCAAGAAGCCAGCGCTTCGAGCGCGCGGCCGGACGTGAGGGATTGAAGAGGTTCTGCTGGTCGGGTGCGACCGCTGTCCGTGTGGAAGAGTCCGTTTCACGCTTTACGCGGCGGAGATCGGCGCGCAGGTCGGCGGCGGACTGATAGCGCATGGTGCGATCTTTTTCGAGCGATTTGTGGATGACGTGCTCGAGCTCAGCCGGAATCGCGGGATTTAGACGCACCGGCGGCACGGGCGCGCGGTTCAGGATGGCTTCAAAAATTACGCCGGAAGTGGCGCCGGGGAACGCCATCGCGCCGGTTGCCATTTCATAGAGAACGACGCCGAGAGAAAAGAGGTCGGTGCGGCGGTCGAGTTCAGCGCCACGGACCTGCTCGGGAGACATGTAAGTGACGGTGCCGATGGCGGTGCCGGGGCTGGTGAGCAAGTTCGCAGCGGTGACGAGTCCGGCGGAAACGGTGGCGCCTTCGGCGACTTTTTGACCGGCAGGAGCGAGTTTGGCGAGGCCGAAGTCCATGATTTTGGCGTGTCCGCGCGAAGTGACGAATAGATTGGCGGGCTTGATGTCGCGATGAACGATGCCGGCGGCGTGAGCGGCGTCGAGGCCGTCGGCGATTTGCATGCTCCAATCAAGGAGCATTTCGATGTCGAGAGGGCGGCCGGAGATGTGGTGCTTGAGCGTCTTGCCGTCGAGAAATTCCATAGCGATGAAATGGCGGCCTTCGAATTCGTCTACTTCGTAGATGGTACAGATATTGGGATGGTTGAGGGCGGAGGCGGCTTGCGCTTCTCGCTGGAAACGTTCCAGAGCTTGCGGGTCGCGTGCGAGATCTTCGGGGAGGAATTTCAGGGCGACGAAACGGCGGAGCTTGGTGTCTTCGGCTTTGTAGACGACGCCCATCCCGCCGCCGCCGAGCTTTTCCAGAATGCGGTAATGCGAAATGGTTTGGCCAATCATGGGTGGGCGGATGAGCGCGTGGCGGCAGATGTTAGGCCAAGGACTGGGGCAAGTCAACGAGCGTGGGCGCGGGGGTTGTGGCGGACATATATTTCTTGGAAAACAGCGGCGAGGAAGCTGATTCTGGCACGTCTAATGACGGTCGGAGGTTTGCATCATGCAATATGCAGCACTTTTGGTGGTTTCACTCCTGGTCGCGATGAGCTTCGCGCCGGGCGCCTGCGCCCATCAACCCGTTACCCTCACTGCTTCCGACGGCGTGAAAATCTCCGGCACTTACTATGCCGCGCCGAGCGCTTCCGCTCCGATTATCCTGCTGTTCCATCAGGCCGGCTCGAACCGCTGGGAGTACGCTCCGATTGCGCCGCGACTTGTCTCGGCGGGATTCAGCGCGCTTGCGATTGACGCGCGGCATGGCGGGGAGATGTGGGGCCACGAAAACGAGACGGTGACGCGCCTTGGAAAGGAAGCAGGCTACCTCGAAGCGCTCGCGGATTTGGAAGCTGCGCTGGAGTGGGCGCGGAAACAGAATCCGTCGCGCAAAGTAATCGTGTGGGGGAGCAGCTACTCGTCGTGTCTCGTTTTTGTGCTGGCTGGAAAACATCCCAGCGAGATTGCCGGACTACTTTCGTTCTCTCCGGCTGAGTATTTCCAGAACAAGACGCTGGTGCATGATGCGGCGGAGAAGGTGAATATTCCCGTGTTCATCACGTCGGCGAAAGGTCCCGAGGAAGAGGACGCGGCGCGGTCGATTTACGATGCCGTCGCGGACAAGAAGGACAGAGCGATGTTCGTTCCGAAGGCGGGAGGCGTGCACGGATCCTCGACGCTACGCGCGGATCGCAATCCCGAGGGCGCCGAGGAATATTGGTCTGCGGTGCTGGGGTTTCTGAAGCAATTTTAGCACCGGCAAATGCACGAAATTCCGGCACTCGTGCGCTGGGGTGGGGCTATTGTCCTGGTCGTGGATCGGGTGTAGGCTTTGCGCGTGAGGAACTGCTGCCGGAGAGGCGACTGCGGGTGCTGTTGTTGCGCTTGTTGTCGGTTTGTGTGCTCTGGCACGGGGAGGCTGGGAAAGTAACGAGGTAAACCAGCTTAGGGAATTTGAACCCGCCGCCAGATAGACTGGGCGGCGTTTTTTTTTGGACAGGGCCGGTACGATCATGAGATGAGCGCGATTTGAGTGGGGTGGACGTAAGAGCATGGGCGCTTCGCGGGGTTCGGTTGGTGGCGTGGGACTCATGTAAAGGCCAAGGCGCGTGATTGGGATTGGTGCCAGCGTGTTCGGTTTGAGGCTTTTGTTACTTGGGGCACAGGCAGGATTGCCTGTGCTACTAGAACCGGCGGCGTCTTTGGCGGTTGGGATGGCACATCGGCGCGAGGATGAGGGGCGAGAGAATCGTGAACGTTGGCGGAATTTGTTGAATTGAGATTGGGGCGAGGGGCATCGAATTCTTATCCTTTAAGGAGGAACAGGAAATGAGCGAGTACAAGCATCCGGAAGTGCTGGTTTCGACAGAGTGGGCGGCGGAGCACCGGAACGATCCGAAGGTGCGGCTGATCGAAGTGGATGTGGACACGACGGCGTACGACCAGGGGCACATTCCCGGCGCGGTCGGTTGGAACTGGCAGACGCAACTGCAGGACAACGTGCGGCGGGATTTGATCGACAAGGCGGCGCTCGAAGCGTTGCTGGGAAAGTCGGGCGTCGCGAACGATACGACGATTCTGCTTTATGGCGACAACAACAACTGGTTCGCGGCGTACGCGCTGTGGCAGCTGAAGTATTACGGGCACAAGGACGCGCGGTTGATCGACGGCGGGCGGAAGAAATGGATCGCGGAGAATCGCGCGGTGACGACGGAGTCGGCGAAGGTGGCGCCGGCGACGTATCACGCGACGGGGCCGGATGAATCGATTCGCGCGCGCAAGGAAGACGTTTTCGAATCGGTGAACAAGAAGCGGCCGATCGCGCTGGTGGACGTGCGGTCGGTGGATGAGTTTACCGGGAAGATTATCGCGCCACCGGGAATGAGCGAGACGGCGCAGCGCGCGGGGCATATCCCGGGCGCGGCGAATATTCCGTGGGCGCAGGCAGCGAATGAGGACGGAACGTTCAAGTCGGCAGATGCTTTAAAGCAGCTTTACGGCGCGAAAGGCATTACGGGCGATGGCGAGATCATCGCGTATTGCCGGATTGGGGAGCGGAGCTCGCACACGTGGTTCGTGCTGAAGTATTTGCTGGGGTACGACAACGTGAAGAATTACGACGGGTCGTGGACCGAGTGGGGAAACCTGGTGGGAGCGCCGATCGAAAAGGAGATTGCGGCGGCGGCGCGGTGAGGGTGCTTGAACCCTGGGAACCACAGATGAGCACAGATAAACACAGATAGGAAGTTGAAGCAGGAGGCGCTTGTAGCAGCGCGGGCGGGTCTGAGACCCGCCCCTACTGGGATTGTTGAGCCCCGAGCCCAGTTGCGGCTCGGGGCTTTTTTCCCGCTTGACATATTCCTATATGGGAATGTAATGTGGGGCCGTGGCTAGGGCAGCGACAACTTCGGATGCGTTTAATGCGGTGGCTGAACCGCGGCGGCGGGAGATCTTGAACTACCTGGCGCTGCAAGAGCGGCCGGTGGGGGAGATTGTGACCGAGTTGGGTCTCGAGCAGCCTTCGGTGTCAAAGCACTTGCGAGTTTTGCGAGACGTGGGGCTTGTGCGGGTGCGGCGGGACGGGCGAAGGATGCTTTACCGGCTTGATGCCGAGGCGATCCGTCCTTTGCACGAATGGACTGGGACGTTTGAACGTTTTTGGCGGAATCAATTGCGGCGGGTGAAGGAACGGGCCGAGGGATTGACGGAGAAGCGGGCCGATCAAAAGAGTTCCGACAAGGACCGGTGAGCGATTTTTACAACGCTTTAACATCAAGGAGGGAGCATGAGTTCGACGGCAATGCAGATTGAGAACTTGACACTGAATATTACCGAGGAAATTCACGTGCGGGCATCGCTGGAGACAACGTTTGCGGCGCTGCTCGAAGAGCTTGGGCCGGGAGCGCTAACGGGGGACGGAAATCCGATGCCGATGAGGGTGGAGGCGTGGCCGGGCGGCCGATGGTACCGGGATCTTGGCGGCGAAAACGGTCACCTCTGGGGACATGTACAAGCGATCAAGCGGCCGACGCTGCTCGAATTTTATGGACCGCTTTTTATGTCGTATCCCGTTATGTCGAACGTGCAGTACCGGCTGAGCGAGGAGCCGGGCGGGACGCTGATCAAGTTTCACCACACAGCATTGGGGCTGATTACCGAAGACCATCGAAAGGGAGTAGGAACCGGTTGGGGAACGATTCACGAGAGGGTGCGGAAGAGCGCGGAGAATCGCGCCCGCCAGAAAACGGGAGCGTAGAAAGGGCGAAAGAGTTGTGCAGCGGAGAGGTGAAACATGTGTCCAGCATGCATCGGGATGGCAGCGCTCGTTGTGGCGGGGGCGGTTTCGACGGGCGGCCTGGCCGCAGCGGCGGGAAAGATGCGGCGTTTTGGGCGTTTCCAGAATTCTGCATCTTCCAACGAAGTGAAGAACTCAAATTCAAGGAGAGAGAATCATGGCAAGCAGCAAAACAATCAGTCCGAAAGTGGTGTCGCAAGCTGATTGGCTGGCGGCGCGAAGGAATTTGCTGGCGAAGGAAAAGGAATTCACGCGGCTCCGCGACGAGCTGAGCCGGGAGCGGCGGGAGCTGCCTTGGGAAAAGGTAGATAAGCCGTACACGTTTCAGGGGCCGAAGGGCAAAGAGACGCTGGCCGAGCTTTTCGACGGGCGGAGCCAGCTGATCGTGTATCACTTCATGCTGGGACCGGGATGGAAAGAGGGTTGCCCGAGCTGCTCGTTCCTGGCGGATCATTTCAATCCGGCGACGGTGCACCTGGCGCAGCGCGACGTGACGTTCGTGGCCGTGTCGAGGGCGCCGCTTCCGGAGATCGAGGTGTTCAAGAAGCGGATGGGGTGGAATTTCAAGTGGGTTTCGTCGTCGGGGAGTGATTTCAATTTCGATTACCAGGTTTCGTCCACAAAAGACCAGATCGCGAAGGGCGAAATATTTTACAACTTCGAGATGGGAAGCAAGTTCCCAGGCGAAGAGCGTCCTGGAGCGAGCGTGTTCTACAAGAATGAAACGGGCGAAATCTATCACACCTATTCGACGTATTCCCGGGGGCTGGATATCTGCATCGGGGCGTATAATTTTCTGGACATGACGCCCAAGGGCCGGAACGAAGAGGGTTTGCCGCACGGGATGGCCTGGGTGCGCCACCACGATCGATATCAGTAGTTTCGAGCAGCCAGCCAATTTTCTTAAATGACGGCGTGAGGACGAAAAGCTTTCGCTCTACAGCGGAATACTCAAAAACCACAGGAGGAAATATGGGAGACGTAACGCACGAGCAAGTGAATTTGATGTTGAAGCTATATGATTTGCGGCGCGAGCCGAAATTGCGGGAAGCGCGTGAGTGGTACGGAGCGAATTTCAACATCAAGAGTGCGGAGGACGTGATGCGGATCGCGCCCTTCGGAAGCAAAGAGAACGCGTATATGCGGATGGTGATGAGCTACTGGGACATGGCGGCGGGGATCGCCAATCGCGGACTGGTCGATGAGGAGCTCTTTTTCGAGAGCACCGGCGAGCAATGGGGCGTCTGGGAGAAGATCAAGCCGGCGGTCGGGACGTTCCGAGCCATGTTCAGCAACCCAAAATTTCTGAGCAACCTCGAAGAGAGCTGCAAGCGCTATGAGGCGTGGAGGGAGAAGAACGCGCCGGGCTCGAACGAGGCGATGCGGAAGTTCTTCGAGCAAATGTCGCAACAGGCGAGTAAGGCACAGGCGGCGAATTCGTAAGGCGGGTTGCAATCGCGCAGGTGCTGGGAGCCCCGAGGGCTGGTCGAGCCTCGGGGCTTTTTTTTTGGCATTGAGAACCCGAGACACGACGGCTATGGATCGGCGGTCATGGTCTTGCCGGCGGCTAGCTCGCCTTGCACGAGTGCCAGCGCCTCTTCGGGGGTGCCGATCCGGCGGTAATGGCTGGCTTCGATGAACTGGTGCTCCTCGAAGGTGAATAGAAACTTTCTGGCGGTGAAATCGTATTGATAGCGGGAGGGGAGCCAGACGCCGGGGGCAACCTCAGATTGTTCGAGGAAGAATACACCGCCGCGGTAGAGCTTGCCGAGAATGCCGCCGCCGAAGGAAAGATCGCGGACGATGTGGGCTTCGGCGCGAACGAGTTGGTTCTGGGAGTGATCTACCCAGATTTTCGCGGTGACGCGCGAAATGGCTTCCTCGAACATCGTGTGCGGATGGAAATTGGAATTGGGGTCGAGGACGAGGACGTCGCACAGGTGGCCGTCGACAGTTTCGTAGCCGATCCATTTGCGCGTGAAGCCTTCCTTCATGCCGTCGATGAGCTCAGCGCGATCCTTTTTCTTTTTTTCGAACTTGGCGTAGGCGGATTTGGCGCGCGAGTCGTTGGGCTTGAGAGCGAGTTCGAGCGCTTGTTCCCAGAGCTGGAGCTGCCTGCGGTATTCGGCCGGGTCGGGCGTTTTACCGCGGTCTCTCAGCAGGAGTTTCATCGCGCCGGTGCCGGTGGGGAGGACGCGAAAGGTGCGGTCCTCGAGAATCCTGGGAGTCGTGCCGGCCGTTTGAGATACCTGGCGCTCGATGCGTTCGTATTGTTCGATGGCGAGATCGTTCTGGTGCTGGTTGGCGGTGAGTTCATCGGCGCGGAGCTGGATTTCGTAGTCGGACGGGGGCAGGGCTCGCTGAGTGGCTGAGATGGTACTCAGCGAGGGACCGGTGAGGACCGAAGCAGCTGCAACGATTGAGATGGCGAACCGTTTGAACATGATTGGGGCGGTCCCGTTTGCGGCGGCTGGCCACCTTGTTGCAAGACCATTGTAACTGGATTCCGGCTCGTACGCTGCCGGGCTGCCGAAGAGGCTACGACTTAGTCATCTTTCTGATTTCCAAGGCCAGGCTGACCTTTTCCGAGGGCTCAAACGTCTATAATGGGTAGAGTGAGCGAAACTTCCCGAGTGGCGCGACACGTTCCTCAGGCGCAAAGCGCGCGGCAGGCCGCCGTGGCGTTGCGGGAGACTGTGCAGATTGCGTTCGATACCTTGCGCGGGCACAAGCTGCGGACGTTTCTGACGCTGCTGGGAGTAATCCTGGCCGTGACGACCCTGGTGGCGGTGATCTCGGTGCTGAACGGTCTCAATGTCTACGTGTCCGACAAGGTGGCAAATTTGGGCGCGAACGCTTTGGTGGTGGACAAGATTGGCATCGTTACGAACCTGGATCAATGGACGAAAGCGCGAAAACGTCCACCGCTCGATATGACGGATTATGAAGCGCTGCGAGATGGGATGAAGCTGGCGGCGTCGGTTGCCGCAGAACAGAACACAGTTGCGGATGTGCGCTATGGCAATGAATTGATGGAGGACGTGACGATTCTCGGAGCGACGCCGACGTTTCCGGAAATTCGCCAGATCGAGGTGGCCAGCGGGCGGCTCTTTACCCAGGCAGACGAAGACCATGCTGCAAACGTATGCATCATCGGAATGGACGTGGTGAACAAAGTTCTGCCGGGTGTGGACGCCGTCGGAAAAGAAATTCGCGCCGGACAGGGGCAGTATCAGGTGATCGGCGTGGCAAAACCGAAAGGGACGGTGCTGGGCCAGCCGCAGGATAACTTCGTGATGATTCCGTTGCGGACGTATCGATCGGTGTGGCTGCAGCACGGAGATTCGGTAACGATGTTCGTGCAGGCGCGCGGGCCGGAGTGGATGTCCGCGGCGGAAGATGAAGCGCGGGTGATCATACGGACGCGGCGGCACCTGCGCTACGAGGACGACGATAATTTCGCGATCATCATGCCCGATTCCATCACTGGAATCTGGAACCGGATCACGGGGAACGCGTTCGGGATCGCGATTTGGGTGACGTCGGTATTCCTGGTTGTCGGCGGAATTGTGATCATGAACATCATGCTGGCGAGCGTGACGGAACGTACCCGGGAAATTGGATTGCGAAAATCGCTGGGAGCGCGGCGCGGCCATATCGTGATGCAATTTCTGGTGGAATCGTCGATGCTGGCGACATTGGGCGGTGTGGTGGGAGTGCTATTGGCGCTGGGGATTGCGGCGATCGTTCGAGCGGTGAGTCCGGTGCCGATTTCGACTCCGATTTATGCGATTACGATCGCACTGGCGTTGTCGACGGCGGTGGGATTGTTTTTTGGAATCTATCCGGCGATGCGGGCGTCGAAGCTGGATCCGATTGAGGCGTTGCGGGCGGAGAACTGAGATGAAGGTGGTGCGGCAAGATTTTCGTGAAAATTTCGGCCTCGCGTTCGACACGATTCGGACGCACAAGCTGCGAAGCTTTCTCGCTGTTCTGGGCGTCTTGATCGGCGTGGCGCTGATTATTCTCGTGGTGGGGCTGGTGCAAGGATTCCGGTCGTCGATCTCAGAAGAGATTGCGTCGGAAGGACTGGATACGGCGTGGGTGGCGCGATTCACCCAGGGCCCGGGACTCAATGGACGCCGGCCGAAGGAGGAGCGTGAACGCAAACCACTTGTGTTCGGCGACGCGGAAGCGGTGATGACGCAATGCCCGGCCGTGAAGCAGACCGCCGTTTCGGTTTTCGAATGGACGCAGCCGCACACGGTGCGATACCAGAGCAGCCAAGTGTCCGGCGGCGAATTTCGCGGGACATTTCCGGCGTATCTTGAGGTTTATTCAAACGCAAATATAAAGGTGGGGAGATTTTTCACCCAGACGGAAAACGAGCATCGCGAAAACGTGGTAGTGATCGGCGAAAATATCGCCACGGCGCTCTTTGGGAAAGTGGATTCTGCGATCGATAAACAAGTGCTCGTCGACGGCGTGAATTTCCGGGTGATCGGAGTGCTGGAGAAACCCGTGGGGCTTTTTGGAACAGCCGACGAAGATCGCCGCGTGGTGATGCCGTACTACACTTTTTTCAAGATTTATCCGGCGAGCTTTGAGCTGGCGATGCGGATTCTGGCCTATCCGGGAAAGCTCGATCTGGCCGTGGATCAGATTCGCGACGTGCTGCGGCGGCGGCGGAATGTGCCGTACGACAAGCCGGACAGTTTTGCGATTCAAACGAACGTCGAGATGGTGAAACAGTTCAACGACATCATCCGCGGAGTGGTGCTGGTGATTGTGGTGCTGAGTTCGATCGGATTGCTGATCGGCGGCATGGGCGTCATGAATATCATGCTAGTGTCGGTGACGGAGCGGACGCGTGAGATCGGGGTGCGCAAAGCGATTGGGGCGCGAAGCCGCGACATCACCTGGCAATTCTTATTTGAGGCGATGACGCTGACGGGGACGGGCGGGTTGATCGGAATTATTGTTGGCAGCGCGATCGTGATGCTGATCCCGGTGGTGAGTTCGCTGAAGGCGATCGTTCCGCTGTGGGCTGTGGTCGTCGGGTTTACCGTGTCCGTGAGCATCGGACTGATTTTCGGAGTGTGGCCTGCGACGAAAGCGGCGAAGCTGAATCCGGTGGAAGCGCTGCGTTACGAGTGAGCGCAGCGGGAGCCGCGCCGCACGCGATCTAGCGGGGCGCGGGCGCACCCGGGTCAATCGTTACCGTACTTTTTGGATTGAGCTGCGATTTGCCGTCCGGACCAATGACGTAGGGAAAGCCGTCTGGGTCCACAGGGGTGCCGGCAATCATCCCCGCTCCGACCAACTCTCGGACAGATTGCGGGTAGCGGCCGAAGCGTTTGCGGTAGTCCTCCGCGAGTTGATCCAGTTGCATTTCATCCGATTGTGCTTTGATTCCCTTTAGTTCCCGCATCGCCGTCGCTTTCACATTCGGATCTGGCGTAGATTCGTACACCTCCGACCAAATCATGCGGGAAGTTTCGAGCGCACCGCCTTTCGCGGCGATGCGGGCGGCCAGAATTCGAAAGAGTTGCGGTGCGCCCGGAATCCTGCTGGTCTGCAAGTAGGCCGCGGAAGCCTTATCGTAATCCTTGAGGCGCATGTAGTAGAGGAATCCGAGGTCGGAGGCGAGTTGCCAACTGTCCGGGTTCGCAGCGACGCCTTTTTGGACGAGTGCAACCGCGAGGTCCGGCCGGCCAGCGCCTGCTTGTTTCTCGGACAGAAAGAAAGCACCGAAGTGGTACGCGATGACGAGATTAGGATCGAGAGTGGTGGCAGCGTTGAGAAGCGGTGCGAGCAGGCTGAAATCGCGGTCGGAGGTGGGAAGCTTGGCGCCGTAATATTGGACGGCGCGAGTCCAGTAAATGTCCGCGAGAAGGGAGTCGTAGCCGAGACTGAGTTTTTTCAGGAGCGGTCCCGACTGGATGAGAAGCTCGTCACCCTGTTTGGCGAGAAGGCGCTGCTGCGAATCGATATGACCTTGCAGCGACACAATTGCAACTAGAAGAACTGGAATAATCGCGATAGCCGGCAAAGCGAGCAGGTTTCGCGAGGGGGCGGTCATTTCAGGTTCCGTCCAGAAAACACGGCGGCGGCAGCGACTAGCAGGAGCGCGGAATAGAGCAGGGTGTAAAGGGTATTTTGCGCGATCAGCGTGAGCGGAATTGGGAAGCCGTGGGCGGCCTGGCCAATCACGTCGAAATTGTGAAAATTAGGAAGCACGTAATAAAGAGTTCGAGTGATCGCTCCGAGCGCGACATTTCGGGTCACCAGGCCAATGCTGAGGAAATCGGTCGAAAACATTCCGGCGAGGTAGATTCCAATCGTGAACAGGGTGGAAAGCATGGGCGTGGAGAAGCAGGAAAAGAAAAGGGCGAGTGCGGTGACGAGAGCGAGTTTGAGCAGAATGAAGTAGACAGCAACGAGTATGTAAATATCCGAACGCTCGAAGGACCGGCTCACGTAGAAAAGCGCAGCCGCGACGCCAACGGTCATGAGACAGGTGTTGACGAAGAGAGTGAGCAGCAGGCCGGCATATTTTCCAACGATGAATTCCCAGCGGCGAATCGGCCTGGCGAGGAGACTGTAGAGAGTTCGTTTCTCCAGCTCTTTGTAAATCAGGCCGACACCGATAAAAATCGCCATCACGAGCCCGAACGCGGAAATCGCGGAGAGGCCGAGATTGACGATGACCAGGCGATCGATTCCGATGGATATCTGTCCAACGAGAATTGCCGCGCCGATCATCATGAGCGCGAAGAACACGAGGTTGTAGAGAACGCGGTCGCGGACCGCCTCCCGGAACGTATTGACGGCGACGACTCCCGGCATCGCGCTCATCGGGCCACCGTCTCCACGGCGTGCGAGGCCGCCTTTTCCTTGTTGACCAAGCGGAAGAAATATTCTTCGAGCGTAGGCCGGACGGGCTGCACCGAAAGAATCCGGGCATCGCAATTTCGCAACTGCTCGAGCGTGGCATAGAGGGCCGCTTCCGGAACTTCGGCGCGATAGTGAGCGCCGGCTTTCTTGGTAGAAGCAGCGAGTTCCCGGGGCACGGCTCGGCCGTCTTTCAATTCAAAGAGAATCTCCATTCCCACCACTTCCATCGAAACGATTTCACCCGGAGAGCCGACACCCTGCAATTTGCCGTCGACAAGAACAGCAACACGATCGCATAGCATTTCCGCGTCGGAAAGAATGTGAGTGGAGAAGAACACGGTGCGGCCCTGATGCTTTTGTTCGAGAATGATGTCGCGCACTTCGCGGCGGCCAATCGGATCGAGTCCCGACATCGGCTCATCAAGAAAAACGATTTTGGGATCGTGCAAAATCGCCTGGGCGATCCCAGCGCGCTGGAGCATGCCTTTTGAAAACTTTCGAAGCTGAACGTCAGCGGCGGTGGTGAGGCCGACGCGCTCGAGAAACCGGGCAACACGCTCGCGGCGCTCGGCCGACGAGAAGCCGAAGAATCGCGCGTAGTAATCGAGCAACTCTCGTGCGGTGAGGTAATCGTAGAAATAGGGCTGCTCCGGGAGATAGCCGATCTCGCGATGCATGTTGACGTCGTCGATCGATTTTCCGCGAACGCGCGCGGTTCCAGCCGTCGGGAAAATCAGGCCCATCAATAACTTCAGAGTGGTCGTTTTGCCGGCGCCGTTGGGGCCGAGGAAGCCGAAGATTTCGCCTTCTTCGACGCGGAGCGAGAGATTATCGAGCGAGCGGCGGGTACGATTGCGCCAGAAACCCAGCGCGTAGTCCTTCGTCAGGCCGTCGATTTCGATTGCCGCGGTGGTCATCATCGTCATTATTATTTTTTTTCAGGGAATTAGCTCGTGTCAATCCGCTTGTGTTGCTTCGAACGGCACATCCGGCGACCGCAGGGAGGGCGCGCGGAGTGGCGGCGCGATTGACAATCCGAGGGCGCCTGCGTAGGCTCGGCTCCAGCGGAACTTGCCCCATGATTGATCGTACTCTCTCGCACTACCTAATTACGTCGGAACTTGGCCGCGGCGGAATGGGAGTGGTGTATCGCGCGCACGATCAATTGCTGAACCGGGATGTGGCGCTGAAGCTGATGCGCGAGGACGTAGCGAATCAATTGGACTCCCGGGCACGCGTGCTCGCCGAGGCTCGCGCGGCTTCGGCGCTCAATCATCCGGGGATTGCGACGATCTACGATGTTTGTGAATCGGGCGAGCAGCTTTTCATCGTTATGGAACTGGTGGAGGGACAGACGCTGCGAGCGCGGCTCTCGTCTTCCGGGCCAATAGAGCCTCGCGAACTCGTGCGGCTGGGATCGCAAATTTCGGAAGCTCTGGACGTGGCGCATTCACACGGCGTGATTCACGGCGATATCAAGCCGGAAAATATCGCGGTGCAAGCGACGGGGGTTCCGAAGCTGTTCGATTTTGGAATCGCTCGCCAAGTGGCTAGCGAGACCGCGACGCTCACCCGCTCCGTACAGACCATGGGCGATACGCCTCGAGATTCGATAGCGGGCACCGTTGCATATATGCCGCCGGAGATCTTGAGGGGCGAACCTGGGGACTCGCGTTCCGATTTGTATTCGTTAGGCGTCGTGTTATTCGAGGTTGCGGCCGGGCAGCGCCCTTTCGCCGGGCCTACGATTACGACGCTGTTGGCGCAGATCCTCCACGAGCCCGCGCCGCGCCTGGGAGGCGCTGGAAGTATTTTCCCGCAGGAGCTGGCGCGGATCGTGCAGAAACTTCTCGAAAAAGATCCGGGGGCGCGATATCAATCCGCACGCGAGTTGCAAGTAGACCTGACGAACCTGCAACGGGATCTTGAGTTGGGCGCGTTGCTTCCTGCGACCGTGATCGGAAAACGCGCTGTCGCAGTCTTGCCGTTCAAGTTGCTGACGCCGAATCCGGAAGACGAGTACCTGGGTGTGGCGCTGGCGGACGCGATCATCAGTCGTATCGGCGGGGGCGGCGAGGTGCTGGTGCGGCCGATCAATACGGTACGGCGGTACGCGAAGCAGGCAGTGGATCCTCTGCTTGCGGCGCGGGAGCTAAACGTTCACATCGTGGTAGACGGCAGCATCCAGAAATCCGGCTCGCGATTGCGCGTGCACGTGCAAGCGTGGAACGCGGCGGATGGGACGACGCTCCTCACGGGCAAATACGATTCGGAGATGGCGGCGCTGTTCGAGTTGCAGGACAAGGTTGCCGAGGCGCTGGCCCGGGCGCTCGGGCTCAAGGCGTCTGGATCGCCGGAATCGCCGCTTGAACCTCCCACGAAAAATCCGAGAGCGTATGAATTATTCTTACGGGCGGTTGAGCGACTCTCGCGGGTGAACAAGTGGGACATGCGCACCGCGATCGAAATGCTGGAGGAAGCGACGCGGCTCGATCCGCGCTTTGCGGAGGCCTGGGCGCGGCTGGCGGAAGCCTGCGTGTTCATGGCTGGGACTTTTGACCCTACACCAAGATGGTACAAGAAGGGCGAGCTTGCGATGCGACGGGCTCTTGCGCTGGATCCCACCAATGCGCAGGCGCATAGCGCGCATGGCCGCGTGCTGTGGACGCCGCTCAAAGGATACAAGAACCGCGAGGCGCTGCAGGCTCTTCGGGAATCGCTGCGGCGAAGTCCGGGCTACCATCCGGCGCTGCTCTGGCAGTGCCTGATATTTCTGCATGTGGGAATGCTGGAAGAAGCGACCGAAGGCCTGCACACGGCGCTAGCGACGCAACCGGATGACGGGTTTACGCTCACGTTTCTCGGACAGGCCAGAATGCTGCAAGGCGATTACGATGAAGCGGAGAGTTATTTCAAGCGTGCGCTGACGCTCGATCCGGCAAGCTTGTGGGTGAATCTATTTTCTCCCATGGTGCCACTCTACGGAAAGAATCCGGAAGATGCGGTGGATCTCATAAAGAGTGCGCAGCATTTTTTCCCGGGGGATGCGCTGCTGACGAGTTGGGAAGGTTTGCTGTGGGCGAAGAGAGGCGAGCCGCGCAAAGCCGAGCAAGCAATCCGAAAAGCGTTGAAGGTGGGTAAGTCCATGCTTCACACGCATCATATGTGGCACACGGCTGCGGCGACGTATGCAACGCTGGGCAAACCGAATCTCGTGGTGCCTTTACTGGCTCGAGCCGCGAGAACCGGGCTGCCGAATTATCCGGTGTTTCGAGACGACATCCATTTTCAATCCATGCACAAATACGGACCTTACCTGCAGCTGCTGGCGAAGGTGAAAAAGGAGTCAGAAAGCTATCGGAGGGAATTTGGGAACGGCTGAAGTTCAGTTCCTGGCGTTTGAAGAGGCCGCCGGCGAAACCAATGTGGAAGAGGCTCCCTCAACTGGACGAAGATTCTCGAATGCAGAATTGTTCGCGAACGCTCTGGGGAAATTGGATTCGAACGCGGTAAGTCCCGGGCAAATCATTTTGTGCTTCAACGTGTAGCCGAAAGCTTCCATTTCGCGAAGAGATTCTCCAGCGGTCCAACCCTGCTCGGCCATCCGATAGGCAGCGACCACCATTCCCGTGCGATCGACTCCGAACTGGCAGTGGATGAAGATTTTCTTGCCCGGGTTGTCGCGCAAAACGTGCAGGACGGTAGCGATGTCTTCGCTTGCCATGTGCGAGCAGTGCGAAGGAATCGAGATGTATAGCATGCCAACCTTTGAGACTTCTTCCCGCTCGCTGTCACGATCGCCTCGGAGGTTGATCACAATTCCGACGCCCATTTTTGCCAGCGCGTCAACTCCTTCACGTGAGGGCTGAGCGCCGCGAAAAAGATTTGGAGTGATTTCTCCGAAATTCGGCACACCGGGCAGGGATAATCTTTGGCCGAAATTGTGCCGGAGAGGCGCGGATGGATCTGCAGGGGGCGCGTTCTGCTGCGCGCGCGCTGAAACGCACATCAAAGTAGCAAGGAGTGCGAGCGTGAGAGCGCGAAAAAGAATCGGAGTGATTCGTTGCATCATGTACGTAATAGGTAGGATGCTGATTGCGTCATTCGAGTAGCTTGCGATGTGTGGCGCAGGCACCACTACGGATAGACGCTTTCGACAACTACAGCCTAACATTTTGTGGTTCGAGCATGAATTTTTCTTGACAAGTTTTCCACAACCCCTGATACTGCGCACCCAGACTCGGGGGAACGTGAACCGGTTATTGCATTAGAAACTGTGGCCGGGGAGCGACAAAAGCAGACCGGGTTTTACCGAAAAACCGAAGGGAACCGCCCGCAAATCGCACCGCGCCGCAATTTCTAGCGCGGCTTAGCTGGGCTTTTCTCTTTTTTTTCGGTCTGGGGCGCGCGATTTTGACCGATTGCCGTCCTCAGCGACTGCCCGTTCCCCGATACGATTCGTATATAGCTCGGTAGAACAACAAGGTTCCGGTCCCCTGCGGTTGGGAGTAAAATAGTAGTGCTCTCCCGCACGGTCCCCGGCGAACATCACGGCGGAAGTACTGCCGGCGCGGAGGCAGAGATGGCAGAAACGAGAACGGCATTGAACGGTCGCACGGAAGCAGAACAGATTAGCAAGCGAGCGACGGGGCTGGAATTCCAGCGCCGGTGTACGGACGGGAAAGTGTCTTCGTTCGATGCGGTCGAGTGGGAACGCCGTACTGCACTCATAGGCAATGATAAGGGTCAGGTAATTTTCCGGCAGGAGAACGTGGAAGTTCCGAAGTCGTGGTCGCAGACTGCTACGAACATAGTGGTCTCGAAGTATTTTCACGGCAAACCGAACTCGCCTGAGCGCGAGACGTCTGTGCGTCAATTGATCGCGCGCGTGGTGGATACGATCGTGCGCTGGGGCGAGGAAGGCGGATACTTCGCAAGCGCTGAATCGAGAAATATTTTCCGGGACGAACTGACTCACCTGCTCGTCGAGCAGAAGATGGCGTTCAATTCGCCGGTGTGGTTCAACGTGGGACTGCAGGCCAAGCCTCAGTGCTCGGCGTGCTTCATCAATTCCGTCCAGGACAACATGGACTCGATCATGAACCTGGCGAAGACGGAAGGGATGCTCTTCAAGTGGGGTTCGGGCACGGGAACGAACTTCTCGTCGTTGCGCGGGAGTAAGGAATCGCTTTCTGGCGGAGGGATCGCATCGGGTCCCGTGAGCTTCATGAAGGGTTTCGACGCGTTCGCGGGCGTGATCAAGAGCGGCGGCAAGACGCGGCGAGCGGCCAAGATGGTCATCTTGAACGCCGACCACCCGGACATCATGGAGTTCATCGAGTCGAAGATGAAAGAGGAGCGGAAGGCGCACGTCTTGATCGAACAGGGCTACAACCCATCGATCGACGGCGAGGCCTACTCCTCGGTGTTCTTCCAGAACGCGAACCACTCCGTGCGCGTGACCGACGATTTCATGCGCGCTGCCGAGGAAGACCGCGACTGGTGGACGCGTAACGTGAACGACGGTAAGGCGTGCGAGCAGTTCCGGGCGCGTGATCTGCTGATGGAGATGGCAAAATCGGCGTGGCAGTGCGGCGATCCGGGGATGCAATACGACACCACAATCAACCGCTGGCACACGTGCAAAGCGACTGACCGGATTAACGCGTCGAATCCTTGTTCGGAGTACATGTTCCTCGACGATACGGCTTGCAACCTGGCATCGCTGAATCTTTTGAAGTTCCTGGGGACCAACGGGCAGTTTGATACGGACGGGTTCCGCGAAGCGGTGGACGTGACGATCACGGCTCAGGAAATCCTGGTTGATAACGCGAGCTATCCGACGGAACGGATCGCGCGGAATTCGCACGACTACCGGCCGTTGGGGCTCGGATACGCGAATCTGGGCGCGCTATTGATGTCGCTGGCGCTCCCCTACAATTCAGACGGCGGGCGCGATTTCTGCGGAGCGATTACCGCGCTGATGACTGGTGAAGCGTATGCGCAGTCAGCGCGAATTGCCGAGCGCATGGGTCCGTTTGGCGGCTACCTGCGCAACCGCGACGCGATGCTCGACGTAGTGCGGATGCACCGCGACGCGCTGCGGCCGATCAAGGAAGACAATGTGCAGCCTTCGCTGTTGCACGCTGCGCAAAAATCGTGGGACGACGCGCTCGCGCTGGGCGAACGCTTCGGCTACAAGAATTCGCAAGTTTCGGTGCTCGCTCCCACCGGCACGATCGGGTTCATGATGGATTGCGACACCACCGGCATCGAGCCCGACCTTGCACTGGTGAAACAGAAGAGGCTCGTGGGCGGCGGCGTGATCAAGATCGTCAACAACACCGTGCCGCAGGCGCTGATGAAGCTCGGTTATCCGCCGGAGCAGGTGGCGCAGATTGTGGACTACATCGACGCGAACGGTACGATCGAAGGAGCACCCGGTTTCAAGCTCGAGCATCTCGACGTGTTCGATTGTTCGCTCGCTCCGATGGGCGGAGGCCGCTCGATTTCCTGGCGTGGCCACTTGCGCATGATGGCGGCCGCGCAGCCGTTCATTTCCGGAGCGATCAGCAAGACGATCAACATGCCGGAGGAATCGACGGTCGAAGAAATCATGGAGGCGTACACGGAGTCGTGGAAGTTTGGACTGAAGGCTGTGGCTATCTATCGCGACAATTCGAAGCGCTCGCAGCCGCTCTCTGCAGCTGGCAAAAAAGAAGAGGAGAAGCCGGCCGCAGCGGCTGTGGTGGCCGAGGCTCCGGCGAAGGCGATGGAAGTTCTCACTCCGGCGCAGCAAGAACTTTTCGCCCGGGCCCACCGCCGCAAGTTGCCGAACGAGCGCACGTCGATTACGCACAAGTTCTCGATCGGCGGCCACGAAGGTTACCTGACGGTCGGCAAGTACGCGGACGGAACGCCGGGCGAAATCTTCATCAAAATGGCGAAGGAAGGCTCGACGCTTTCCGGGATTATGGATGCGTTCGCGTTGTCCGTTTCCATCGCACTTCAATACGGAGTTCCGTTGCGGGCGCTCGTCGACAAATTCGTGAACTCGCGTTTTGAGCCTTCGGGTTACACCGGCAATCCCGAAATCCGCTATGCCAAATCCATCGTGGATTACATTGGGCGGTGGCTGGGCGCGAAATTCATCTCGCCCGACTACCTCGACGTGGACGCGGCTACCGTTGCGGCTACGGAAACCGAAGTCGCGTCGGCGGCCGCGGCTACTGCTGCAAAAACCGCGGCAACTGCGGCGGCATCGAAGGCTGCAGAGTTGGAAGCTTCGACGCGCCCGCGAGCTGCCATCGACGATGCGCCCTCGTGTTCCGAGTGCGGCATGCTGATGACGCCAAACGGAAGCTGCTACAAGTGTGCGAACTGTGGCAGCACGTCCGGCTGCAGCTAGACCGGCAAAACAATTCGGAGTAAGGATTTCAGGGCGTTCCGATCATCGGAGCGCCCTTATTATTTTCCGGCAAGTTTTTCAGGTGGAGGGATCTTGCGCTGAACGGCGCAGAGAACGGATCGCGGAATATCCCAGCAGGAGCACTGCAAACCCTAACGCGATCCAAAGCAGGACATCGTACTTCTCCGTCCACGGGCGCGGGTCCGACCATGCGGAGTTCAATTCTTCACCGCGCAACTGACCGGGCACTGCCGCATCCTTCGTCGCAGAATCGAGCCGCCGTTCGAGATCGTATGCCGGAGCTTTCGCGAGCGCTTGGCCGTACAACATTCGATAGCTTCGCTCGGGCAACTGCTCGAAAACGATGTGTCTGGGAGTCATGTAGAGTGCGGGAGTCACTCCCGGCAGCGGCGCATCGTTACCGTTCAGAATTGTGACGCGCCAGAAGCGGCGGGTCGTGTAGCTGGGAACGTCGACAGCAAGTTGCTCACGGACCGTATTCTGCTGGTGAAAGCGATAGATTTCACCGCTGGCAAATGGCGACCAATCCGAGCCGGTTTCGCTGGTTGCGATCTCCACGTTGCGGCTGAACTCGGAGGGCGCAACGGTAAATTGAACCTGCTTGATGTTGAGCGCCGTCGTGCCGAGATCGATTCGCCAAACGGTCTTGCCGGCAGGCGGGGACGGGTCGAGCGCTACATTCGCAACAATCGCCGCGCGCTCCGGAGGATCAACTATCTCGTAAAGGACGCTCGCGCCGGAAAGCACAAACGCCTCTTTGCCGTCGAGAATGCGCACACGCAGGTAGCGCGCGTTATTCTCCGAATAGCGGACGAGTTGAGTTCCCTGTCGATTTTCCTTTTGAAATCGGAAGATGGGCGCGCGTTCCTGGACGATGCGCCAGATCCGTGCATCGTCGCTCACATCGATCCCAACCCATTCGATGAAATCGCTTTCCGGCGTGCGAATTTCGACGCCGTTATGAAATGGAGCCGCGGCGCCGGTATCGAGAATCACCTGTGTGTAAAGGCCTGGAGTAAAACTGTTCTCTCGCATTGCAGTGGATAACGACCGCGTGTTTTTCGCGCCTTCGTGAGTGAAGGTCACGAACGGGATTTCCTCTCCTCCGTCGTCGATCACGCGCACATCGTGTAGCCGGGGCTGGACGTGCGTGTAGACTTCCTGCGGAACGATTACGCTGACGAATCGCTCGTTGTCCGTCGGTGGGAGGTCAATGGCGCGCGAATAGCGCCAGTGATTCCAGGCGGTGGGAAGCGGAGCGGCCGCGAGAAATGGGATCGCGAGCAATGCCGCTGCGAATCGCGGAGAGCTCCACTTTTGCCGGCTCGAATTCGTCACGCTTTTGTGCCGCCTTCTCGCCCGGCCATTCGGCGCTGGTAGAAGAATGAAATCAGCATCAACGCAAGACCGAGAAGCAGGAACGAGATAATGCGATAGAAACGCTCGAGGAACGACAAGTCGAACAAGAATACTTTTCCGATCACGACGCCCAGGAGCGCCAGCGCCTGCCATCGCAACACAGCCGACTTCTTCCAGATTCCAGCCGCGAGCAATCCCAGCGCATAAACCAGCCAGAGAGAGGAGAGCGAGAGCTGTTGTGCGAGGCCGCGGTCGATTCCCAGCGACGGCATGCGCTGGAAGTAGTCCCAGATTTCGAGCGAAAGGGCGGCGAGCGCGTATATGTTGGCGGCAATCGCAGTGGCGAGGAAAATCATCTGCTCTTGCTCCGCCAAGTGAGCGTCTTCCGCGCGGGCGAAATAGCAAGCGAGCAGGAAGCACGCAACCGTGATGGCGAACGTCGCGAAGCGCGCGTTGAGGAGGAATTGCGAAGCAGGGAGTGGGATGAATGCAAGCCGGCACGCCGCGACGGCGAAAAGCAGGAATCCGGCGGCGCGCAGCACCCTGATTTGAGTCCGCAGACCGCTCCAGATCAGGACGGCGCCTTCCACTGCCCACGCGATCGTGATCCAGCGGCCGTCGAGGCGAATTGGAATCGCGAGCGTTACGAACGTGAGAGCAAGGCCAGCGAAGATAATTCGCGTCAGCGGCGGGCCGGAGGTTTTCTTCTGGGGCAGCGCGCGCTCGATTGCGAGGTGAATTGTGGCGAGCACAAGAACTGCGATTGTGAGCGCCCAGCGGTGTTCGGGCCAGAACATCGTTCGCAGGGCGATCAGGTACGCGATTGAATTGACAAAAACAATGCCATTCTCGAGGAGCGAAAGTTCGCCTTCGCGCCGGCTGCGCACCACCGGAAGAACCGCGAAGAGCACAAAAAAGAGAGTCGCGAAGAAAACGGTCGTCGCCAGCGCGTCATCCGCGTAGAAATCACTGTACCAACCCCAGAAGTAAACGAGCGTGGCCACGAATTGAATTGGCGGAAGGCTTTTCCAGTCACGCGCCCGCGCGAGCGCCAGCACTCCTACGCCGAGCACCGCCATGTACGTGAATAGCGTGATCTCGTGGTTCTCTCCCGTGCTGACGAGTTCCGGCGTGACGATTCCGCCGACGAGAGCTAGAACCGCGATGCGTTCTGAATTGCGACCGACCGCGACGATCGTCGTCAGCGCCGTCACCACGATCATCATTGCGAACGCCGCCGTTTGTGAGAACACCAGGTAGTAGTGCCAGCCGGCCCACAGCGAAAGATAGAGGACGGCAGCGCCGAGGCCCGCGATACCTTCCGAAAAATATTTATAGCCGCGGTCGAGCAGGCGGTGGCTCCACGGGAAAAGCGCAGCGCCCATCAAGAGGCCGATGCCGACCCTTCCGCGCGGGCCTATCCAATTGTTTTCGAAGGCGTATTTCAGAAAAAATGCGACCGCGAAGAGGATTGCGAGAATGCCGATGTAGTTCATCCAGCGTCCGGCGACCAGCGTTTCGAAATTTGCGCTTTCTGCAGGCGTGGCCGTCTGTTTCCACACTTCAGATGACAACGCCGGCGGTGCCAGGTTGGCGGGCTGTAGAGGCGGATGCGTTGGCTTGATCGGTGTTGCGGGCGGAGTTGCCGGGAATGCGGGTGACGGAACCGGAGCAACTGGCGCAGGTCGCGCTTGCTCGGGAACCGGTGCGGATGGGGCGACGTCCGCGCTCGTCGCGACCTTCGGAGCCGCGCTGGCGGCGAGAATCGTTGCCAGATTTTTCTCAATCTGCGCGAGGCGTTGCTCGAGGGTGTAGATTCTTGCGGTGAGTTGAGGAGATTGCCCGGCAGTCTCCTCCAGGTGCCGGACGCGGACGAATGCGACAATGGCCAGGATCGGAACGATAACCAGGACGAAAATTGCGATCAGGATGACGAGAGGCACGATCGGTTCCATATCGAAAGGGTCCGCGAATTCTCGCGCTATTACAGCATCGGAACGTGAGCGCAACAATACGCGGGTTGCCAGGTTCTGTCTACCGGCAACGCCACGCGGCGGCAGTGCTATGATGAGCCGGTCGCGCGAAACCTGCCAGAGACGCCATGCTTCGCACACGCCAACTCATTCCGCCGCTTAGCATTCACACTCCTGACGGGCGAACGGCGCGCGCCTGGGACTACAAACAAAAAAAGAATCTCGTGATCGCTTTTCTCGACGCGAATTGTCTGCCTTGCGAGGAGTTTCTACGGAAGCTTGCTGCGTGCGCCGCTGAGCTACGAGAAAAAGAGGCGGTCGCGCTCGTCGTGTTTCTCGAGCAACCCGCCCGGCAGATTACCGATTCGCTTCCGGCGGAGGTTATCGTGGGATCGGACATGTCCGGCAGGACGGCGCGTGGGTTCCTGGGCGAGGACGCGTTCTCTGCGAGCGGGTTTGTGCGCGGCGGGGTGTTCGTAACCGACCGCTACGGCGAACTCTCCGCGCAGTGGGCCATCGATCGCCACGTATTTCCGGAGCTGGCGCAAATCCTCGCGGCGCTCGACTACGTGCAGATGGCTTGCGATGGTTGCGGCACGCCGCTCTGGCCCGCAGAGTAGCAACGGCGCAAACGCTTTAGCCGCAATTTCTTCTACGGAGTCCCCAAATAAAAAAGGGAGCCCCAGAGGGACTCCCTTATTCGCTCTACCCAAGATTCCGGTTTCGGCGCGGCGAAACCGGCCCACCCCGGGATAAGAGACAGCCATTCACTTCGGTTGCACGCGGGATGCCACCACGAGCGGTTTTCAACATCGCGGCCCGGGGATTGGCAGGACGTGACTTAGCCCACTCTGCGTAAATTTTGGATGATTATAAATTGAGGAACATACAGTTTATAAAAGCTCGCTCTCCCGTTTTCTACATTCTTTGGAAGACCATATTGCCCAGGGGCGTTTCATAAGATCCACAGGACAGTTGACGCTTGCTAGCCCGTCCCTAGGACGCGACCAAAGCCTTAGCGGCGATTGCGCGGTGGAGGCGCTTCCAGGCCCAGCGAACCGGAAAGAAAAGCAGCGCGGCCCAGAGCAGCAGCGTAGGCCCGGCTTCGAGCAGCCACGCGAGGAGACCGATCATATTTTCGACCACGCTGTGACAGCCCGCGACGAAAGCATTGTGCAGCCGAGTACCCGTTGAGGAAGGCGCATCGTTTAGGCTGGCTTTGTATTCTTCGGTGACTGAGAGCGTGATCGTCGCGAAGTCAATGCGCGACTGGAGTGCGCGCTGATCGGCTTCCATTTCTTCGATTTCGCCGCGGACGCGCGAGATTTCGTTTTCGACTTCGAGGACGTCTTTCACTTTGCCAGTGTTGTGGCGCAGCACGTCGAGCAGGCGCTGCTCGGTGGCGCGTGAATTTTTCAGGCGCGCTGCGAGATCGGTGTATTGCTTGGTGACTTCTTCACCTGCCTGCGTTTCCTGCTCCACGCGGCCAAGCTGCTTCAGCTCCGCGAGCGCGGCGTCGAGTTGCGCCGAGGGAACGCGGAGCGTGGCCGAGAACGTTTTCGCGGCGTCCGGAGGCGCAGTGGTGTTGAGCTCGCCGATGTAGCCGGAGTGGTGCGTCGTCACACCCTTCACCGCCGATTCGACGCTCCCGAAATCCTTTACGACGATCGAGAGCGTCGCGGTGCGCGCGATCAGCGGGGATGACGGCATACCCGTCGGAGGCGTGGACTGCGGTGACGACTCTACAAGTCCAGGTTGCAGCTGCGTGAAAGTGGTTATGCTGCGCCCATTCGGGGGATTGTTCTCAAGAGAACTGGCGACCTCGTCTTGAGCCATTCTTTTTTGAAGAGCCTGCAACTCCTCTCGTCGTGATTGCTGGACCGCTCCTCCGACGATTCCTTTCCCCTCGCCGCTTCCGCCCCCGGCCGCACTGCCCGGAGCGAGCGCTCCGTCGCGGGAGGCGACAAGCGCGGCTGGATTCCCGCTGAATGTGTTCGGTCGACCGACTAGCATCAAAGCGAGCACTGCCAACGCTCCTGCTCCGGCCCACACCCAGGGCCGCGTCTTGAGCGCGCTAAGCAAACCGGAGAACCGTTGGAGCGGCGTCGTTTCCGCCGGCTTGGGCCGCGCATCGGCGTCCGCAATTTCCAAATTCATTTGTTCGGTGAGCCGCGCAGGAGAAGATTCGATCTCCCAAGCGGCGAGCTGATACGACAGATCGTGGAAGCTCGCGGCAAGCGCCCGGCACTCGGCGCACCGCTGCAGATGCAGCGCAATTTCTGTGGCGCGGCCGGCGGTGATTTCACCGTCGAGGTAAGCCATCACTTCTTCTTGTTCAAATGGATGAGTCGAGCGCATTTTCTTTCCTCACTGACTTACCGGGAACACTCACCAGAATTTCTTTCAGCGCCACGCGCGAGCGAAACAGTCGCAATCGCACCGTATTCACAGGGACGCGCAGGACGCTTGCGATTTCTTCGTAGCTCAGATCTTCGTATTCGCGCAGGAGGAGAACTTCACGATCGGCGCCATCGAGCTTTGCGATCGCCTCGCGGACCCACAGCCCGGCATCGGAATTTCCGGGGGCTGGCGGATCGGGGAAATCGGTTCTTGGCGCGGTGCCGTTCGAGTTGTGCCCGGCTTTGCGCCGGTCGTTCGCCAGAATCTTGAACGCGATTGCGAAGAGATAGGCGCGAAACGTGGCGCGCGGCTCGTATCGCTGAGCTCCGCGCAGGACGGCGAGGAACGTTTCCTGCGCCAGTTCTTCCGGACGGGCGGGATCGTTTATTCGCCGCCGGAAGAATGCGTAGACCAGCTCTCGGTAGCGGAGAAAGAGTTCGGTGAAGGCTTCTTGGGAGCCTTTTTGAAACTCGAGGATTAATTGCTCGTCAGTCGACATTGCATTTCGAGCCAGCCCGGGGTGGCGTCGTGCTACTCCCGGTTCTTGGTTCTCCTACTATGGGTAATGTCGCGGCGCGCCGAAAAGTTCCCGCGCACGAAAATAATTGACCTTTGCGATCGGTTTGGATGGGCACCATGTTGCTACCGGGCGAGAGAGCACGGTCCCGCCGGGTGCTCCGGGACCTTCGATGCGTCGTGCCGCTGCGGAAACACAGCGCGACGGGGCGGATTGGTGCCGGTTGCATCACAACATTAGAACGGCATGCGGCAGGTTTCTTGCAGCGTCGAGCTAGGCGCCGATGGCGGAGCGGAGGGCGGAAGCCAAAGAATCGGTCCAGTGGCGGACGTCGTCATCGCGCTCGGCTTCGACCATGACGCGCGCGAGCGGCTCGGTGCCGGAATAGCGCAGGACGATGCGCCCGGAATTTCCAAGCGCCTTTTCGGCCTCGGCAAGCGCGCGGGAAACTTCGGGGAGAGACTCAAGCGGCGGCTTCGATTGCACACGGACGTTCACGATTTTCTGCGGGAAGATTTTCAGGTCGGCGACCAGCGAATCGAGCGGCCCGGTGATTGCAACGATCGAGGCGATCTTTACGGCCGTGAGCATTCCATCGCCGGTGGTGGCCTCGTCGAGAAAAAGGATGTGGCCGGATTGCTCGCCGCCCAGATTGGCGCCGATGCGCAGCATTTCTTCGAGGACGTAGCGGTCTCCGACGGCCGTGCGGACGAGTTTCAGTCCCGACTGATCGAGCGCGCGCTCGAGACCCAGATTCGCCATCGTGGTCCCCACAATCACGTTGCCCTTCAGCTTGCCGGCCGCTTTCATGTGGCGGCCTGCGACGAGAAGGACACCGTCGCCGTCCACGAGCTTTCCTGAAGCGCTGGCAAAAATCGCGCGGTCCGCATCGCCATCGAACGCGACGCCAAGCGCAGCGCCAGATTCGACCACGCGTTTCTGCATCGCTTCGGGATGAAGCGAGCCGCAGCCGGCGTTGATATTTTTGCCGTCGGGCGTGTGATTAATCGCGACCACGTCGGCTCCCAGCGATCGAAAAAGTTGCGGCGCGAGTTTGCTGGCTGCACCATTCGCGCAATCCAGGACGATTTTCATCCCCTTGAACTTTGCGCCCGGTAACACCGCCTCGCGGAGCCCACCTAGATAGTCCCCGTGGAGTTTTTCATCGCCATGTGGATGCGCTTTGTTTGCATGGGTCGCGCTGGTTGCGCTTGCGCCGGGCGATCTGCCATTCGGAGAAAGAATCAAATGCTCGATTTCGGATTCCGCGGCATCGGGAAATTTCATTCCCGACGAGGAGATCAACTTAACGCCGTTGTCGTGATACGGATTGTGCGACGCGGAAATCACAACTCCAGCGGAAAATCCCTCGCGGCTGACGAGCCATGCGACGCCGGGAGTGGTAACCACTCCGGCGGAAACCGGGTCCGCTCCCGCCGACGCCAAGCCGCGCGCAATCCGTTCTGCGATGTGCGGGCCGGACTCCCGCGTGTCGCGGCCGATCAGAACCCTTGAGACTTTGCCACTTGCGTGGATATGTGTTGCCAGATAAGCACCGAGCGCGGCGCCGACGCGTTCAAGCGTCGTGTCGTCGAGCGGGTATTCGCCGGGGACGCCGCGGATTCCGTCGGTGCCGAAGAGTTGTTTTGCATGGTGTTTTGCCGAATGTTTGGACATTGAGTCGAGTCCCGGCTCGCGAGAGGCAAGCACACAATTCTATCATTGCGGTCGCGCGCCCGCCGCGCTGCGCCGAGGTGCGGCGAGGCCAAGTCATAACCCTTCCGCAGACCTGGAGTTGTCGCCAGTATCGGCGGGAGCACACGTGTGTCCGCGCACGGCAGGGCTATGATATGGTACGCGGGTGCCAATCGAAAACGCGAAGGAAACACGAACGACAACGTCCGGCAGTTCGATAAGCGGGCGAATCATTGCGGCGGGAATCGTAATCGCCTTTTGTTACGTGGCGTCAACGGTGCTCGTGACCGTGATCGTTTCGGTGTTGATGGCCTACTTCCTCGATCCGGTGGTAAATTTCCTCGAAGAGTGGCACGTCCCGCGGGCGCTGGGGGCGCTGATCGTGGTTCTGTCGACGCTCTGCCTGTTGATGGTTCTTGCCTGGTCGCTGATACTCCGAATTGACCAGTTCGGAGCCGATTGGCCGAATTACCAGAAACCTCTCCACGCGGTCGCGACGACTGTCCAGAAGAAACTCGAAACATTCGAGTCTCACGTGTCCGAAATCGAGCCGACGAATAATCCCGGGCAGCGAATCGTCGCGGTGGCCGAATCGCACCCGGTGAGGAGTGCGCTGCTTTCGAAGCTCAGTTCTCTGGAGGCGTTTTTTCTGGCGGCTACGTTCGTTCCGTTTCTATTATTTTTTATGCTCGCGGCGAAACGCCAGGTGTGGCATGCGACGATGCAATTATTTCCTGCGACGGAGCGGACGCGCGTGAAGCAGACGCTGGCCGAGGTGACGCTGGTGCTGCGAAGCTATGTGATCGGCACCGCGCTGGTCGGCTTGATCCTTGTTTTCGCGAGCTGGATGTTCTTCCTGAGTATCGGGCTGGAATTTCCGTTTCTCGCGGCGCTCGTTTCCGGATTGTTTAACCTGATTCCCTACCTGGGCGTCGTGCTGTCGTGGTTTCCACCGATCATCATCGGACTCAAGCAGTTCCACAAAGTGGAGCCGTTCATCGGGATCATGGTGATGATGACGTTCCTGCATCTGATCGCAGCTAATCTTCTGATGCCTGCGTTAGTGGGTTGGCGGGTGCGGCTGAACGCTCTGGCTCTTACGGTGGCGCTGCTTTTCTGGGGCTGGCTGTGGGGCGGGATGGGTTTGATCCTCGCGGTTCCCATCACGGCGGTGATCAAAGTGATCTGCGATCACGTCGAGAGCTTGCAGCCGGTAGGTCGCTGGCTGAGCGCGTAATTCCTTCCGTCAATTTTCTCAATCAACGCGATGAATTTTTTCGAGTAGCGTCTTGAGCGCGCTCGGATCGCGGGCGTCCTGAATCATGCGAATTGCGGCAATTCCAGCAGCCCCGGCGCGAATGCATTCCGCGGCGTTTACCTGGTTTACCCCGCCAATCGCAATCACCGGAATTCCAACGGCTTTTGCGACTTCGGCGAGTTCGGCAACACCGTGCGGCGCGCCAAAGGGAATTTTTGAGGGCGTCTCGTAGATGGGTCCGAAATAGGTGTAACTCGCACCGGCACTTTCCGCTTCCCTGGCTCCTTCGAGGCTGTGGCACGAAACTCCGATGAGGAAATCAGCCGGTGCGTTTCCGCGCCGGCACCAGTCAACGACTTCGCGTGGCGGTAAGGAAGCATGGCCGAGGTGCACGCCTGCCGCGCGGGCAGCCAAAGCCACGTCGAGGCGGTCGTTGATGATGACGCGCGCCGGACCTGCGGCGACTGCTTCCCGAGCGAGCGCAAGGAGTTCGCGCGCCGGGAGATCTTTCTCGCGAATCTGGACCCAGTCGGCGCCCGCGGCCACGGCTGCGCGAATGGCTTCGAGCAGAGCGGAGACGGGTTTGTCCCCCGGGAGCGACTTGCGGTCGGTGACGTAGCAGACAACCGGCTTGCTAGCTGTGGCTGGCAACGGAGATGGTCCGGCGGCGAAACGCTTCGAGCGCGAGGAAAACATTGATGATGCCGAGGCCCGAAATCGCTCCGCGGGTAAAAGAATTATTGGCGAAGAAACCCAGCGCGGGATACTGATATAAGAAATAGTTCTGTTCCCAAATGCTGGACCACGGCACGAGGATCAGGACAAGTCCGAGCTCGAGCCAAACCAGCAGCCACACGACACGAAACAGGCGAATCATCATTGATTTAGGATTATGGGAGATTATCCGCGGAGTGGCAACTGCCAGAGAGCGAATCGTGGCCGGAAAAATGAGAGTAGGAAAGATCCGAGTGAGTCTTAGAAATTGCGTGAGTTGATAATTTTTGAGGCTCAAAATAGCATGTTAAGAGCGTTAAGTACCTTGACCTAAACGTGCGGGATTTTAAGGATTCCGGAAGCGTTTTGGGATGTCGGCGGGCCTGTGGGACGGGGCGGTGGCCAGTGAAAGAAACAGGCAGGAGTGCCTGTGCCACTCAACTGCAAAAGAAAAGAGGCGGCAGGGATGCCGGCGGAACGGGAATGTGCGTGGCGGGCGCCGCGCCCGGAGGAACAAGTCGTGGCGCCGAGGAAGAAGTTGGGGTGCACGAACAGCGCGTGCGGTGATGACGGAGAGCGGACGGGTTAGCGCTTTTGGAGTTCGGCGATGCGGTCGGCTACGTCGCGGTAGTCAATATTCATGGCGTAGACCTGGCGGAAGCTATCGAGGGCTTGTTTGGATTCGCCGGCATTTTCGAGCGCCATGCCGAGATCGTAGCGGAGAGCGAGAACGGCTTCCTGCTCGAGCCCGGGGACTTCGAGGGCGCGCTGATACCAGATGGAAGCAACCTTGGGCTCGCCTTTGTCCATGAAAGAGAGGCCGAGCATGGTGGAGCAGTTCATCGCGTAGCGGAAGGGCTTGCCCTTCTGGACGGCTTTGGCGACTTTCTGAAATTCTCCGATGGCTTCGTCGAGAAGGCCCATTTCGCGGTAGGCGATGCCGAGATTGTAGTGCGTCTCGAGGTCTTCATCTTCTTCGCCGAGTTCACCGAGCTCGGTGCGGAATTCCTGAAACACTTCGGCAAGCTGGTTCAAACTTTCCGCCGAGACTTGAGGAGCCGGCGGCGAAGCGGCAGAGTTGCCGTTCGTGGGGCCGGCTACGGGCGGGAGAGTTACCGCACCGACGGGTTCGGGCTCATGCTCGAAGATTTTGCCAAGCGACGCGGGAGCGGCAGGTTCTTTGATCGGCGCGTCGAAGCCGTCAATCTCGGCGACAAGCTCGCTGATGAAATCTTCGGTCGTGGCGGGCTCGGGCACGTCCGCGGGCTTAGCCTGCGGGGTCAACTCGAGTTCAAAATCGTGACTGTGTGCAGGGACCGGCTCCGACTTGAGATTTGCGGCGAGGTCTGAAGTGAGTTCGACGGTTTCTGGTTCCGGCGCGGATTCTTCGATGAGTTCGAATGCGGGTTCGGGCGCCGACTCTTCGGCGACGATGTCTTGAAGCTCGATCACTTCGGGCTCGGGCGGTGGTGCAGGCGCGGGAGCGGGCTCGTCAAGATCCGCGTGCGCGACGGCAAGCTCGGGCTCTTGCGCCGCAGCTTCGGTGACCGGCGCTGGCTGGGGCTTGCTTGCAGCTTCCGGCGCGGGTACTGAAG
>JBARFX010000094.1:0-36837 GCA_049797655.1 Candidatus Acidiferrales bacterium | reverse complement strand
GCCTAGCACAACGCCAGCGGGCGGGGCGGCCGCCGCCGCAGCACCCGCGCCCGGCGCAAAAATCACAATCGACGACTTCGCTAAAGTCGAACTTCGCGTCGGCGTCGTGAAATCCGCCGAGAAAATCCAAGGCGCGGACAAACTCCTCAAAGTGATGGTCGATATCGGCGACGAAGTGCGCCAGGTCCTAGCTGGTATCGCTCTTGCCTACGCGCCCGAGCAGCTCGTCGGCCGCAAAGTGGTCGTTGTCACCAATCTCGCTCCGCGAAAAATGCGTGGCCAGGAATCGAACGGAATGCTTCTCGCCGCCTCGGATGGCCCAGACGGCAAGCCGGTCCTCGTCACCTTTGCCGAAGAAATCCCCGCCGGAGCCAAAGTGAAATGACGGTGCGACCAGCATCATCATCCTGAGAGCCCGCATCGCGGGCCGAAGGTTCTCGACTCTGGCGTGGCGGCGCAAAAAATCGAGCCAAAACTGACAGCCATGCAAATCATCGACTCACACGCGCATCTCGAGTTTCCCCAATTCGACGAAGACCGCGACGCCATGCTCGATCGCGCCCGTGCGGCGGGAATCGAGATACTCCTCGCCATCGGCAGCGGCACTGGGCCTGACCGCCTGAACGCAGCGATTCCGTTCGCCGAGCAGCATGACTGGATTTATGCGACTGTCGGCATTCATCCGCACGAGGCGAAACTGGCCACCGAGGACCATTTCGAAAAGCTCGATGAACTCGCCAAGCACCCGCGCGTAATCGCCTGGGGCGAAATGGGCCTCGATTATTACTACGACCACTCGCCGCGCGATGTGCAGCAACAGGTTTTCCGCCGTCAGCTAGGTCAAGCCCGCGCCGCGAAACTCCCAATCGTGATTCATTGCCGCGACGCATGGCCCGACACTCTCGAAATCATTGCGAACGACTGGCGCTCAAGCGGCCTCGGTGGAATTTTTCATTGCTTCACGGGAACGCTCGACGAAGCGAAGCGTGGGCTCGACATGGGCTTCATGATTTCGTTCGCGGCGAACGTCACCTACAAGAAAATGCAGCACCTGCGTGACGTCGCGAAAGAGCTTCCGCTCGACCGCATGCTCACCGAAACCGACTCGCCTTTTCTCCCGCCCGAAGGCCGCCGCGGAAAGCGGAACGAGCCGGCCAACGTGGTGGAGGTAGCGCAGGCGTTGGGGAATGTGAGAGACTTGCCGGGCGAAGAGGTTGCAGCCGCCACCGCTGCGAATTTTCGGCGTTTCTTCCGGTTAGGCGTGCCGACTCAACCGGCGCGCAAAGGGTAAAAGTCGACGATGGGGTTCGCCGTCCAGACCGTGAAAGAAATCTTCGAGCTGGTTCGCGAAGATCTCGCGCTCGTCGAGCAGGAAATCGCTGCCCAGAACGCCGCGGCCATCGAGCCGGTTTCGGAGATTTCGAGCTACCTGCGCGAAGGCGGCGGTAAGCGATTGCGTCCCGCGCTGCTGCTGCTCGCGGCAGGCGCTTCCGGCTATCGCGGGCCGAGCGCGATTCGCCTCGGTGCGGTCGTCGAACTGATCCACAACGCGACACTGATTCATGACGACGTAATCGATGGCGCAAACACGCGCCGTGGCCGCCCCAGCGCCAACGCCCGCTGGGGAAATCACATGAGCGTCCTCGCCGGCGACTGGCTCTACATGCAGTCGTTCGAGATGGCGCTGCGCGAACGCAATTTCGCAACCCTCGATATTTTGATCGATCTCACCCAAAGCATGGTCGAAGGCGAGCTTCTGCAGTTGACGCGCCTCGGCCAAATCGATCTCACCGAAGTCGAAGCCACCGAACTCGCCTTTCGCAAAACGGCATGCCTGTTCAGCGGCTGCTCCCGTCTCGGCGCGGTTCTCGGACGCCAGCCAAAGCACGTCGAAGACGCGCTCGCCGAATATGGACGCAACGCAGGCCTTGCGTTTCAGCTTGTCGACGACTTGCTCGATTTCACCGCCTCGCCGGAGCAACTTGGCAAACCGGTGCTCAGCGATTTGAAGGAAGGGAAGGTAACGCTGCCGCTGATCTTCGCGCTTCGTGCCGAAGCGGCGCAGCCAGCCGATGGTAACGGGCACGATGCAGCCGTTGCGCCCGGCCGGCGCCTCGTCGCGAAAGTTCTCGAAGAGCGCGGCTTCCTGAGCGTTCGACCCGAGCAGATCACAAGGCTCGTTCGCGAAACAGGTGCGCTCGATCGCGCCGCGAAACTCGCGCGTGAATACGTGGCCCGCGCAAAAGACGCCCTGGCCGAATTGCCCGACACAGATTACCGCCGCGCGCTTCTCGCCGTCCCCGATTTCATTCTCGCCCGCGAAAATTAATTTTCGAACGAGCGGTTGTGCCGCGACGCTTTCCGTTCGGCGAATCCGTTAGTGCTGCGGTTTTTCTGAGGCGCTTCCGGTTGCTGCCGGCGCTGCTTTTCCGAAGCGGACTTCGTGAGCGATGAGATCGTTGCCGACCGGCTTCGCATGAATCACCACGCGGTCGCCGACTTTCAAATCTTTGATCGTCGCGCTCGCGCCGCTTTTCACGAACGACGTGTCGGCCGCAATCTTTACGACCTGCACTTCTTTGGCCTGCGTTTCAACCGTGATTTCGGTGTCCGTAATCTTGGTCACAGTGCCGAGCACGTGCTTGTCGGTTCCGTGGGCGAACGCTACGGCTGCAAGTGAAACGAACGCGAGTATTGCAAGAATTTTGCTTAGCACGATTCCTCCTCAGTTATGTTTTGATGTTGCTTTGTCGCTGGGCGGCTGCCCGTTCAAGAATTCTTCCTCGAGCTGTTCTTCTTTGATTTCTGCCGGGCTGCGCGGACTGTGATCTTTCATGTCGTCGAGCTCTTCCTCCGTTAGATGCGGCAAGTGTCTGATGAACAGAACCAGGTGCCAGGTTTCGTGGTCATTCGGCCCGCCTTGCCCCCAAGCAGGCATTCCGGTGAATCGAATGCCGTTTTCGATGATGTAGTAAAGCTCGCCGTCGGTGAGGTTCTGAGTTTCCGCGAGCCGCATGTCCGGAACTCGCGGGTAGAGGTTCTGCCCCATCTCCGTTTTCCCGCTACCATCATTCGCGTGGCAACCGGCGCAATGGTCGGCAAAGTGCCGCCGGCCCTCGACGAGAGATTCGGGAGCGGCTTCCATCGGATTCTTCGCAGAGCGAGCCTGCTTGGGAATTGCGAATCTCTGTACGCTGCGCCCGAGATACGTTTCGATCGAGCTGGGCGCAGTGCGCGCGCTCATTCCAGTAAACGTGAGCCACCCGAGAAGGATCGCCAATATCGCACCGACAGTCGCCACTGGCAGCATGAGCCGCAATGTTTAGCTCCTCCTCTCAGCGGTATGAGGCCGGACAGCTCGCGGCAGACAGCAGGCCGCTAGTAGTGAAACCGCCAGCGAACAGATCCAATGAACTGGCGCGGCTCGACGAAATGCGTTCCGCCAAATGTATTGCTGGTGTCGAGCAAGTAGCGATTGTCGCTGATGTTGACGGCAGTAAACGACAGCGACAGGCGCTCGCCGAAATTCTTGCCCACTGAAAAATCGAATGATGTGTGCGACGGGAGATGCGCCGGTCCGTCGCCGTTCAGAAAGCCGGAGCCGAAATTGAGGTTTCCGCTCGTCCACGCATTCCACGGCAGTTTCACGTCGTAACCGGTCGTGAGCGTATTTCGTTGGTCATGATCCAGGAAGAAGTATCCCATGTCCGGGGGCTCAAAGTCTGTGAGGCCTCCGGTCACGCCGCCTGCACCTTCTGCGTACTGATGAGAATAAGCGAGGTGAATCCGTCCGCGGTGAAAAAGTTCCGGCGAGCGAACGGTCGTCTCCCATCCGCGGATGCGGGCGTGATCGATCGTGAGTGGAAGAAAGATGTTCGAGTTCCCGAGAACGTCATGATCGAGAAAATTGCGCGCTGCAGTATGGAAATAATCTTCATCAAACGTCCAGCCGTGGAAGGGAATCGCAAGCCCGACTTCCCACTGCTCGTCGCGCTCGCCGTGCAACGGCAAAAAACCAAAATCAGGACCCAACAACGGGCCGGAAATCGTGTCGAGCGGAGGAGCCTGGTAGTAGCGGCCATACGATGCGCGCAACACCGCATTCACTCTGGGGATGCGAATCGCGGTACCGACACGCGGGTCAGCGGAATTTTCGCTCACGCCCGTGACGCCGGGCCGCGATGGGTTGTCGAAGTGGGTGAGACGCACGCCGCCGTTCAGGGTAAGCCAAGTCGTGGGCTTGAACTGATCTTCCAGGAAAATCGCCTGCAGATTGCCCCACACAATTTCGCTCTCCGTACTGGGTGCTCCTCGTCCCGTATCGCCATTTTGCGTGACGCTGAAGAACGAGTTGTCATGCTGGCCGTACACGTAGAGACCGCCCCGAAAGCTGTTTCTTCCCTTGGTGAGCGCGATCGAAGACTGCAGCCCCGCGTAATTTGATGCGCGATCGTCGATCGTAATCGTCGGCGTGTCGTCAGGGCCGGGATGCAGGCGCGCGCTGTTGTAGTGATAAAACGGCGAGACTGTGAGCACAGCGCCAGGACTCAGGGTGTGCACCCAGGAAAAATTGACGAACGAGTCCGCCTCGTGATCGGTATCGCGAATCGAACAGTTCGGATCTGCCGGTACCGGCTGGGGGCAAATTGCCTGTTGGTCCGGAGTATTCGGTACCTGGTAGAAATCGCGCCTGGTAGACCCGACAAAGCGCAGTTGGTCGTTCGGCGTTGCATTGAAGATCAGCGAGCCAAAGCCGCCGACGCCGTCGCCAAGATCGTGAATGATTTGCGGGGCGGGAGTTTCAAGGCTGGCATCCGAGCGATTGACGTTGCCGCTTGCATAGTAGGCAAAGCGTTGCGTGTGGCTGCCGAGGCTGATTTGGCTGTTGGTCTGATTGTAGCTGCCGTATGTCGCGAGAATGTCGATGTCGTTATTGCGTTCGAAGCCCGTGCGCGGAACCACGTTGAAAACCCCGAACGTTCGATCTCCGTAGTCGGCTGCATATCCGCCTCTCTGCACCTCGAAGTAATCGACGTCCTTCGGATCGAATTGCGGACCCACGTTGCTTGCGATGCTCGTATTCGGGACGGGGACGCCGTCAATAAGCCAGCTCACCTGATGACCGCCGCGAATATGGAGTTGGTCGTGAACCACGTAAGCGCCCGGGACAAAATTGGTGATCATCGCGAGGCTATTGGTACGGCTGGCGCCGGGAGCCTGCTCGATATCCGAACGCGTGACGAGCGTTTGCGTGGTGGATGAAGCGGAATCGATCTCCTGCGGCTGCTCTTCGGCCGACACCTGAACACTCTGCGTGGTGCTAGCAATCTTGAGTTCGAAGTGCAGCACCGGCGAGCTGTCGGAGGTGACGACGAGCCGTTCCAAGACGTCCCGAAAGCCGGGGTGAGTAATGTGAATCGTGTACTCGCCGACAGCGACGGCGTCGAAGTGAAACTCTCCGCTTTGATCGGTGTGCACAGTTTGCGACCATGCGGAGGTGACGGATTCCAAAACTACCTCGACGCCCGAAATCGGCCGGTGCTGTGGATCGTGAACGATTCCACGAATATTTCCAAAGATCGTCGCGTTCGTTCGCGTGGCGAATATCAACAAACTGATTGTCAGCAAAATGAGTTCGAACCTTCGCACATGCTTCCGCATGAATGCCTCCGAACAAATTAATAGTTTCGATGTGACGCTGGAGGAGCGATTAGCTGCGAGGAGGCTCGAAGGGTGCGACGATGAATCCAGAAGGAAACGAATCAATCGTTTGTGCGAAGGTTGCGCGAGAAGGAGCCGGCAAGGCTACTCGTACGAATGCCGAGGGGGCGGTCGGAGCGACGGGAGCGAGGAACCCGTAGTCCATCGAGTGATGGCCCGCTCTCATCGAACAGTACATCGCGTGTCCTGCTTCTCCGTGGTGGCACGCCATGCCCTCTTCCTTTGAATCCGTCCGATCAGCGTGGGAATGCGCGGCGTGCGGTCCGTGACGCAGGCAACAGAGGTTGCCACACTCGCTGCCGATGCCGGACGAGACGCGCGCAAGCAAGGCGAGCGGCGCTGCAAAGAGGGCAAGGACGAGCAGAATTGCTTGGACGCGTTGCATCAGTGGCTAGCGTACCACAATTCGTGAGGAGCGCTGCCCGCGTCTTCGCCGGTTCGCCGGAGGCTCCGTTCCACGCTGGTTTGCGTTTCGAAAAGCTTAGCGATAGGCTGACAGCGTGCTGCCACTCAAACTGATCTACGACGACCGCTACGACCTGAATCTGGGCTCTCACGTCTTTCCCTCTCAAAAATACCGGCTCGTTTACGAGAAGCTTCTGAAAGACGGCATTGCGACACAGGAAGATTTTCTAAAGCCCGCACCGGCGAGTGATGAAGACATCCTCCGTGTCCATTCGCAAGACTACGTGTATAAGCTGAAGACCGGATCGCTGACGCGAGCCGAGGTGATGCGGATGGAGGTTCCATATTCGAAGGAATTGATTGAAGCGTGTTGGCTCGCTGCGGGTGGATCAATTCTGGCGGCGCGGCGTGCGCTCGAGGACGGTTTTTCGGCCAATATCGGCGGCGGATTTCATCATGCGTATCCCGACCACGGCGAAGGATTTTGCGTGATCCACGACGTTGCGGTGGCAATTCGCAAAATGCAGTTCGATGGAGCGATCGAACGCGCCATGATAGTGGACACGGACGTGCATCACGGGAACGGCACGGCGGCCATTTTCGGAGGCGATGAGACTGTTTTCACCTTATCGATCCATCAGGAGCACAACTATCCCTATCCAAAGCCGCCTTCGACAGTGGATATCAATCTGCCGGACGGGATCGGCGACGCGGACTACCTTGCGATTCTCGAAAAATACCTGCACCGCTCGTTCGATGAGTTTTCTCCGCAGCTGCTATTTTATGTGGCTGGTGCAGATCCCTACTACGAAGACCAGCTTGGCGGCCTGGCGTTGACGATGGAAGGATTGTTGCGACGGGACGCGCTGGTACTTGGTTACGCGCAACGGAACCAGGTCCCTGCTGCCATTACACTCGCGGGAGGTTATGCGCGGAAGCTGGACGATACCGTCGGCATCCATGTGAACACGATTAAAGCTGCGATTGATGCGGCGCAAAGACATAGCACGCGCCCGGCCTCGCCGGTCGCATAGCAGGCGCCAGCCAGTCCGGACACGATTATCTTGCCGGAGTCATCGCGGCCTGGATCGCCGTCGTTAATTCTTCAGAAAATGTTTCCGGCGAGAACCCGCCTACCCGATAGACAATCTTCCCCTTGCGGTCGATGATGAGTACGGTGGGAAGCGTTTCCACTTTGAGAAGGTCGTCCATGCCGTCGGCGAATGCTAGCGGGACAGTCCATTTCTCCCGCGCAAGGAATGGCGCGACGAGAGATTCGTCGTCGTCCGTATCGAGCGCAAGAAACAGTATGTTCGGGTCGCCGGCGTAATTCTTCGCAACCTGCGCAAAGATCGGCTCAAGGATATGGCACGGGCCGCACCATGTGGCCCAAAAACTCATGACGATCGTCTTCCCTCTGAGCGGAGCCAGGAAAAGCGGAGTCCCGTCAATGTGGCGCAGCACAAAACCGAACGGATCGTGCACGTCCTTATTTCGCGCGGCCGGACTTTCATTCGCGGTGGCGGGCCTCAGGTAGTCATACGTCGTAAGAATCTGCTCGCCGAGTCCTTGCTCGCTTCCGTGGGTTTGTTTCCAGACGTTGCCGAGTTTCAGACGAATCTCGCCACGATCCACTTTTCCCGCGGGCCCGGCTTCGGGCAGTACGAATGCGAGTGAATACTCCTGAATGGCGCGCGCCAGGTCCTTCTGAATTTCGGCGATTTCGCCCAGCGCTTCGGCGGCCACGGCATTCGCGCGAAGCGCATAGCTCATTTGCAAATCTTTGATGGCGGCCTCATAGCTACGCTGTGATTTCTCAATCTGCCCGCGTAACGCGAAAAGCTGGCCCAAGATCATGTCGCGATGATCCTGCCACTCGACGAGTGAAGCTCGATCCGGCCGGTCGCCGGCGGTGGACTTCTGGACGCGGTCGAGCACGCGGCTCACGTAGCCGCTCGCGCGCACTAGACTCGGATCGTCTCCCCGGCGCTGGAGAATCCCGACCGCCAGCAACATCATTTCGGAATCGTCGGGCTGGACCGCGACTAACTGTTCGGAATACTCGAGTGCGCATTCATCGTCTCGAAGTTGCTGGCAAGCCTCCACGAGGGCGCGATCGATCGCGGCTTTGCGCGGAGGGTCGGGAAATCGCCGCAGGTAATCTTTCAAGTTGCGAACCAGCGCAGCGCGGTCGTTTCCTGCGGAATTGAGGGCCTTCTGCAATCCCACTTCGGCTTCTGAGTCTTGCTTCGAAGCTGCGTCTGGAGCTGATTTCGACCCCGGTGGCCTCGATGCCGGACTTTGCGCACGAACGGTCGCGGCGGACGCAAGAAGGGCGCAACTCCATAAAGTAAGCCAAGCAGTTCGCATCTGCGAACCATTCTAGCGCGGAAAGATAAATTGAGGATGATTCCTGTTGCGGCGCGCCGCGGTCAGCGAAGCAAAATCTTGCCAGAGCTGGTTTCAATTTCAACGCGCGCTTTCCCTTCGCCGATACGCGCGCGGAGCTCGTGTTTCCCCGTGGTGCCTTCCATGATGATGGGGATCTGCGTGTCGATGTCTCCGGAGCTGGTCCGAGCGTACAGCCGGAAATTCGCGGCAGCGGGAACGTGGAGCGTCACGCTGCCGGACGAGGTACGAACGTTCCAATACGTCGTAGCTTGCGGATTGCCCTCGACCGTGACGTCCCCAGAACTCGTGTGCAATCGGAGATCGGCGGAAATTTGGCTCACGGCGATATTACCGCTTCCACTCGTCGCTTCCACCGAGTCAGCCGGCTTCACAATCTTTATGTCCCCCGAGCCGGCCTGTGCGCGGATATCGCCGTGAATTTCGCTGAGTTGGATATTGCCGGACCCCGCCGTGACCTGCACCTGTCCTTGAATCTGCGAGAGCTGCACGCTGCCGCTGCCCGCTACGGCCTGCACGTCACCGGCAACGTTCGAAACGATGATTGTTCCCGAGCCATTTGTAAAATTGGCCGGGCCTTTGATCCCGCTGACTTGAATCGTGCCCGAGCCAGACATCGCGTGAATTTGCGTATCGGCCGGCACTGTAATTGTGTAGTTCACCGTGACGCTGCCCCAGTACTCGCCCGAACCCCCGATCCGAATGTAATTGCCTTCTTGCGAAATCGGAGGATTCGCGGCGAGTTCTTCTGGGCGGCGCCGCCCATCGTGAAAGAGCCAGGACTTTGCGCGGAATTCTGCGTGGACCTGAACTTCACCTGCCGGGCCAGCCGTGACGGTTGATGTGCCGGAGCCATTCGCGAGTTCAATTCGAACTGGGCCACTCACCGTAAATTTGCGATCCGCGGTGACACCCGGTCCACTTCCAGCCCCGTCGCCAGCTCCGCCTCGCTCTGTGACGCATCCGGCCAGTCCGAGCGCTGCCACCGCCGCGACGGTCGCCAGCCAGATTCGTGTTTTGCGTTGTGTCATATGTTTGTGGAAGGCACAGTATCTTTGGCAACCCTTCCTATCAGATATATACGAAGGCGCGCAACCGGAAGTTCCGCTGCCGGCTCAGTCAAGCAAGAAGCCGGGAGCGGGAACATTGTGCGGCGATTCTATTTTGATTTGAGAAGGGAATTAAGCGACCCCTGGCGGTAGCCTTCGAGATCAAGCGTGACGATCGCAAAGCCCGCGGCCTTTACATCCCGCGCAATTCTTTCCGCCATTTCCGGCTGAAATCCGCGCGAAAGTTCGTCGGGCGCGAGTTCAATGCGAGCGAGTTCACCGTGCGCGCGCACTCGAAACTGACGGAATCCGAGATCGCGCAGCGCCGCTTCGGCGCGCTCAACCTTCTCCAGCAGTTCGGGAGTCACTGCGACTCCGTACGGAATGCGAGAGGAAAGACACGCCGATGCGGGCCGATCCCATGTGGGAAGTCCGGCTCGTCGCGACAGCATTCGAATCTCCGGCTTGCTGAGCCGCGCATCCAGCAGCGGCGCGAGAATGCGATGTTCGTGAGCGGCGCGATGGCCGGGGCGAAAATCGCGCGTATCGTCGGCATTGATTCCATAGGCGATGGCTCGAAACCCGCGTTCACTCGCCAGCGATTCCATGCGGTCAAACAGCTCGTCTTTGCAGTGATAGCAACGGTCGGCGTTGTTTGCGACGTACAGAGGATTTTCAAACTCGCGTGTCTCGATGAACTCATGCCGGAGGCGTGCCGCGCGCGCGAATTGGGAGGCTTGTTCGCGATCATGGCGCGAAAAACTGGCAGAGAGTGCGGTGATAGAAAGTGCGCGTTCGCCGAGAACCGAATGAGCCGCCCAGGCCAGGTACGCGGAATCCGCTCCGCCGGAAAATGCGATCAGAAGGGAATCGACGGCGCGAAGCGATTCGAGGAGCGAGAGCTCCTTAGCCGACGCTGTCTCATCGTTCGACGGGATACTGGTTGGCGCCGCTGCAACCGGGAGCAAGCCGTCAGACATGATGAGCCAGTATAACCTCTCGATCCGCCTACTGAAAATCGAGCAACACGTCGACCGCCCCTGTGTTGGCGTCCTTTTGCAGGAAGCGTCCGATCTTGTCGTAATGAAAGGGAAGCCCCGTGAACGCTTCCTTCGCGCCGCGCTCGACGAACGCTTCGTAAACTCCCTGATCGAACACAGCGCCCTGCGCAATTTGCCAGGCCGCGCGGATTCGGCGCTCACCTTCCAGCGAAAGGCCGGTGAGAACAAGCTGACCCATGTGGTATTGAGGGCCCTCTGTGACTGACACGGTATACGAGACGCGCGCCGCCTTGTCGTCGTAGTGCGGAGTAGGCGACAGCTTTGCGTCGAGGTAGCCGCGCGAGCCGTACGTATCGAGCACGCGGTTCCAGCCGGCCTCCATTCTTACTCCGTCGGCCACTTCGCCCGTTTTCAACTCTATGAGTTTTTCGATCTCCGACGTCGAGATCACGGAGTTCCCACTCCACTCGACTCCACCCCACGTGTAGGCGGGGCCGGGATCAATCGGCGCGAGCACGTAAACCTTATCGGGCAGCGGCTTTGTAGGGTCGCCTTCAAAGCGCGCCGTTGGGGGACCGAATTTCACGCGCAAGAAAGCGCGGGCGAGATAAACCGGGCGAACCTGTTCAAACTCGAATAGTTCGATCGCGCTCCGCGAAAATGGTTTCCCGATAAGCTGCGCAAGGCTCTGCTGAATCGCAGGATTGAATTTTGCCAGCGAATCGGAGAACTCAACGTCCGCCACCCGCAACACGTCGCCGTCAATGCGGAACTGTTGCACGTGGCTGCCGCTCGCGCTGTTGACCACCGAGTGTGCCACGGTGGCGTGCAACCCTCGCGTGGCGATCAATTCCTCGATCGCGTTCGACATCGTGGAGAGTATCGTGCCATGTTCCGGTGCCGTCCCGTCATACAGCACGACGGCGTTCTTAACGGCGGTATTCAGCTCGTCATCGGAAAATTTCGGGAAATTATCGAAGGTTACGGGGACTGTTGGCGCATCTGCGACCTCGTACACGACCGCCAATCCGTTTGGTCCGCTTGAGAACTTGTACTGCACGTTCGCAAACAGGCCAAGTTTCGCGAGACGATCGGCGGCCAGCTGAAGGTCTTCCCGTGTGATTGTGCTTCCGCTGTGCAACCCGGTCGCGCCGGCGATATCGGCGCTCTTGTACCGGTGAGATCCATCGGCGGCGATGGAACTCAATCGCTCGCTGGCCGATTGCGCACGTCCAAGCGCGCGTGCGCGCACAGAAATCAGCAGCACTGCGAGCACAGCGAAGATCGCGAATCGGATTCCGCGATAATCAGTGGAAGACAATGTAAAGGTCAACACTCGCTTTTTGCTTTTCCGGTTTGGGATTCACCGTCACGCTCGCCTTTTCGATTCCTAAGGCCTTCAGCTTCCCGGGCAAAACCTTCGAAACGAATGTGCCGGCATATGAGGCGTCGTAAACATCCCCTGATTTGAGCTGCCAACTCTTGATCAGTTCCTTGGACGCCACTTCCGGGAATCCTTCAAAATGCACCAGCCCCAGGTGGAATTGCGCCCCTTCGTCGACCGCGACTGCATATGTCGTCAAGCGCGCGTTGTCGTCGAGGATTTCTTTGGGCTTAACTGCCGCCTCGATGAAGCCGCGGGTATCGTAGGCCCGTTTTATCGCATTGAGGCCGGCATCGATTTTTTCCTGATTGGCCACTTCTTTCGGCTTCATTCCAAGGAGCCGATCGAGTTCTTCCGCAGAAAACACGCGATTGCCCGTCCACTCAGCTTTTTCCCAGTAAAATTCCGGGCCTTCTTCCACGGCCAAACTAACGGTGACTCCCTGGGTGACGCCGCTGCCACTTCCGCCAAGAGGTTTGCCTTCTGGTTTGTCGAACCGTGCGCGCAAGTAGCCGCGCTTGCGATAGAGCGGAACCAGACCCGCCGATGCAAACTGGCTGACGTAGCTCAACGAGTAGTCGCGGCCAATGATTTGTGACGAAGCCGCCTCGAGGTTTCCCGCCGGAATCGCAGCGGTACCTGCAAAACGAACGTTCCGAATCGGCATTGCCACGCCGGTGACGGAGAATACCAACGCTCCGACAGGCTGGCCCAATCCAGCCACGGACGGGATCGCTGCCACGTCTCCAGGGACGCCGCTCGCGCGAATCAGATCACGCAGCGCGACGCGAACGTTCTCTGCTGTCGTTCCTGATTCCGGGACGCCACCCGCGTAGAAAGAAACACGGCTGCGTAGCGCCTTGTCCAACTCCGTATCCGAGAACCACACAAAATTGTCGAATACGCAGGAGAGGAGCTTTGCGACTTCCGTCACCTGGAACTCAACGTTGATCGAATTCCTGTCGCTTGAGTAACGGAACGACACGTTGTCAAAAGCACCAGATTTCGCAAGCCGGTCGACGGCGGTCGCAAGCTGCGCCTGCGTGACCGGATCGCCGACGTGAAGCCCCGTGGCGTTGCCGGCCTCGGCGGCGCTGAATCGCTTGAGGCCGGTGAATTTCATCGAGGCAAGCCGGTAGGACGCAGTTGGCGGAGCAGATTGTCCCTTGGCTGCCGGTGAACCGCTCACGATTCCAAGAAGCGCTAGAACGAGTGAATGTCTAGCGGCTCGCCGGGCCATAACAGCGACTCTCATTTCCGTTATTCTAATGAAAATGCTCGCTCGGCGAGAAATTTATTCCACTGTGACGGACTTCGCGAGGTTGCGCGGCTGGTCCACGTCGCAGCCGCGCCGAACGGCAATGTGATACGCAAGGAGCTGCAGTGGGATGATTTCGAGAATCGGTGAGATCAGCTCGGGCGCCGCCGGAATCTCGATCGCGTGGTTCGATGACCCGCGCGCGAGCCGGTCGCCTTCGGTCACCACCGTGATGACGATCCCGTCGCGCGCTTTCACTTCCTGCAGATTCGAAACGGTTTTTTCGTAGCGCGTCATCGAAGCAGCATCGGACTCGTCGCGCGTCGCGATCACAACGACTGGCAGATTTTCATCGATCAGCGCATTCGGGCCGTGCTTCATCTCGCCGGCGGGGTACCCTTCGGCGTGGATATAGGAAATTTCTTTCAGTTTCAGCGCCCCTTCGAGAGCGATCGGATAATGAATCCCGCGGCCCAGATACAGGAAGTCGGTGTGGCGGAAGAATTGTCGGGCCAGCTCTTCGATTTCCGCGTCGCGCTGCAGGATGGTTTCGATCTTGTGCGGAACTCGAGTCAATTCCTGCATCAAGGTCTGGGCATGCGCCGGCGTCAACTTGCCGCGCACCTGCGCGAGATACAGTGAAGTCAACAGCAAAGCGGTGAGCTGACCGGTGAACGCTTTCGTGGAAGCGACGCCGATTTCCGGCCCCGCGTGCGTGTAAATCGTGCCGTTCGCTTCGCGAGTGAGCATCGAGCCGACCACGTTACAAATCGCCAGAATTTTCGCGCCTTTTGCCCGCGCTTCTCGTTGGGCAGCGAGCGTGTCGGCAGTTTCGCCCGACTGGCTAATCGCAGTCACGAGCGTGTTCCTGTTTATGATCGGGTCGCGATAACGGAATTCGCTGCCGTAGTCCACTTCCACGGGAATCTGCGCCAGCCGCTCGATCATGAATTTACCGGCCAGCGCCGCGTGCCAGCTCGTGCCGCACGCGACGATTTTTACCTCGCGGAAATTGCGAAACTCTTCCTCGGTGATTTCCATTTCGTCGAGAAAGACCTTGCCCGTTTGCTGCGAAATCCTGCCGAGCAACGTGTCGCGCACCGCCCGCGGCTGCTCAAAGATTTCCTTCTGCATGAAATGCTTGAAGCCGCCCTTCTCCGCCATAATCGGGTCCCACGTGATGTGCTGGACCTTCGGAGTTACCGGGCAATTGTCGAAGTCTACGACGCGGACGCCCTTCAAAGTGAGAATTGCGATCTCGCTATCGCCCATGAAAAACGCTTCACGCGTGTGCGAAAGGATGGCGGGAATATCGCTTGCCACAAAGAATTCGTTCTGCCCCAGCCCGATTACGACCGGTGGTCCAAGCCGCGCGGCGACGATCTTATTCGGATCGCGCGTCGACATCGCCACCAGCGCGTAAGCACCGCTCAGAAGCTTGACGGTCTTGAGCACCGCATCTTCGAGCGGCACATTCTTGGAATATTTCTCGATCAGGTGCGCGATGATCTCAGTGTCCGTCTCGGTCTGAAACTTGTGGCCTTCTTCGATGAGCTGGTGTTTCAATTCCAGGTAATTCTCGATGATTCCGTTGTGGACGACTACGATGTCTCCGGTGCAATCGCGGTGCGGGTGGGCGTTTTCTTCGGTGGGACGCCCATGCGTGGCCCAGCGTGTGTGTCCGAGTCCATAAACGCCATCGATCGGCGATTTGCTCAGCAGTTCTTCGAGGTTTTTCAGTTTTCCCGACGCGCGGCGAATCTCGAGCTTCCCGTTCTGTCCCACCACCGCGATTCCCGCCGAGTCATACCCTCGATATTCAAGCCGCCTGAGCCCGTCAATGACGAGCGGCACCACAGCCTTAGGCCCTATATAACCCACAATTCCGCACACGGTAATTTGCTCCTGGAGCTTCGCTCAGATTCAGGACTCGCAGCCGGCCACCAATAAACAGGTTAGCATATACGTCTGATGAGACAAGGAGTGGCTACGATTCGTTGCCCAAAGCGCAGCGAGGTTCGGCGAAGGAGCGGAGGGAAAAGCACTTAGTCCAGAATTTCGAACCGGAATTCTTCGATCACCGGATTCGTGAGGACGTCTTTCGCGATCCGCTCCACCTGGCTCTTCGCTTCCTCGCGCCCCATGCCGTCGAGATTCAGAACGAAAAACTTGCCCTGGCGGACGTCCTGGACTTTCGCAAAACCCTGCGAAGCCAGCGCGCGTTGAATGGTTTGGCCCTGCGGATCGAGTACCGTGGATTTCAGCATCACCCACACATGTGCTTTCATAGCCGTGATTATACCAACCCCGCCGCTTTTGCCGCTGCACGAAAATTCTCGAGCAGTTCGCGCTTCTCGATTGGCGGCAGAAATGCTGCGTTGAAGCTGTTTTCCATCAACGCAAGCATCTGTTTGTTTGATAGACCGAGCGATTCGGCAAGCGCATATTCGTTCAGCAAGTCGGTGTGGAACAGTCCGGGATCGTCGGTCGACAGCGTGACCAGCAGCCCTTGCTCAAGGAATTTCGGAAGCGGGTGATCTTTGAGTGACGCGCCGGACTTGCCGGTCTGTTTCCCGAGCGCGCCCGTGCACAAATTGCTCGTGGGGCAATTTTCAAGGACAACTCGACGAGTGATGAGCGATTCAGCCAGCGCCCGATCGTGCATCACCGCGATACCGTGCCCGACCCGCTCGGCGCCAAGAATTTCCACGGCCTCGCGTACAGATTCCGGGCCGCCAATCTCACCCGCGTGGCAAACGGTTCGAAGTCCGTCTCCGCGGGCAAAATCGAACGCCGGACGAAAACTGACGGCCGGCACGGAAAGCTCATCGCCGCCCATCCCGAAAGCCACCACTCCTGCGTTCTGCAATTTCGACGCCCAGCGCGCCACTTCCATCGCCTGTTCCGGGCCGAATTGGCGCGCCACGTCGAATATCCATGCTGTTCGCAGCCGCCGGAATGGCACGCTTTGCGCCGTTTCCCGAATCGCTTGAAAGTTCGCTTCGACGTTCTGCATGCGCCGGAGCATGATCCCTGCGGAAATCGTGATTTCGGCGTACACGACATTCTGCCGCAATAATTCCTCTGCCAGGTGGCGCGTGATCAGGGCATAGTCGTCCGGCGTCCGCAAGAAAGACGTAATCCATTTGAACGTTTCAATGAATCCCATGAAATCGGAGTAGTTGTAGCGCGCCAGGACGTCCTCGCGGGTGAGCGTCACGCCGTGCCGTGCCGCCAGCTCAATCGCTGCGTCGGGCCGGATTGACCCCTCGAGATGCAGGTGCAATTCAGCTTTAGGGAGAGTTGCTACGATCGATGCCTGCGAGTTTTGTTCCGTTGCCACGTCAGCCTACTGCCCCGGCAATTGCGGCCGGCCGGCGTTGATCCATGCGGTCATCCAGTAAGAACCGAGATCCGTGGAAGCATCGGAGAGCTGGCGAACCAGAACCGCCCCGGCCTGTGCGTAGAACCGGTCGTAGTATTCGTCCGAGTAGCTGGCCAGTCCTTCGTGCGCCCGGATGTCCGACAGAAGGATGTTTTCGAGCCAGGAGTGGGCGCTTAGCGCCATTTCAAACGCGTGGTCGGTGGGATCGTGAATGAAGACAGCTTCGTTCGGCTTCACAAAAAAGAATAGTTGAAAGCGGTCCACGAGCCCCGATCCGAACCGTTGGTTCACTCCCGGCTGGTTCGAAAGCTTCCCGTCAAAGTTCGTCGTTGTGTTAAACGGGTCGTGCGACTCGGCCACGTAGTGCGCGAGAAGCGCAGCCGAAAGTTTTGCGTCGGCCCAGTTGTGATCGTGAAACGCATCCGTCAATTTCTTGCTGTAGGTTCCCACCTGCCACGGGAGCACGCCGTAAGTGGAAACTGTCCGGCGTCCATATTTCGAAACCGCAGCCGTGTAGGTACGCGGCAGATTGGCGAAAGGGAACTGTCCGTAATGGTCGAGCTTGATGAAATCGATATTCTCAAGCGCCGGGTCTTTTCGCTCGGCTTCCTCGGGATCGGTTACATGCTGCACCATATACTGGCGGTTCGCTTCGAAAAACGGACGTATGTCGTCGGGAAGCGTGTCAACCGCTTTATTCGTGATGAGCCGCTGCGCGTTTTCACCCCAGGCAAACGTAGACGGCAAACTCAAGACGACTATGAGCAGCAGCGTCGTAAGCCCGAGGCAAAGCCGCACCCGCATTAGACCTGCCCGCCTTTCGCGTCCGGCGCCGCCTGATTGTGCGTTGCGAGCTGGCTGTGCCGCCGGCCGTAGAAATAATAAAAGCACAATCCAATTGTCAGCCAAACGAAAAAGCGAATCCAGCTAACGATGGGGAGCCCCGCCATCAGAAGCACGCAGGTGAGAATCGTCGCGATCGGTGCGATCAAGCCTCCTGGCGCGCGGAAAGCACGGTGCCGCTCCGGCTGCTTGTACCGCAGGATCAGCACGCCCGCCGCTACCAGCCCGAATGCAAAAAGCGTTCCGATGTTCGATAGGTCGGTTAGCGTCCCGATGTCCAGTAGCCCGGCTGGAATTCCCACCAGAAATCCCGCGACCCACGTGGAAAAATCCGGCGTGCGGTACTGCTTGTGAACACGGCTGAAAAGCTTTGGCAAGAGCCCGTCGCGCGACATCGCGAACCACACACGCGCCTGCCCGAGCTGGAAGACTAGCAGCGACGATATCATTCCCATGAGCGCGCCGATCAGCACGATCAGCTGGATCGAGCCAAAGTGCAGCTTCTTCATCGTGTTCACAACCGGCGCTGCGTCATCCAGAAGCGTTTGCCATGGCACGAGGCCCGTCAGCACTACCACCACGCCGATGTACAGCACCGTGCAGATGATGAGCGTGGCGATAATCCCGATCGGCAAATCGCGTTGCGGGTTCTTGCATTCCTCCGCCGCAGTCGAAACAGAATCGAATCCGATGTACGTGAAGAACACGATCGAGCCACCCGTAAGAATTCCCGGCCACCCATTGGGCGCGAACGGGTGCCAGTTCGCGGGGTGAATAAATCGCGAGGCGAAGATGATAAACACCATGATGGCGACGATCTTCAAGATCACCATCACGTTGTTCGTTTCCGCCGACTCGCGAATTCCGCGAACGAGAATCATCGTCAGGATCATCACAATGATGAAGGCCGGCAAGTTGAACCCAAAGTGCCAGCCCGGCTCGTACAGCACGTTGTTTTGTAAATCGGATAGCCCCGCCGGCAAGTACGCCGGAGAAATCCAGCGCAGGCTCGCGTGGATGCCGAAATAATCCAGCAGATTCACCACATGCGCCGAGAACCCCACGCTTACAGCCATGTTTGACACCGCGTATTCCAGAATCAAGTCCCAGCCGATAATCCACGCAATCAGTTCGCCCATCGTTGCATACGTATATGTGTAGGCGCTCCCCGCGATCGGAATCATCGCTGCCAGTTCTGCGTAGCAAAGCGCCGCAAATCCGCACGCGATTGCAACGAGAATGAACGAGAGCGCAATGGCGGGGCCCGCACCGGGACGCCCGAACGATGCCGAATGGTAGATCAGGTACTCCAGGAGCGGAGCATTCAGGATCGAGCTGAACTTCATTTTCTGGCCCGCGATCGCGGTGCCGATCACGGTGAAGATTCCAGACCCGATTACGGCGCCGATCCCCAGTGAAGTCAGACTGAGCGCCCCAAGCGTCTTTTTCAGACGCTTTTCCGGCTCCTGAGAATCGGAAATCAGCTTGTCGATGTCCTTGGTGCGGAAAATCTGTGCGCCCAATCGGCACCTTCCCGTCCAAAAGAAAAAAACTCTATAACGCACCGCGATTCCGCGCAACCATCTGGGTGCGTCGCCAGCGCCCACATCCTACAGCAGACCACGCCGCCACGCGCGCGTTTGTGAATATTTCTCCGCCGTACTTCAAAATCGCACGGACTCTATGCTAGCTGAAGATTTGCGTATCGCTCGATTAGCTTCTTGGGGCCGTAGTCTTGAAAACTGACGGTAAGTTTCCGCTCCTCGCCTTCCCCCTCCACTTCGATGATCGTGCCGAGGCCATACTTCGAGTGCCTCACCCGTGTGCCGATTAGCGGATCTTTGCTGGGGGTTCGTGACGAGGGGCGTGAAGGCGCGCGCGATGCGGAGGAGCCATAGCGCGAGGTCCCAGTGGACTGACCGGCCCCGCTGCGATATCGACCTGAACCATACGGCGTGCGACTGCGCCGGTACGAATACCCTTCGGAGTCATCAGCATCCGCTTCATAGCGGCGAGTCTCGCCCGGTTCGGAGAGAGAGCCCGACGCCGCTTCGATCAGGCCGCTCGGAATCTCAGCAAGGAAGCGCGAGGGCATGGAAGCCCGCAGCCGCTCTTCGCCATAGCTCCGGCGGTAAATAGCCCGCGAGATCACGAGCGACTGCTTCGCCCGCGTCATACCCACGTAAAACAATCGCCGCTCCTCTTCCAATTCCGCCGGGCTGTTAGCCGACCGGCTGTGCGGCAGGAGCCCTTCCTCGAGCCCGGCGAGAAACACCGCGTCGAATTCCAGGCCCTTTGCACTGTGCAGCGTCATCAGCGACACCGGAATTGTCGGATCGTATTCATCGGAATCGGCTACGAGCGCCGCAGCATCGAGCACATCTTCAAGCGTCTGCCCCTGCTCGGTTGCTTCTGCCATCGCGTTCGAAAGTTCGCGCAAATTCTCCGCGCGCGATGTGTGCTCCAGATTGTCCTGTTGTTCGATCCAGCCCAGGTAACCAGTCCGGTCGAGCACGCGCTCAATCAGTTGGGTGGGAGCGAGGTCGGCACATTCTTCCTGCAGCCGCTCGATCAACTCGCGAAATGAATTCAACGCGTTGCTCAGCTTCTTGCCTGTCGAAAACTCACCCGCGCGGATCACCTCCCAGAGCGATTTGCCTTTTTCTCTCGCGCTTGCTTCCAGCACAGCCACAGTGGCGGCGCCGATCCCGCGTGGCGGCACGTTCAACACGCGCAAGAGCGCCACATCGTCCTCGGGATGCAGTATCAGCCGGACATAGGCAAGCGCATTCCGCACTTCCGCCCGTTCGTAAAAGCTGAAACCACCCACCACGCGATAACGGATCCCCAGCCGCCTCAAAACTTCTTCGAACGAACGCGATTGCGCCCCCGTGCGATAGAGAACCGCCGCCCGCGCGTCGGGATCATTCCGGACGAGCGACGAGACTTCGCCGCAGATATACTCGGCCTCTGCGATCGAATCTTGCGCCTCGAAGAATCGCAGAGCCTCGCCGGGCCCGAGCGTTGCTTGGAGCGTCTTGCCGAGACGGTCGGAGTTATTGCCGACCACCGCCGCAGCGGCATCCAGGATTTTCTGCGTCGAACGGTAGTTTTCTTCGAGCCGGATGATTTTCGCGCCGGGGAAATCCTCGGTAAAACGCTTCAGATTGCCGGCGCGCGCGCCACGCCAGCCATAAATGGATTGGTCCTCGTCGCCCACCACGCAAACATTCTTCCGCGGCCCCGCCAGAAGCCGCACCAACTCTTCCTGCGCGGCATTCGTATCCTGAAACTCATCCACCATCAGATACTGGAATCGCGAATTCCACGCCGCACGCACGGCCGCATTCTCGCGAAGCAATTCGACCGCTCGCAGCAGCAAATCGTCGAAGTCGAGCGCGCTCGCTTTCCGCAGCATTTCGTTGTACGCACGAAAGACTTTAGCCACGTCCTTGCGCGCTTCATCATGAGCCGTCACCGCGCTCGCTTCCATTTCGTCGGCCGTCATACCGTGATTCTTCGCGTGGCTGATTTGCGCGCGCAGGCTTCGCGGCGGGTAATCCTCGGCCGGCAGATCGAGCAGCATCAAGGTGCGCTTCACCGCTGCCGTCTGGTCGTCATCGTCATAGATCGCGAAGTCGCGTGGAAGCCCTGCGTTCAAGGCCTCGCGCCTTAGCAGCCGCGCACAGAACGAATGAAAAGTCGAGACCCAGACGTCGGAAGCGTCGCGGCCGCTGGCGCGCAGCAGGTCGCCAATTCGCTCCTTCATCACCGCAGCGGCCTTGTTTGTGAACGTGACGGCGAGAATCGCGTTTCCCGGAACGCCTTTCTCGATCAAGTACGCCACGCGATAGGTGATCACGCGTGTTTTGCCCGTCCCCGCGCCGGCCAGCACCAGCAATGGCCCGTCGGTGCTAAGCACAGCTTCGCGCTGACGCTCGTTCAATTGTTCGAGGAGTGACATGGCCTGGGGGGAATTGCTCAAGCGTGAATTCTATCTGACCCGCAGCGAATCGGCAATTTTCGATTCCTGCCTTGCAATTCGCGCCTCGAAGTTTCGCCGGAATAAACCGCAACCCTGAAAGGCGCTTACGTTGACTCTGTTACAATCGGGCGATTTACACGGGGCGCCAACCGCGTATGAAGCAAGCGAAGCTGCCGGCATGGCTGCAAAGATTCGTCGCCGCAATGGGGGGCGGAGGTCTGTTCGTCGTTGCCTTCCTCGATTCTTCCGTTCTCTCGTTTCCGTTCGTCACCGACGCGCTGGTCTTTCAACTCGCCTTCACCAACCCCGCGCGCATGCCCTACTACGTCGCAATGGCGTCGGTCGGCTCGCTCGCTGGATGCGTTTGGCTTTACCTTCTCGCGAAGAAAGGTGGCGAAGCCTATTTCCATCGTCACGCCGGCGGGCGCGCAGGAAAGATCAAGGAGTGGGTGGACAGCCACGCGTTTTTGAGCGTCTTCATCCCCGCGATTCTTCCGCCGCCGTTCCCATTCAAGGTATTTGTCCTCGCCGAGGGTGTTTTTCAGGTGCCGCTGCGGACGTTCGTTCTCTCGATTCTTTTCGGCCGCGGACTTCGCTATCTCGTCGAAGGGATTCTGGCTGTCCGTTACGGTGAAGCCGCGTTGCGCTTCATGATGGCGCACAGCGCTGCGTTCGGCATGTTGATCGTGGCCGCCGTTCTTTTGCTTTTTCTTGTCAGCCGCGCGTCACTCGGCCATCCAAAGCACGGCCATTAGCCTTCGGAAAAACCCCGTCACCTTCGCCTCGAAGCGAATTGAATTTCTTCGCTCACGACTCGAAGGTTCCCGCGCATATCTACGCGCGCCAAAATATTCGCGGCGCTGCTGTCGCTCTCCGGGAAGCGCGCGTCTCGCAACTCGATTCGAACGCCATCCTCCACGCGGACAACGCTCGCAAGAGGGAATCGCGCGTATTTCAGAAATCTTTGTGCTGTCACTGTGCGCTGTCCTGCTTCAAGCGCAGCGGAAGCTTCCGGCTTGTAGCTCGTTACGCTTCGCCCCGGATCGAACTCCTTCCCGGGAGTGAGCGACACATCCACATCCTCCATCGTGTTATCCGTCGAGACCACTCCGCGCCACTCGAATGGCGACCACGATGCCGGAAACGCTCCTGCCGCCAGCGGCGTCCGGCCGTGATAATCGCGCGACTCGAGCAGATCGACGGCGTTGCTATGCAGATATCCGCGCACGCCGGCGTATGCAATGAGCAGCAGCAGCGTCACAATTGCCCCGCGCGTCCCGCTGCCGCGTCTCTTCCTCTCGCCAATCTCTTCGCCGACGAGGCGAAACAACATCGGCAACAACAGCCCGGCGATCAGAAGAATCAAAACCCACGGATCGAGCTCCGTGAGCAAATCAAGCGCAAACCAGCGGGGCCGAAAAGGCCAGAAGAGTTGCACACCAACGCCGCTCACGACGTCGAGCAGCAAATGTCCAGCAATGCCGATTGCGCATATGGCGAATGCACTCCCAAACCGCACGCGTGCAGCAGGCGAAGCCCCCGCTTTCTCGAGATGCTCACCTCGCTGCCGGGTAAAAAACCAGAACGTCCCGGCAATCGCACACGCCAGCAAAGCCGACGAGGGAAGGGAATGCAGCAGGGTGCGATCAAATCTCAGGAACGAGCTTGCGCCGCCCAAATAACTCGCGTAATCAAGATCGGGAGCAACGCCGGCCACTACAAGCATCGCCGTCCCAAGACGCGGCAAATGTTTTTGTCCAGCCCGGGCCAGCGCGAGTGACGTCAACGCATGCGTGACAGGTTCCACGCCCGCATCCTATCAGAACGGCCTCCACGAACGGGTCGTGTGAATAAGTCGCGTAGGTAAGTGCCCGGGAAAAAACGCGGGAGCAACTCCTGGAAGCAACTTGCGGGGAAAATGCCCTCGATGACGATCGGTTCGACTACCCGTTGCGTCGCGGCGGAATCACCAGCGACAACGCATCCGGCACAATCGAGAATTTTATCGGCAAATCGCCGATCGGTTCGCCATCCACCTGCGCCCACAGCGGCCCGTCGCCGTTCGGCTCGCAGATCGCTTCAATGGATTTCCACGCTGCGATGCCATCGAGCCCTCGAAGCTTGCCCATCCACAGAGCAGGCAGACACACAAGATATCGCAACCGGTTTTTCGCCGAATTGGTCAGAAATTCAAACGAGTCTTCGAAAAGATTCGCGCCCGTCGTAATCTTAAACGGCCCGCCATAATTCACCGTTCGTCCCACAACCACAATCGTTGCTTTTCGCTCCACCCCATTCGAGTGCACCCGCATTTCGGGGAAATCGTACCGGAACAGCTGGCGCATTCCTTCCAGCCAATACGCCAGAATTCCCGCTTTCTTCTTCAGCTTGCCGTCCACGCCGTTGACGATTGCCCCATCCGGCCCTGCCCCCGCAACGCAAAGGAAATATCGCCCCTCGCGCGGAACCTCTTCCGTATGCCGCCCTTGCGCCGGTATCGCAACCCCCAGCGCAATTCGACGCACGGTTCCACCGGAGATCAACCGTGCCGCTTGCGGAATATCCCAGGGAATGCCCAGCTCTTTGGCCAGAATATTCGCAGTGCCGGCGGGCAGCAATGCCATCGGCACGCGGCTGCCGGCAAGGCCATTCACAATTTCGTTATTTGTGCCGTCTCCGCCGCAGGCGATCACCATTCCGCGCCCGTGCTCCACTGCTTGGCGCGCAATTGTCCTCGCGGTCAGTCTCCCGGTCGTGGGAGCAAGCTCCACCCGGACGCCCGCGTCCTTCAGGATCCGCACCGCCTGCTCGATCTCCGCGAAGCGACGGTGCTGCCGCCGCCCGCTGGTCGGGTTGTAGATTAGGAGTGCGTCTTCGATTCCGTTGGGCATGGCCTCGCCAAAAGAGTAGTGAGCTAACACTGCGAAAGCAAACACACATTGTATAATATTGCCCCGGTTTCATTTGCCGATATCCCGCTGAGGGTTTCATGACGAAGAAGCAAGACGCGAAAGAGATCGAGCGCCTCCGCGAAGAAATTCGCCGCCACGAATATCTCTATTACGTCCTGGACGATCCCGAAATCTCCGACGCCCAGTTCGATCGCTTGATGGAGCGTCTCAAGGAACTCGAAACGCAAAATCCCGATCTCGTCACCGCCGATTCTCCCACCGTTCGAGTAGGCGGCGCGCCGCGCGAAGGTTTTCAGAAAGTGCGGCACGCAATCCCGATGGTCAGCCTCGACAACGCATTCTCGATCGAAGCTCTCGAGTCCTTCGATCGCCGCGTTCGCGAAACTACAGGCCGCGAAAAAATCGATTACGTGGCCGAACACAAATTCGACGGCCTCAGCCTCTCCCTCATTTATGAGAAGGGAGTTCTCATGCGCGGCGTAACGCGCGGTGACGGCGCCACGGGCGAGGACGTCACTCCCAATGTAAAGACAATTCGCTCGATTCCACTGCGCGTGGATCCCGCCTTCCTCAAGAAGGCCGGACTGCCCGCCGATTTCGAAGTTCGCGGCGAAGTGATCATGACGCGCGAAGCATTCGAAGAAATGAACCTTCAACAGTCCGAGCAGGGCGGCAAGATATTCGCAAACCCTCGAAGCTCAGCCGCAGGCTCGGTGCGCGTTCTCGACCCGCGCATTACGGCCTCTCGCCGCCTGGATTTTTTTGCTTACTACATCCTTGTGAACGGCCGCGCACCCAAGAAACGCCTCTCCGAAATCCTCGAAACTCTTTCCGCGTTCCACTTCAAGGCCAGCGATGACTGGAAACTCTGCCACTCACTCGCCGAACTGGAGCGCTACATCGCTGCCTGGGATTCCAAGCGCGAAAAACTCGCATACGAAATCGACGGGATTGTAATTAAAGTTGACGAAATCTCGCTGCAGAACGAGCTCGGCTTTACCTCCAAAGCCCCTCGCTGGGCCATTGCCTACAAATATCCTGCACACCAGGAGTCGACGCTTCTGAAGGAAATCGCTGTCAGCGTCGGCCGCACCGGAGTGCTCACCCCGTTCGCTGTGTTCGAACCGGTACAGATCGGCGGCGTCACGGTCACCAAGTCCACCCTCCACAATATGGACGAGATCGAACGCCTCAACGTCCACGCGGGTGACACAGTCCTCGTCGAGCGCGCCGGCGAAGTCATTCCCCACGTGCTCAAAGTCGTAAAGCACGGAAAAGAAGAAAAGCAGTTCAAGATGCCGGAGAAGTGTCCCGTCTGCGGCACGCGCGTCCATCGCGCGGAGGGCGAAGTGGCCTATCGGTGCGTCAACGTTTCTTGCCCCGCCCGCAGAAGGGAATCGCTTCTCCATTTCGCGAGCCGCCACGCCATGAATATCGACGGCCTTGGCGAAAAAATCGTCGACCAGCTCATCGAAAATAATCTCGTCAAAGATTTCGCCGACCTCTACAAGCTCGGCCTCGATTCACTCGCCGGCCTCGATCGTATGGCTGAAAAATCCGCCCAAAATCTCCTCGACGAAATCGCCGCCAGCAAAAAGAACAGCCTCGAGCGTCTGATCTACGCCATCGGTATTCCATTCGTCGGCGAACGCACGGGCCAATTGCTGGCTCAGCAGTTCGGCTCGATGGACAAGCTGGCCGCAGCCACCGAGGAAGAATTGCTCGAAGTCACCGAAGTCGGCCCCAAGATTGCCGAAGGCGTGAAGGAATTTTTCTCTGAGTCCGCGAACCGAAAATTGATCGACCACCTCCGCGCCGCCGGCGTCAACATGAAGGAAGACCGCCCCGCTCCCAAAGGCACTCAGTTCGCCGGCAAAACCTTTGTCTTCACTGGCACCCTCGAACGTCGCTCTCGCGAACAAGCCGAACAACTCGTCGCAGCCTACGGTGGGAAAGCAGGTTCCACAGTCAGCAAGAAGACCAGCTATGTGGTAGTCGGCGCCGATCCCGGCTCCAAGTACGATAAGGCCAAATCGCTCGGCGTTCCCATTCTTGACGAAGCCGCCTTCGAAAAATTGCTGCCATTGAAGTAGCCTCGGCTCGATGATCGGCTCACCCGCCTCCTCCCTGGTCCCTGCGGCTGTCGCTTTCATGTAACCGCCAGTAGATAAAAGAGTTCTAGTCGCCATGTCCTTTCTATGGTTTCCAATAAGCATAACCAGCTCGACAACCTGGCCCGGCAGTCCAATTGACGTCAACCGAGCGCTCTTCCATCATCGATCTGCAACACGAACAACTCAATTTTGAGGCTTCCCTCGATTTTCAGATGCCGCCCGCGCCCAGCGTTGCCGTCCGTGCGACGGGACTTCGGTCCCACTGTCTCGACAATCGCTCGCTCGCGCCAACGAGTCTCTTCAGCATCTTGTTGCTGGCATCGGCGCTGATTTGCTCGCCTTGTCTACGTGCGCAAGGTACTGACTCGGACGCTCCGCGGCCCGTTCCCATTTTCAGCGCGGGAACAGCGTTCGTCACAAACGTTGAAGGCGGCGCTCCTCACCTCGAACCTCTCATCGCGCCCGTCGTCCTTGTTCCCATCGGAGACCGCTGGCTCATTGAGTCCCGAGCCACGTTCGAATCCGATTTTTCCCAGGCACCCGGCAGCAGCGACTTCCGTGGCGAAGTCGAAAAGGAAGTCGATTACGCGCAACTCGACTTCATCGTCAATCGCTATCTCACAATTTCAGCCGGCCGCTATCTCACGCCATTCGGTATCTACAACGAACGCCTGTATCCCGTTTGGATTCGAGATCTCCAATCGGATCCGCTGATTCTTCCCATCGGCGTCGGGCCCAGTAACGCAGGCACGGGCGTCATGACGCGCGGCGGCTTCGCGATTCATCCCAAGGTGAACCTGAACTATGCTGCATATTTCTCCACGCTTGTCACCGCCTCACCGATGGACTCCAGCCGCTTCGCAGGCGGACGCGTAGGAATTTTCCTGCCGGCTCAGCGTTTCGAAGTCGGCGGCTCATTTCAGCACCTCCTGCAGGACGAGCGCTCGAATTCATTCGGCTTCCATTTTGCTTGGCAGCCTCCGCCGCTCCCGCTTGACCTGCGAGCAGAGTATGCCCGCTCGAAACAGGGCAGCGGCTACTGGATCGAATCCGCGTATCGGCTCAGCCAGGTTCCGGTTTGGCACGACGTGCTTCGCAAGACTCAAGTCGTCGCACGCGTTCAGCAGTATTTCACCGGAGAATTGCCGAACGACGCGCTGCCGCCGGTAAACACCCAACAGTTCGAATTCGGATTGAACTATTACTTCCGCGATGATTTCAGGGCCGTCAGTAGCTACGGCCGCCAGTTCAGTTCGCAAGGCAATGAAAATGTCTGGACGATCGGCTTGACCTACCGGTTCGTGCTTCCATTGTGGCCCGGAGTTTCCAATTGATCGCCAAACGAACACTCCTACTGGTTTCAACCGCGATTCTTGCGGGTGCCGTCACTTGGACGGGAGCTCAGGAGAAACCCGCGCCGCCACGCCAGAATTCAGTCTTGGTATCGCCAGCCAAGCCCTCGACGTCGGCCAGCGCCGTGCTCCCAGGAAGCAACCCGGCGGTCCAATCAAAACCGCCGGCGAAAATTGACGCTTCCGAGCGTCTCGAAGGCGAGAAACGATTCCGCGCCAATTGTGGCCGCTGCCACGCCGCTCCTCACAAGTTTCCCCCGCGCATGATGGCGACGATCGTCCGCCACATGCGGGTTCGCGCAACTATCACGGATGAGGACATGCGGCTCATCCTTGAGTACATGACCCAATAGCGATGCGAACACCCGTGGAGCATCGCCGCAACTACTCAAGCGCAGCCTGGTGCCTTGGCATCTCAATTTTCGCTTGGCATCTGATTGCGTTCTCGAACTTTGCCGCGCAGTCGGCTCCGGTCACCTCCCGTCCTCCCCGCGTGATCGAAGTCACCGCCGACCACGACAGCCAGTACCGGATCCACGGCCAGTCCAAGCAAGTCATCACCGTCAATGCGGGCGAGCCACTCACTCTCCGTATCACCGCGATCAAAGCAAAGTCCCGGAACAAAGACGGCTCCGTCCACGGATTCTCCCTGCTCCACGCAAAGGATCGCCAACCGGTGCCCGGCTGGGATTTCCTGCTTCATCCTGGCTTGAACGAATTCAACGTGACCGCGCCTTCTGAACCGGGCGAGTACGAAGTGGTGTGCACCGTGATTTGCAGCGAAGATCACGAACAGATGAGCATGAAATTCGTCGTCTTACCGGCCGGCGGATAGCGGAGCCGCATGAAGCTCCACATGGGAGAGGATCAAAAATGAGCTGTGTCAAAAACCTATCGTCATACATTGTGGGCCTAGTTCTTCTGTTTGCGCTTTCTCCAGTCGCCCGCGGCGCGAAAGAACAGGTTTTTAAAGGCGTCATCGCAGATTCTCAATGTGCGATGAACGTCCATTCCCTCAGCCAATCTCACAAGGAAATGCTGCAGGGCAAGTCCGTCGGCACCACGGAAGCCGACTGCGTCTGGTACTGCGTCACCGAGCGCGGCGGCCGTTTCGTCCTCCAGAACAAGAGCCGCATCTACAAGCTCGACAAACAGGACCTCGGTCGCGAATTCGCCGGTCGCAAAGTTCGAATCGCTGGCACGCTCGATTCCGAAACCAACACAATCCACGTACGCACAATCACACTCGTCGACGAACCCAGCAAACCCCCTGCACCTGCCAAGTAACTTGTTCTCGCGGCTCCGTCTTTTCTCAGCAGGGCCCGGCGCGCCGCGCTCTCTGTCGCCCGCACCGCTGCCTCACGATTTCGAGCAAACCTCCGCAGCTTTTTTCGCGCCGTGGAACCCACGTTCGCCTCGTCGATTGCCCCGTAGATGCCGTATAATCATCCTAGCGGGTGAGTCGGATGATCGCCGGCTTACCCTGAGGCCGCCGCAAGGCGGACGCAGGGTTGGCGGGAGGAAAGTCCGGACTCCCATCGTCGCGAGCTCGCATGAGCCGGCGGCGATAGGGCAACGCGCCTGGTAACGCCAGGGGGTTGCGTCGCGCGTTTCGCGAAGGCGGATCGTGATGGCGCGGCTACGGAAAGTGCCACAGAAAATATACCGCCGGTGCGGTTGGTACCTCGGCGGCAGGCCTACGGCAAAACCGCGGGCTCGCCTCTTTCGGTCCGGCGCATTTGGCAAGGGTGAAAAGGTGGGGTAAGAGCCCACCGCCCGGGTGGCGACACTCGGGGCACGGAAAACCCCGCGTGGAGCAAGGCCAAATAGGAGGGGAGGGCTGGCCCGGCCCGTATGCATCGCGTTCGCAAGAACGCGCCGCTCTGACCCTCGGGTAGGCTGCTTGAGTCCCGGAGCGATCCGGGACCTAGAGGAATGATCATCGCGCTGCGCCGGTTTAGTCCCGACGCCATGTCAAAATGGTGACCGGGAACGCCAATCGCGCGCTAACGCAAGTTAGCCCGCGAGGCTCATCGCACAGAATCCGGCTTACAGGCTCACCCGCTACTATCTCTTTGGTTGTCAATTGGGTTTTTGTTCGGAAGACGATTGCTGTGCCCGCTATCCGCTCAAGCCCCCTCGCCGGTTTCCATGATTCGGCGTCCGCACTCGCGCAGTTCGCGAACGAAGGGAGCGTAGTGCCTCTTGATCGTCTCGGCGGTGTCTCCCAACAGTTTCGCGACGTCGTGCGGCCTCGCGCCGCGCCCGCGGCTGTTCCTGGCGCACGATCGCGAAGCAGATAGGCTGCTCGGCTCGGAAAGCACGTCGGGCGGGGCAAAAACTTGCTTCCTGAATTTTGCCACGCATTCTAGCGAGCTACAGAACCTTCAGCGACCCGTTTGCCACGCGCACCCGTCCATGAAAGGGCCTCCCGTAAAAATATTCCAGAATGTGGTCCCCATCGGGAACCCGGTCGAGCAACTCGACCCTTGCCACTGCGTCGTCCTCGATTCCCCATTTCCTCCAAGCTGGGTGACGAGAACACACCAAGATGCGCTGGGCTCGGGCTTAGGATGTCCAGGTCGAACCGTGGAAAGTAACTGCATGTCGAATCGGGATTCTATCTTGGCTGGTTGGGTTTTTTCTCTCTAGGATGCGCAGCACAATCGTGCGACTTAAACTCTTTGTCGCGTTCCGTCTCATACCGCCGTTTCATTTCCTCGATAGTTCTGCCAACAAGTGGACCTGCCGGATTGAACCTCCATCCGCACGCCGAGCAAGCCCACCCCCGGAATTGATCCTGATCGAGCCATGTCATTCTGCGGAGCATGGCTTCTCTCGCACATCTTGCGATCTGGCGCAGGTATGCTCTTGTAAAAAACGGCGCATCATGGTTCTTGATCGCAACTCCGATGACAGAGGTCTTTTTGTTGCCCGACACCAGGTTCTGCAAACGTGACCGCTCTTTGAACACACAGCAAGGCCGAACTGAATATTCGGGGCAAAAGAATACCGAGGGCAAAGCACAGCTGTCTGTGGGGTATCCAACACTGGCAAGGATTGCTACCTCAATCCGAGGTCATCCTCGAACTGTTGAATCACTCCGTAGCACTCACAGGAAGATTTTTCGAGTTTCCTGCGGTTCACAATCTTCACCGCACCTCGCAGGTATTCTATGATTCCGTTTTTTTGCATTACCGCCGCCGCCAAGCTCACGGTGGATCGGTCCGTGCCCATCATTGTGGCAATGAAGTCGTGGGTAATCGGAAGCACTCCGGAATCCACTCGGTCCTGAGTCATGAGCAGCCACCGCGAGAGACGCTGCTGTATATCGTGGAGGCGATTGCACGCCGCGGTCTGTGCAACTTGCATTCCTTGAAGCCCCGTATGCCTGTTCAATATCACCTGTAACTGTGGGGCCGACCGCAGAATGCGTTCGAGCGCATTCCCCGTCATTCGGAAGCCATCGCCAGCGATCTGGATGATTTCTCGGACTGAACTTCTGCTCAACCCCACTGCCAGCCCCGCCCCTACGTAACCCTCTTTGCCCACTACACCCACTTCCACGGTCCGACCGTCTTTGGTAACAACGACTTGCGAAACCATTCCTCGATTCGGGAAATAAACGAACTCAATACTTTGTGTGGGCTCATGGAGGCTGAAATGATGCGGCAGGTCGATATGCGTCAAGTCAGGACGCATCAACTCAAATTCATTGTCAGGCGTTGCCAGCAGTACTTTGTTGTGTATTTGCTTACCAGCGGCGTTGGTGCGTTGGCCGTCCTGTGCGACTCGAAAGTTTTTCCCGCTCATATTTGCCCCCGACGGCATCGGCGTGCCGTGCATAATGTGGGTGAAACGTCACTAGCTTTGAGGTGGAACTCGCAACCAGTTGCCCTGTTGAGATTCCATGTCAATTGGACCAAAAGTGGGGCGTCAGAATCTGTTCAGAAGGGGACAGCTCGGCTTAGCCTCGTCGATTACTGTCGATGAATCCCTTATCAGCAGTAATCGATTGTAGGCAGTTTCGGTGCGGCAAAATACCTCTTTTCCTGTTGCTGTAAGTGTCTTAAACGACGAATCACATTTCGACCTCCGCGCGCGTGACGAAATCAGAAGATTACGGCGTGCCTTTCTTTATCGACTCTCCCTTGGGTTTTTCGCTCTGTTGCTTCGGAGGCTTTTTCGGGGTGTCTTTCGCGGCCATTTAGTGGTGAAGGCTAGCCAATAACACCGACAGGATCGTAACCTCCATGACATAGTTGACGCTCGCAAGGTCCGTGAACTCGGTAAGCTCTTGATCCCAAAGACCTGGTCAGAGAATCCGTCTTACAGGCTCGCCCGCCATTTATTTTGCAGTTCGTACGTTGATCGCCTTTCGCTGGCGGCGTACCGTCTGCTCGTATTCACTACTCGGACTTACTGCCCTGGCTTATTGCCGGAGATGTTTCAACTTCTCCGGAACCGTGTAACCCACCGCTGCTTCCCACGAGCCATACGTCGGATTCGGCAGCTGAAACCATCGCTCTCCCCACAAACTCTGATGCGCGAGAAACAATTTCTCTCGCCCTTCCAGATCTGCCGACTCCGCTGGAATGCTCAGAAAGTCGCCAAGCTGGTCGCCGAACATCAGCAGGATGCGGAATTTCGCGGCGATCATTTGCCGTCGCGCCGTCTTGTCGCTGCTCTTATTGTCTTTCGCGCAGAAAAGCCGGTCGACTGCCGAATCCAGCGGCACGTGAAGCTTGCGCAGCACCTGCACAGTCGGATCGTCTTCTTTGCTTGAATCGCACGTGCGATTCGTAATGTAGATCGGCGTCACACCGTTGGCATGCGCGAACTGCAAAAAATCCATCGCGCCGGGAATCAGTCCCGCATTTCGTTCATCCTGCCACTTCGTCCACGCCCCTCGGGAAAAGGGGGCGCCCGAAGCCGTCAATCGCGCTTCAAACGGGGAGTTATCGAGCACCGTTTCATCGAGGTCCAGAATCACCGCGGGCGGCAGATTTCCGAAGTCCCCGGATTGCTCGAGCGCTGCAGTCCAGTGCGGGTCGCGAAGGCCCTGCGTCAAGGCTGCCTCTGCCAGGCGATATGTCTGCAGCGTGCTCGCCTTGTATTCGACCGACGTCTGCATCCACAGTATGGCGTTCAGGTTCTCGTAGGCGGGCGCAGCAGTCGGTTGCGCCAAGCCCATCGCAAAGAGCGAATACAGAACTGCGAAGCCCACTGCGGTACGCAACATGTTTCCTCCGATTTGAATCGCAGTCTATCAAACTGACAACGCCAAAGAGCAACGATTCCGCCCCTCGCAAACACTGCGTTCCCATTCGTCGCCCCGCCCCGCATGAAACCACGGTACCGGCGAAAAGCGAACGAATACACAAATTACCCGATTCATTTTCTCCCCATGCCCCGCCACAATACCCAGAACGAGTTCATCTCAGCTCGCTTGCCCTGTTCTCGCGCTCAGAGGAATCACGGATGCTGCGAATTCTCATCGCCGACGACGTGCCGCTCGTCAGAACAGGCTTGAAATCGCTCCTGGAAGCTCGCAAAGGCTGGGTCGTATGCGGGGAAGCGGTTGACGGTCAAGACGCTGTTGAAAAAGCGCGCTCTCTCAACCCGGACGTGGTACTACTCGATGTTTCAATGCCCAATCTTAACGGCTTGCAGGCCGCCGAGCAGATCAGGAAAGACGTACCGGCAGCCAGAATCTATTTTGTCACCCAGCATCAATCGCTCGAAATGGCCCGCGCCGCAGCAGACGCCGGCGCCCGCGGTTACGTTGCGAAGGTTTACATTCCCACCGACCTCGTCCCCGTGATCGAAGCCGACATGAACTACCCCTAGGGCGCCCTAAGCCGTAAGTCGCCCCAGCAGCAGCCGGAAAAATCGCTCCGCATCCACCTCCACCGCAACTTTTGCGTTCGCCCTGAACGTTTCCTCGTTCGCCAGGACTCCCGTGCCGTCGCCCTTGTCCGCGGTCGCAAGCGGCGCCGATCCTCGCGCCGGAGCATACGCATAACCCACCGTCTCTCCCGCCGTGAACTGGCCCTCCGTCTCCACCTCGACGTAATAATCCTTGAGCGTCAAAATTCCCGGATCGATCAGGTTCGCAACTGTCAGCGGATCGTGCATCGCTTCGATCATCGGGTGCGGCCCGCGATTCAGTCGCTCCAGCGTCGCCCGCATGATTTTCCCCGCCGCCACGCCCGACGGATTCTTCGCCGTCTCCATCACTTTCAGCCGCTCCTCCGTGAACAGCACCTTGCGCGTCACGTCCAGCCCCACCATCGTCAGCGGCACGCCCGCGTCAAACACAATCCGCGCCGCCTCCGGGTCCACATACAAATTAAACTCAGCCGCTGGCGTCACGTTTCCGCCCGAAAGCGATCCACCCATGATCACGATGCTTCGAATTTTCCCGGCCAGATCCGGATCGGCCCGCAAAGCCGTCGCCACATTCGTCAGCGGCCCCACCGCCACAATCGAAATCTCGCCAGGATTCGCGCGTACGATCTTTCGAATCAGTTCTGACGCCGTCTCCGCCACCGGCTTGATCTTCGGCTCCGGAAATTCCACGCCCGCAAGTCCGTTGTTGCCGTGCACGTATGACGCGGTGATCAACCGCCGCACCAGCGGATGCCGCGCGCCACCTGCTACCGGAACGTCCGTCCGCCCCGCAATCTCCACCAGCTTCAGCGCGTTCGGCAGCGTAAAATCCAGCGGGACATTTCCCGCCACCGGCGTAATCGCCTCCACCTGCAGTTCCGGCGACCGCAGCGCCAGCAAAATCGCTAGAGCGTCGTCTATTCCGGGGTCCGTGTCGATAATGATCCTGTGTGGCGCCGCGGGCGTAGGCGCCGCTTCATTTGGAGCCACGTTCCGCGAAAGCGAACCGAACGCCCCCAATTTCCCCAGCTTAGCCGCAGCCAGCGCGCTCATAGACCCCGCCAAAAATTCCCGCCGATTCGTTTGCCCTGTCTTAACCTCGTGGCCCATGGTTCTCCTTGTCGAAATTCCGCGTAATCTCGAAGCCGTCCCTTATATTCGCCGCCGGCCCGCACTGTCAAGCACATCTCGGAAACCACCAAACCAAAATCCCAAGCTCGTAGCCTCCCGTTTGCCGCAGATTCGAAAAAGTCCATGCCTCGCCTTCTCAACGCCTCGGCGCAGTTTCGAATCGAGGGACCGCAGGTGAGTTACCGGCGTAGGATGCGACGCTCGTACACGGAAGCCGTAAGTGGCGAAGCGCGAGTCGGCCGCATACAGCTTCCCAAAGGCCTGCGCAGGCGGGCCAACTCAGTCGTTATGATTTGCGTGGGGTAATTTCAATCCTGAAAAAGACTTGAAGCCGCGCCTGCGTCCGTCAACTCAGCAAACTCCGAACGCACTCCGCCAGTTTCTTCATCCCGTCCGCTTTTGCGACCACTGCGTCCACGGCTAGCCCTGTGTGCGGGAACGCCTTCGCGATCGCTTCGCTGTACATCGTGAAGAGAACGATCCGCACGGTTGGCATCATCTCTTTCACCACCGACGCCGCCACGATCCCGTTCGTCCGCGGCATCGCCACATCCATCAGGATCAGATCGGGCTTGAGCTTTCTGGCTTTCTCGATCGCGTCTTCGCCATCCACTGCTTCGCCACACACTACAAAATCTCGTTGCACGAGATATTTATTGACGAACTTGCGGACCGTGTCGCTGTCGTCCGCCACCAGAATCCTCTTGGACACTACGCTGTCCCCCTGAGATACACACAGACTGGCAATTCGAGAGAGGTGGGCTACATCGTTTGTCACCTGTATCCACGATTCGCGCAATACAGCAAAGACCCTATTTCTATCGGGCCCGCCCCGCGCTATCTTCTTGGACGCATAGCCGTTTTCGTCGCACCGGGCCAGGGGATGTCCAACGGGATTCTGATCGCCGACGACAGTGCGACTATCCGCAGAATCATTCGCGCCTACCTCACCCGTCGGAATTTTGAAGTCTGCGGTGAGGCCATTGACGGCGTGGACGCTCTCGAAAAAGCATCCGAACTTGAGCCCGACTTGATTCTCCTCGACCTCCGCATGCCTCGCATGAACGGTGTCGAAGCGGCATCGGTGCTCCGAGGCCGCATGCCAAATCTGCGAATCGTACTTCTCACCATGTACGACGAAGTGATGAGCTACAAGTCCCTCATGGCGGCGATTGGCATCGACGCGGTGATCTCCAAGCCCGAAGGCTTTGGCGGCCTCGCCGACTGCGTCCGGACCCTTCTCGCGTCACCCGAAGCTCCGCCGCAAAGCCAAGCCTGAACTTCCGCCGCTACTTCACGCCGCTTTGTTCGCGCTATCCTTCAGAAGCCCGAGGCGCACCAGGCTTTCGGCCGTGGCGACGATGGCCTCTTCGTTCGAACGCGGCGCCCAACCCAGCATTCGTCTGGCTTTTTCGTTCGTCGCGTTCTTCCGCTTGCCCAGTTCCGGCAGGATTTGCTTCACCGCCGGATCGCGTAACGCGGCCAGGCGCACCAGCCAGTCCGGCAGTTGCAATGTCCGCACCCGTTTGGCCGAAGCTCCCATTCGCCTCTTCAACACGTTGGCGATGTCGCGTATCGACATGAAGTCGCCGGCCACGGCGAGGAAGCGTTCGCCCCTCGCGGCGGGATCGCTCATCGCGCGGATATGCAAGTCGGCCACGTCGCGCACATCCACCACTCCGAAATAGAGTCGCGGGCAGCCGGGCATCGCGCCGTCCATCAGCCGCTCCACCAGCAGGATCGAAGTCGAAACGTCAGGCCCTAGGACGGGGCCGAAGACCCCTACCGGATTCACCACGGAAAGCTCCAGGCCCCCGCCTTCCGCGGCGATGAAATCCCAGGCCGCTCGCTCCGCCAGCGTCTTCGATTTCACGTACGGCAGCACGTCACTGCCGTTGGGGTCCGTCCAGTTCGTCTCGTTGAACGGCTTCTGCTGCACCTTCTGCCCGTAGCCGATCGCAGCGAACGACGAAGTCAGTACCACGCGCCTCACGCC
>JBARFX010000093.1:0-45680 GCA_049797655.1 Candidatus Acidiferrales bacterium | reverse complement strand
GGCAAAGGTGGCGGCGGGACAGGCGGCACCGGGGGCAGAGGAGGCACGGGTGGTGGAGGAGTGCCCCGCGGCGGTATGGGCCAGCCCTTTGCGAATCCGAATTACACTCAGCCCCGAGTGATTGTTCCGCCGTTTCCAGAGTCGGCTTCGACGAATCAGCAAGTGCTCTATGCGCTGGCGGAGGGAACCGGCGGCTTCCCGATTTTCAACACGAATGATCTGCTCACCGGCCTGCAAAAGATCGCGCGCGAGCAGAACGAATACTACCTCCTCGGCTTTGCTCCGTCGGATTCCGCCGAAGGCAGCTGCCACACATTAAAAGTAAAAGTCGAACGAGGCGGAACGAACGTGCGCGCGCGCAGTGGCTACTGCAACGTGAGGCCTTCGGACCCCCTCGCCGGAAAACCGGTCGAGAAAGAATTGGAAGCCCACGCGGCCGGTTCCGCGGCGGCTTCCGTGGGAGGTTCGCTCGAGGCGCCGTTTTTCTATACCGGTTCGAACGAAGCGCGCGTGAACCTCGCCATGGAGATTCCGGCATCCTCCGTCGAATTCAACAAAGTGAAGGGGAAATACCACGCCGACGTGAATGTTCTCGGCATCGCATGCCGCGCCGACGGTTCCGTCGCCGCGCGATTCAGCGACGAACAAACCTACGATCTCGAAAAAGACGACTGGAAAGAAATCACCAAGTCGCCGATCCACTACCAGAACCAGTTCGTGATCGCTCCCGGCCAGTACCGCTTAACCGTGGTCCTATCCGGCGGCGGCCAAAATTTCGGAAAATACGAAACGCCCCTGAATATCGACCCGTACGACGGGAAGGCGTTCAGCCTTAGCGGCATTGCTCTCACCAAACATCTCGAACGCGTTTCCGATCTCGGCGGCGCCCTCGACGACGACTTGCTCGCCGACCATACCCCTCTCGTCGTTCACCAGATGGAGATCATTCCTTCCGGCAGCAACCGCTTCAATAAGAAGACGGACAAAGTGGCGCTCTACGCGCAAGTGTACGAACCGGGCGTCGCCGGTCCGAACCCTCCATCGCTCCGCGTCGCTTACCAGGTAGTGGATGCGAAGACCGGAAAGGCGGTTTTCGCCACCGGCACGATCGACGCTTCGAACTTTGTCGAGAAAGGCAGCCCGGTTGTCCCGCTGGCTCTCGTCGTTCCGCTCACCAGCTTCGCTCCCGGAACCTATCGCATCGAGATGCAAGCTGGCGAGGCTGGCGGCGCCTCCTCACCGATTCGGACCGTGGAGTTCGTGTCGGAATAACGTGCGCGTCCGGCCGCGAAGGCCGATCCAAACTCCCGCAAATTCCTGCCAAGCCGATGCAGCCCCGTCCCGCGCCGCAGCATCATAGACGGCGCGCTTCGCAACGGCCTTCGTGAACGCTCGGGCAATTCACCCCACTTTTCACGCGCCGTTGTGCGCTGCAGACAGCTTTGCTGCCGGTTTCCCCGGGAGAGGGTTGTTAAGCAAGCATCTCCAACTCTTCTCACCTGAACTGGCGGTTCGCGCAGAATAAATGGAACTAGTTGCCCCAGTAAACGGAAGTTAACTGAATCACACAAATCTGTTCTCAATATGAGACTCATCGGGCGTGGTGCGTGGTCGAGCCTGTGAGTTTGGAGATAAGTCATCTGATGCTACGAAAAGACCGGCTCCTTTGCGTTCTGGCAATCGTTCCTTTGCTTCTTACCCTCGCAGCCTGCGGAGGCGGCAGCACCGCTACCTCAATTACTTCCGTTTCTATCACCCCGGTATCGGCCACTGTTCCCGTCAACACGACCGCTCAGTTCGTCGCCACGGTGACTCTATCCAACTCAACAACCACAACGAATACCACCGTTACCTGGCAAGTGAATGGCGTTGCCGGCGGTAACTCATCCACAGGGACGATCGCTCCATCCACCACCGACGTCCAAGTGGGCATTTATACAGCTCCCGCCGTCGCTCCCGGTGGCACGGACAACGGACAAGTGGACGTGACCGCCGTTGCGACGCAAATCACTTCCAGCAGCAGCGCCACTCCTGTCACTGTCACATCGAATACTGCGGTGGTCACGGTCGGCGCGGGCACAGGCCTCGCAATCACTCCCACCACCACTACCGTGCCTGCCGGTGGGAGCCATCTTTTCACTGCCACTCTTAACAGCGTCGCAGACCCCAATGCCACATGGGCAATCAGTTCCACGGGCGGCGGAAATATTGGGTCAATCGATCCCACTTCCGGGCTCTACACGGCGCCATCCTTTCCGCCACCCGGTGCTACGATTACGGTAACCGCCACCGACGGCGCGGCTACGGCCACGGGCACAGCGACCATCATCTATTCCGACGCGTCCCTGAAGGGGCCCTTCGCGTTTTCTTATTCCGGCGACAATTCATCCGGCTACTTCGCCGTCGCGGGAAGCTTTATCACGGACGGAAGTGGCGCCATCGTGAGCGGCGTTGAGGACATCGACAGTTTTTCCACCGGAGTGTCGGGGCCAATCGCGATAAGCGGTTCATATATTGTAGGACCGGACGGCCGAGGAACGGCGACGCTCAATTCGGGTCTTCAGTCGGTGGGCACGCTGCAATTCGCGCTAACCACGAACCAGCACGCGCTCTTAATCCGGTTTGACAAGAACGTCACCGGCAGCGGAACCCTCGACCAGCAGGACTTGAACGATCTCACGATCTCTCCCACGGTCATCACGGGCCCCTACGTCTTCAGCATTGCCGGTGCGGATTCGACCTTCATTCCAATGGGGCTTGCGGGCAAATTTTCATCCAACGGCGCTGGCGCAATTCCGGCGGGCGCCACTGTGCTGGATGCCAAAATCAACGGCGTCGCCACGGCGAGCGACGCCACGTTGAGCGGTTCCTACTCCTTCGACGCCACGCGATCCGGTACCGGGCGCGGCACGATTACCCTCACTTCGAACACAACGAATTCGTTGCAGTACGCTTTCTATGTCGTCGACAGCACGCACGTTCACGTCGTCGAATCCGATGCCAACGCTTTTCTTGCCGGAGATCTCTACAGCGCGCCTGCCGGAAATTCGTTTACCACCGCGGAACTCGCCGCCGGCAAATATCCGTTCACGAGCGGCGGCACGTCGGGCACAGGCGCTTACGCGACCGGCGGAGTGTTCGTCTCCGACGGCGCCGGGAGCATCACCAGCGGCATCGCCGACGTAAATAACGCCGGAACAGTTCAAGCGGGTTCGGCGCTCGGCTCTTGCCCGTATAGCGTGAGCCAAACGACCGGCCGCATTGACCTGAAACTCTTCACGGGTAGCGGAACGTGCCCGTCCGGCGCCAGCGCGAGCGTTGCCGAATTCGCGATGTACCGGACGTCGGCAGGATCGGCCGTGATGCTCGAACTCGATTCTGCAGCTACGGCGAACGGACTTGCGTTATCGCAGCAAGCTCCCGGAGCGTCCGCCACCGGAATCTTCGCGCTAAATCTGGCGGGCCAGGGAATTTTCCACAACAGCCCGGCATCCTATCAACCCGACGCCAACGGCCAGCTCATTTTCGCCACCACGGTTATCAGCGGGGGAAACCTCGACATCAACACCTACAACTCTGTATTCCAGAGCGATCCTGCCGACACGTTGAACAGCGCGATCGTCGCCCCCGACAGCACTTTCGGCCGCGGCACCGCCACGATTCTGGGAACCGATCCCGCCGTCACTTACAAGCTCGCCTACTATCTCGTCGACGGCAACACGGCTCTGCTATTCGGCATGGACACGGTTCGCACGGTGACTGGCATCGCCAGCAGGCAGTCTCCTCCGCCGGCAGACTAAGCGGAGCGCGCTAAAAACGGGCAGGAACCACAACTAGCGGGTGCGTTCGTCTTTTTCGATTTTGCCGTCGCGGAGGCGGATCACGCGGTGGGCGTGCGCGGCGATGTCCGGTTCGTGGGTGACGAGAATGATCGTGTTGCCCTGCTGATGAAGCCGCGCAAATAGCGCCATGATTTCTTCGCCGGTCGCCGAATCCAGGTTTCCCGTGGGCTCGTCCGCCAGCAGAATGGAAGGTGTGTTCACGAGCGCTCGGGCAATCGCTACGCGCTGGCGCTGTCCGCCGGAAAGCTCGTTCGGCTTGTGCATCATCCGGTCGGCGAGATCCACCTGCTGCAAAGCCGCCTTGGCCCGTTCGAGCCGCTCCTCGGACGGCGTTCCGTTGTAAATCATCGGCAGTTCCACGTTGTGGAGCGCTGTTGCCCGCGGCAACAGATTGAAGGTTTGAAAGACGAATCCGATTTCCTTGTTGCGGATGTAGGCGAGCTCATCGTCGTTGAGTTCGCTCACAAGCTTGCCCGCCAGCCAGTACTTTCCCTTCGTCGGCGAATCCAGGCATCCGATCAGATTCATCAATGTTGATTTGCCGGAGCCGGACGGCCCCATGATCGCCACGTACTCGCCCTTCTTGATCTCCAGGCTGACGCCGCGCAGAGCGTGCAAATGCTCTGCGCCCATTTCATAGGTTTTCCAGAGGTCTTCGACCTGAATGACGATCCCCGAAGTTACGAGATCTTCGCGATAACTTTGCAGGACGCCGGCTTGTTCCACAGCCATTCTCACGAGCTCCTTGGATTCCGCCGCGCTTCGCTAGCTGGTTGTTGATTCTTCGCGCTTCGGCACGGTGTTATCCACTTTGATGCTCGCTCCCGGCTTCAGAGTTCGCAGGGCCTTGTAGCTGCCGGTCACAATTTCATCGCCTTCCTGCAAGCCGCTTGTCACTTCGATGTCGGTCACCCCGCTGATTCCCGTCTGCACCGGTACGAATTCCACCTTCTTGCCGCGCAGCACGAAAACCCCGGTGATGTCTTCCTTCGCTCCGGCACCGGCCGGCTTCGACGCGGCCAGCGTCACGCCTTCGCTCTTTCCTTGCGTTGCCTCTCGAATCTCTTTTTGCGAACGAACGGCGAGCGCCTGAATCGGGATTGTCAGCGCGTTTTTCTTCTGGGCTGTTTGAATCTTGGCTGTCGATGAGAGGCCCGGACGAATCGAAGCCGGAGCGTCCTCTATCGTCACCACAACTTTGAAATCGCGCGCCTCTTGCGTATTAGCCGTCGTTTGCGTGGTGGCTGCCTGTCCCGATGTGCGCAGGATTGCCAGCTCACCCACCTGGGTCACGTGCCCTTTAAAGATCTTGCCCGGCACAGCATCGATCGTCACGTCCGCCGGCTGCCCCTCACGAACGTTGGTAATGTCGGTCTCGTCCACCTTCACTTCGGCCGTGACGATGCTCATGTCCGAAATCGTCATCAGAAAGCTGCCCTCGGCGTTTTGAATGCCGGGCACCACATTCTCTCCCACGCGTACCGCGATGTAACTCACGATTCCGTCGATCGGCGCCGTATACGTCGTTTTGCGGAACACATCCCTCGTATGAGTGAGCACCGCGCGATTCTGTTCCGCCGTCGAACGCGATTGCTCGCGCGCCGCACGAGTCTGGTCCACTTGTGCTCTGCTGGCGTTCAGGGCTGCGACTGCGCCGTTGTACACGGCCTTGGACGCGTCGTAGTCCTGCTTCGAGATCAGCTGTTCTTGGTAGAGCTGCTGCGAGCGTTCCCAATCGAATTTCGCCTTCTCAAGGTCGGATTGGCGCTGCGCCAGCGTGGCAATCGCCGATTGGTAGTTCGCGTCCGCTACGCGCATGCCCGCTTCCGCCGCTTGGATGCTGGCGATCTGCGCCTGGACGTCTGCTCCCGGCTGGATGTTCTCGAGGTGCAGAAGGACGTCGCCCCTTTTGACGTGATCGCCTTCTTTCACGGTGATTTCAGTGATTTTCCCGAAGCCCTCGCCCATCACGTTCGTGTAGTTCTTCGGCCGGATTTCGCCGGAGGCGGTGACGATCGAAGTAAGGTCTTGCCGGACCACCCGCCCGCTTTGCACCGTCACAACGCCCTTGTTGAGCTGGTAGGAGACCGCTGAATACACGATTCCCGCCGCCGCAAGTACCCCCGCACCAATGGCCACTTTTTTCCACGTCTTCATCAGACCAACCTTATGAGTGCAAACCGCCAGCCGATTCACGAACAGCTCGATGCACGAACGCTCACCCGATACTACGTCCGGGCGGCTCTGAATGTTTCCAGTTTAGACGCAGGGTTGCGGATAAGGACAGGCAGGCCTGCCGCTTGCGAGTTCCTTGCTCCTAACTCCGTCGTACCAGCGCACGCGCTCAGCGTGTCCGCACAAGCGATGCTGAACGGCTGCGAGAAGAACTATTCTAAATCGAAATAGCTCCTAAAGAAACAGCCGTATCGGGAGCCCGCAAAATACGCATACATCGAACCGTTCGACCGCCGGCGAGCTCCGATGGATCATATCGGTCACCCCCCGCGACGTTTAATTGAGGCGGGCGGGCAACCCATGTGACCAGTAGGCATTCCAAGCCTGCAAGGGATTCCGTCGTTGACCTGTACTAGAGGACAGGTTAGACTTTTGGGGCATTTTGGGTCAAAGAGGTAACTATGGGCCGTCGGGTCAAGCTGTTTCTTTTCGGGATTTTAGCCGGAGGCTTGGCGTGCGCGCCAGCCGTCTTCGCCCAGGATTCCACTCACGATCAGTCTGACCAGAAATCGGCCAAACAAGCAGCCAAGAAAAAGGCGAAAAGCGACAAAGACCTCTTCAAAGAACTCGATTCGCAATATAAGAAGTGGCTCAACGAAGACGTCATCTACATCATTACCCCTGAAGAACGCAGCGCTTTCGTCCATCTCCAGACCAATGAAGAGCGTGAGCAATTCATAGAGCAATTCTGGCAGCGCCGCAATCCCGATCCCGACTCTGCGGAAAATACCTTCAAGGAAGAGCACTACCGCAGGATCGCGTACACCAACGAGCACTACGCTTCCGGCATTCCAGGATGGAAGACCGATCGTGGCAGAATCTACATTATGTGGGGTCCGCCAGACGAGATTGAGTCCCATCCCAGCGGCGGCACCTACGACCGGCCGTCGAGCGAAGGTGGCGGCACCACCTCCACGTACCCCTTCGAAGATTGGCGCTACCGCTATCTTGAAGGCATCGGAGAGGACGTAAACATCGAGTTTGTGGATCCCACGATGACCGGTGAGTATCACCTCACCATGGACCCCAGCGAGAAGGATGCTCTAACCTATGTTCCAGGCGCGGGCCTTACTGAGATGGAGTCCATGGGCCTTGCGAGCAAAACGGATCGCTTCAGCAACACCGACGGCACGCACTCAGCGCAGCCGCTCGGAATGCAACTCGAGAAAGACAGCGAATTTTCGCGCCTCGAGCTGAACGCCAAAATTCAGCAAGCGCCTGCGGTGAAATTCAAAGATCTCGAAGCTGTGGTTACTTCGCGCGTCGTGAAAGATCAGGTCAAGTTCGACTACCGGTTTGACTTCCTCCGAATCACGTCCGATACCGTGCTCGTCCCAATTACGGTGCAGATACCCACCCGGCAGTTGAGCTTCGCGGAAAAGGACGGAATCGATTCCGCAACCGTCAACCTGTTTGCCCGAATCACTACACTCAGCGGTCGTCCCGTGCAAACTTTCGAAGATACTGTCCACCGCGATGTGCCGGCAGCCCTGCTCCAGCAATCGCTGAGCACTTCGTCGATTTATCAGAAAGCCGTGCCGCTTCGGCCCGGCCTCTACCGTCTCGATATCGTTCTGAAGGACACCACCAGCAACAACGTCGGCGTCGTCAACACCCGCTTGGCTGTGCCGCGATTTGAGGACGACAAGCTCTCCACGAGTTCATTGATCATTGCCGATCAGATTCAGCGCGTTTCCGCCAAGGACATCGGCCTGGGCCAGTTTGTGCTGGGTGACTTGAAAGTGCGCCCAAAGATGGACAGCGCCTTCCTGCCCTCCGAAATGATGGGCGTCTTCCTTCAAGTCTACAATCTGAAGGTCGACGAGAAAACGCATAAGGCGGATGTTTCCGTGCAATTCCGCGTGCTGAAAGACAAAGAATCCGAGCCGCTCAAGAAATTCGACCTGGCACAGGACCAGATACCCGAACATGGCGAGGAGATGACTCTTCAGAACGTGGTGACGCTTGGCTCCTTCGGGCCCGGCAAGTACAAGCTCGAAGTGGCCATCACCGATAATCTCGCGAAACAAACGATTACTCCGACTTCGGAATTCACAGTGAAGCCTGCAGCCGCTCCGGCTGCGGCTCCGCAAGGGAAGTGAGGTGCCGTGAATCTTAGATCGATTCGCGTCCCGGCCCTGAGTTTTGGATTGCTCGTGCTCGCTTGCGCGCTGCCTCTCGCGGCCGCGCCGAATTCCGGAAAAATCTCCGGAGTCGTCATGGACCCGACGGGAACGCCGCAAATGGGCGCCACCGTTTCGATCTCGGCGGAAAACCTTCTGGCTTTCTCGCCCACCGAACTCCTCACGAACGATCGCGGGCGTTTTTCCACCGCCACCCTCGCTCCCGGCATGTACTCCATCAAGGTAACCCTCGCCGGTTTCCTGCCCGCGATTCAGCAGCACATCCAGGTGAACGATCAGCAGACCACTTTGCTGGAGATCGTGCTCGGTTCCGTGCTCTCTTCATTCGAGAAATTGCGGCGCCAGCCCACCGAGCAAGTGGCATCGGACGAATGGATTTGGGTTCTGCGTAGCTCCTCCGCCACCCGCTCGATTCTGCGCTGGCAGGACGGCACGATCATTGTCGAAGGGGTGCCGAACCAGGCTGAAATCGCTCAAAAGCAGTCGATCCATGGACAGCTCGATGTCACTTCGGGTTCGGATCATCCCGGCTCCGTTTCGAATTTTGCGGATTCTCCGGCCACCGCGTTCGCCTATGACGTCGCCGTTGGCGAGCGTGGCCGCCTGTACATGGCCGGCCAGTTCAGCTATGAAGGCAGCGCTCCCGCAGGCGGCCTGGTGGCCGAATGGGTTCCCTCCGGCGAGCTGGGCGACGGATCGGTGTCGAGTATTGTCGTCCGTGAATCACAGCTCGGTCCCAATGGCCCCACGTTCCGCGGCGTCCGCATCTCCCACCAAAATCAGATGGCGCTCACCGATCGTGTGAGCCTTCGTTATGGCAGCGACTATGTCGCGGCGGGCCTCGGCGCATCCACGATGGCGTTGCGCCCCCGCGGTGAAATTGCCATTCAGCTTTCGCCTTCCTGGCACGTTGCCGGGCTCGTCGCGATGAGTTCCTGGCAGCAGGACTCCGACGGATTGCAATCGGCGATGAATTCGCTCGACGCCTTTCCCACTCTCTTGATGCGCGCCGGACGCCCGGTGTTCGACGACAACCTGCACGCCGAAATCGAAGTCGGACACGCGTTGAGCAAGACCTCGTCCGTCAGCGCCGCCGTGTTCCACGACAACTCGAGCCACACGGCAGTCTTCGGGCGCGGTCCCGTTTCCGGCAGCGATTTCCTGCAGGACTATTTCTCGGACGTCTTTGCCTACGATGCCGGCAGAACTAGTTCAATGGGCGCGCGCGCTGCGTTCCATCAGAAATTGGCCGACAATTTCGATACCACGATCGTCTATGACTACGCTGGTGTTCTCGCGCCTTATGAGGACGCTCTCGAAGGCTCCCTGCGCGATCAACTCGTCACTCGCTATCGCCATAGTCTGGCAGGCCATGTATCCGCTACGCTACCTCGCTCGAAGACAAAAATCTCCGTTGGATACAAATGGATTGGTGGGCAGGCGGTTTCTCACCTCGACGCCTACGGTGAGTCGCTCTTCCACCTCGATCCGTATCTGAACATGGAGATCAGGCAGCAGCTGCCCAGTTTCTTCCCAGGCCACATGGAAGCCATGGCCGACTTCGGTAACCTTCTCGCGCAAGGATATGTCCCTGTATCTACGGGGGATGGCCACGTCGTCCTCGTGCCTTCCTACCGCTATTTTCGTGGTGGATTGAGCGTTCAGTTTTAGACAGCTAGCTACCTACCGGAATCGGGAATATGTATCCCAGAAATAGGATTGTTGCCCACCAATCATCCGTAGCCGCATCTAAACTACTCACAAATAACTACTTGCTAGATATGAAATCTGTGATTCGTGGAAACCTACGTGCTGGCATAATACATCGAAGGGTAAGGGTGTAGGTGGGTGAACGATAGCCTTCGCATGCGGCTCGGCGCGGTGGTGCTGGCGATCCTTACGCTTGCAGCGGTGATCTTCGCCGTTTTGAACTACCAGCAGCGCTCCCGCTACATTCTTCCTGACGATGGCGTCACCTGGATGGACTCCCCTCAGGGGGTCGTTGCGTGGCACGTCCTTGCAGATTCGCCCGCTGCGAAGGCCGGCATCAAGCAGGGCGACTTCGTGCAATCTGTTCGCGGTGTCTCGATTCATCGAGCGACGGACGTTACGCGCGTCCTCTTCCACGTAGGGCCTTGGGCCGAAGTTCGCTATGGAATGCTGCGCGAAGGCACCACGTTTGAAACGCCCGTCGTGACGGCGCCCCAGGAAAATCCGTCGTCAATCGAGAACTATCTCCGGTTCACTGCGCTACTCTACCTCTTTATCGGGCTTTTCATTTTCGCGCGCCGCTGGAACGCTCCACGCGCGATTCATTTCTACATCTTCTGCCTCGTCTCGTTCATCCTCTACAGCTTTCATTACAGCGGCAAGCTGAATTCGTTCGATGAAACGATCTATTGGTGCAACGCCTTTGCCCTTCTCTTCCAACCAGCCCTGCTCGTGCACTTCGCTCTCGTATTTCCCGAGCGCCGCGGCTGGATCTGGCCGAAGCTTGCGCTCACCTATGCCGTTCCCACCACTCTGTTGACGCTGCACGTTTTCATCGCCAGCGGAACGCTCAACTTCCTGCCCGCCGTCAGCACCCGCTACTGGCTCGATAAGGTCGAGCAGGCGAATCTGGGAATGTATTTCTTGATCGCCGCGGTGATTTTCCTGATGAGCTACCGCCGCGCGCCCACCGCCATTCTCCGGCAGCAACTCAAGTGGGTAACCGGCGGCACATTCGCAGGGACTGTCCCGTTCCTGCTGCTCTACATCGTCCCCTATGTTCTCGGCGTCGTTCCGCCCTCCTGGATGAAGGCGTCCGCGTGTTCGCTCGCGCTGATCCCGCTCTGCTTTGGCTACGCCATCATTCGTTACCGCCTGATGGACGTCGACATTATCTTCAAGCGGGGTCTCGCCTACACGTTTGCCACTGCGGGCGTCGTCGCCATTTATTTTGCGGCTGTCGCCCTGATCGGCGAAGCGTTCCACACCACCCTGACGGCAGGCCCGGCCGGCAGCGTGATCGCGATTGTCGTCGCCGCATTCCTCTTCCAGCCGTTGCGCGACTGGGTGCAGGCGCGGCTCGACCGCTTCTTTTACCGCGACCGCCTCGACTATCGCCGCACCCTGATTGAATTCGGCAGCGCGCTCACCAACGAAGTCCGGCTCGAACCGCTGGTCGGTTCCGTTCTCGACCGTGTGTCTCAAACGCTTCTCGTTGACCGCCTCGCCATCTTCCTCGAGGATCCCGCCAATCCGGCCAAGTTTGTTCTTTCGCGCTCGATGGGCGTGCGACCCGAAGGCGCGCTCGATCTCAGTTTCCTCGATCCTTCTCGTCCGGCGCTCGAACGCGGCTGCCTTTTCTTCGAATCGGCGCGCTCCGCCATTCAGGAATCAGACTCCGTTCGCAGCACTCTCGAAGAACTCGATCTGAACTATTTCATCGCCTGCCGGTTCCGCGAACGCACCGTCGCGGTTCTTGGCCTGGGCAAAACCGTTGACGGCGACTACCTCTCGAGCGACGACCTCGAGCTTCTCTCCACGATTGCCGGTTACGTCGCGATCGCCATCGAGAATGCCCGCCTCTATCAATCGCTCGAACAGAAAGCCATGCAGATCGAGCGCCTCAAGGATTTCAGCGAAAATATCGTCGAGTCGCTCAACATCGGCGTTGTTACCGTGGACCTCGAAGATCGCATCGAGTCCTGGAACCCGCAGCTCGAAGGCTTGCTCGAAATTCCACGGCCCGACGCGATTCGCAAGCGTTTGCAGGAAGTGCTGCCTCAGGATCTCGTCGCGGAAATTGCGGCGCGCGCAGCGGGCGATCACGTCTCTGGAATTTACAAGTTCCGCCTCAATACCCGCAGCGGCAATCATCTGGTGATCAATGCCTCAATCGCTCCGCTCGTCGGCAAGAACGGTGCGCGCCTTGGCCGCCTGATACTCCTCGACGACATCACCCAGCGCGTCCGCCTCGAAGAACAAATGGTCCAGACGGAAAAGCTCACATCGCTCGGCCTGCTCGCCGCCGGCGTCGCCCATGAAGTAAACACGCCGCTCGCCGTGATTTCGAATTACATCCAGATGCTTGCGAAGCAGATTCCAACCGACGACCCCCGCCAGAAAACGATCGAGCGCATCGTCAAGCAAACCTTCCGCGCCAGCGAAATCGTCAACAACCTCTTGAACTTCTCCCGCACCGGCGCCGCGGAGTTCATTGAAGTGGACGTGAACCACGTCTTGGAAGAAACGCTTACGCTCGTCCAGCATCCGTTCAAGACCGCGCAGGTGAAAGTCATCAAGAACTACACCCAGGAATTGCCAACCGTCCTTGGCTCGATCACGCGCCTGCAGCAGGTCTTCCTCAATCTTTTCATGAATGCCCGCGACGCCATGCCGGGCGGCGGCATGTTGGAAGTTCGTACCGGAGCCCATAACGGTTCGGTTGAAATCGAAGTTACGGACACGGGCGCGGGTATCCCTCCGGAGCACCTCCATCGCATTTTCGACCCATTCTTCACAACAAAGGCCTCCGGAAGGGGAACCGGACTAGGCCTTTCGGTGAGTTACGGCATCATAAAAGAGCATGCAGGAAAAGTGGACGTACGCTCCACGCCGGGTAAGGGAACATCCTTCCGGCTCGAATTTCCCATAGCGAGAAAAGCGGTCCATGCCTAAAGGTTCCATACTCGTTGTTGACGACGAATTAGAAATCCGCGAAGGCCTCGAAGCCCTTCTCACTTCCGAAGGCTTCGAAGTCACGCCCGCGGATACGGGCGAAGCCGGCCTGCAAAGGCTCGAAGACCGTCCGTTCGACCTGATGCTGCTCGATGTGAGTTTGCCGGACCGCAACGGTCTCGAATTGCTGCGTGAAATCCGCCGCCGCGATCCTAACCTCTCCATCATTCTCATCACCGCGTTCGGTTCCATCGATATGGCCCGCGCCGCGTTCAAAGGCGGCGCGCAGGATTTCATCACCAAGCCCTGGTCGAATGACGAACTGATCGCCCAGGTTTCCGTCGCGATCGAAGGCCGCCGGCTGCGCGAGGAGAACGTTCAGCTCAAGCGCGCGCTGAAGCAGCGCTACAATTTTCCCAGCATCATCGGCAAGAGCGAAAAAATGCTCGCCGTCTTCGACCTGATCACGCAAGTCGCTCCCTCGCGCTCCACCGTTCTCATCTACGGCGAGAGCGGCACGGGTAAGGAACTCATCGCCAAGGCGATCCATTCCGCCTCCACGCGCGCCGACAAAGCTTTCATTCCCGTCAATACCGGCTCGATCCCCGTCGATCTCCTGGAATCGCAGCTCTTTGGCCACGTAAAAGGCGCATTCACCAGCGCGGTCGCCTCGAAGAAGGGCCTGTTCGAAGTCGCCGACCAGGGCACAATTTTCTTCGACGAAATCTCGACGATCGGCCCCGAAACGCAGGCCAAATTGCTTCGCGTCATTCAGGAGCGCGAGTTCATGCGCCTCGGCGGCACGGACACGATCAAAGTGGACGTTCGCATCCTCACCGCATCGAATGAAGATCTCGCGAAACTCGTCCGCGAAGGCCGGTTCCGCGACGACCTGTATCACCGCTTGAACGTCATTTCGCTTCAGCTCCCGCCCCTGCGCGACCGCAAAGAAGACATCCCGCTCCTCATCGATCGTTTCCTCGAACAGTTCTGCCACGAGAATGGCAAGCCGCCGCGCTTGTTCACGCACAGCGCCATGAAGCTCTTGATGGACTACGATTGGCCGGGAAACGTCCGCGAACTTGAAAATGTCGTCGAGCGCGCTGTCGTGCTTTCCACTCAGGAAGCCGTTGATGCCGACCTGCTGCCCGAAAGCGTTCGCACCAGAGAGATCGTCAAAGGTGTCCGCCTTCAGCTTGCCGAATTTCTCCCTCCGCTGCCAGGTGAAGTCGGCGCGCGCGGTTCGGCTCCCGCTCCGTCGCTCTTCGAAATCCTCGAAGAAGTCGAGCGCCGCATCATTGTCGACATGCTCGAACGCACCAACTGGAATCAGACCGAAGCCGCCGAGCGTTTCCAGATTCCCCTCTCGACGCTCAATCAGAAAATTAAGCGCCTCGGCATCGAAACTCGCCGCCGCGCCAATCCGCCTCGCGGTCCTTACGGCTACGGCTCCAATCCAGCAGAATTTCCCGCCGGCAAGTAGCTGCTAAAAGAATAAGAACGGGAGCCCAAAGTGTGTCTGGGCTCCCGTTCTTGACTTTGGCCACTGTAATCAAACGACCGGCTTCCGCTTCAGTGGCTCTTGTCGATCAGGTGCACCAAGCCCAGCAGCACGTCGGCCTGGAACGTGAGGATTCGCTCTCGCCCTTCGTCGATCGCTTTGCCGTTGAATTCAGCATCCTGCAATTGCTGCAGCATCTGGGCGGCTAAGACGTCGCGCGCAAGCGTGATGTTGGATATCGCGTTCTCCAGCTGGATGTATCTCGAATCGCTGCCGGGGCTTCCCGAAGCAAGCGCGCGCGTGGAAATGCGCAAGCTGGTTTGGCCAAGGTCGCCGTTGGGTGCGTTGATCTGCTTGTAAGCGCGGGCCAGCTCGACGAATTCATTATCGAAGCGATCGCCGCTCTTGCTCACGCCTTTCGGAAACGCCCATTGGTTGAATTCTTCCACAAGGGCCCGTCCATCATCCTGATAATCGTCGCGCAAACCGGTCAGAACGAGCATCGTTGGGCGAATGTCCACATGATCGGACCACACGGAATTATCGACGCCGTTCGCCGCGACGCCGGGCCCGACCAGTCCCAGAAACGTCGTGACGATTTCCTTATCGATTCCGCCGTGGTTCCACGCAAATCCAGCGCTCTGAAATACGCACGGACTGTTGCAATTCTGCGCGCCGGTTAAATGGAAGTAGTCCGGATTTCCGAACATCACGAACGATGGAGTCCGCTGCGGATCGCCGGTGACCATGTGCAATAGCTTGAGTTCCACCGGATCCGCCAGCGCTTCCGTGAGATCGTCCGTATTGCCGGTCAGCGGGTTCACGGCCGTCAGTTTTGCCGACGCCCGTTCGAAACTCCGGGCGAGCGGATCTCCGACGGGTGGATTGCCCTCGATGTAGAACACCGGAACCATGTCGGTTTGGATGTCGAAAATGGAAGTGATGTTCTGTTCCGTCGCCATCAGACCGGTGAGGTTCGTATCAAATTCACCTACGACGCTCTTGCCTGTGGCGGGACTGATGTAGTTGCACGCAATCGTCACGCCGTCGCAGCTTGCGTTGAACGGGCTCCCGCCAGCATAATGATCGCCCTCATCGGCCGTGATCACGAAGAGCGTGTTCTGCTTGTTGATGCCGTCAGCCGCGAGCCGTGCGAAGAATTTCCCGAACGCCTCGTTGTACGCCGCCAGTTGCGCCACATAACAAATGCTGCCCGGGCCGTTCGCCGCTCCGAGAGCGAGTTCCGGATCGGTGGAGCAGGCCGCGGGCGCGGTGGCGATGTCGTGCGCATGATTGTCGTGAGCGTCAGAAATATACGCATACGTAATCGGAATGCCATGCTCCTGCATCGCTGCCACGTAGGAAAGAGTCTGCGCTGCCGAAATGCCCGAGAATCCCGGGAATCCGGCGTTTCCGTGCGTGTCCGAAATCAAGTTGCCGTCCAGATCATTCAGTGGGCCGCCCGGACTGATCACCGGCGCGACAAATTTGTGGCCGTAGAGCGCGTTGAATCCGGCGTAGCCTCCCGGTTCCTGCGTCAGAATATCCGGCTCGCCGTGATTCGCTGTCGAGCAGACCGCATTCCCGGCCGCACAATGAATCGCGATTCCTTCAAAATCAGCAATTGCCCCATTGCGATTGGCCTTTACCTCGGCAAGCGCCGCGGCCAGCTCGGTGGGATCGGATCCAAAAACGCTCTGAAGATCGCCGGCGACATTCTCGAGCTCCATGTTGGCGATTGAGACGGCTCCGACATTGCAACCAGCGCGAGTCCAGGGAACCCACGGGGCCGGTGCGTTTTTGCCGTCCTTGGTGATCATAAAGAAGGTCGGGTCCGTCGTGGCATTGACTATGTCTGTCCAATACTGAAACGACGCCGCGAACCCATCGAAGGACGCGCTGCCCGGCGGCGTGAACCATCCGAAGGCATTGGCGACTGGCTGGCCGTGCTTGTCAGGGTAAACGCCCGTCAGCGACGTGATGATGTCATCCGCGGTGTGCGACTTCAGCGGCGTGTGATGATTCGTCATCAGCACCCCGTTGTTGGTGACGAAATTCAAAAGATTGGGCATCTGTTCGAGATCGGACGGAACGTTGGGATTGTCGCGGGTGAAGTGGACATTGTCGAACTGGATGTACACCACGTGCTGAATCTGTCCCCGAGCCGAATTCAAGTCGCAGCCATTGTTCGATGCAGGGTTGCCGGTGCCTGGCGCGTGCAGCGTCCTGGCTTCTGTCGCGATTGGAAATGCAGCTCCACCCAGCGGAGCGAGAATGAATGTGAATGCCACAACCACGGCCAAAGTCTGCCGGAACCGGGCTGAAAGAACAACGCTCGTGGAACGAAGTCGGCGCACGATCGAATGGACACACCTGCGGGTAGTTCGCAAGGGAACTCCTCCTCAATTAGAGATGTACAACTTCTAGGCCGATTCGAGTTGAGCTGGGTTAACAGGAGAGGAAAGGTTAATTAATACTCTGAGACCAGTAAGCGTTCAATACAGTACTGTGGAAATTAATTGGGAGGGTCTACCTTCGCGGGTTTTCTACGCAACCAGCGGGCGGCCTGCGATTCCTTCAAGAATTCGGTAGGGTGCCGCTTGCTGGGCTACAAGCGCTTGCGGAGGTATCAGAAGGGTCTGCTCGATCGCATACTGCCCGGACATCACCGCATGCGCCACGCAATCCGTAAATACGAGCCAGGTCGCGAGTGGCGGAAATTCCAACCGGAATTTCGGGCAGCTTTCCTGAAATTTCGCGTTCTCTTTCAAGTAATCGTGAAATCGCAGCATGAACATGTCGTACGGCGTTCGTCCCATGCCGCGGAAGCCGAGTTTTTCTCCCCAGTTCTGCACCGTGCGGCTGATCACCGAATCGCTCTCTGCAACCTGCTGCAGGCCGGCGTCGTTCGCAAACTGCCGGGCCAGCGATTCGAAGCCCTCCGTCGTGTTCCACACCCGCGGGCGCTTGGGATTCAAATTCGTAAACACGCGCAGGATTCTCCCGCCGTGCGTCGGCCGGCTCGGAAATGCGTCCACATGCAACAGGTCGTTCCGTTTGTGGATCGGAAGGTCGCGGCCTTCTTCTTCGAATGGCCGGAAACTCGAAAAATCAAGAATCCACTTCTTCGCGTACGGCGACAGAAACTTCGTCAAAAATTCGACCACCTGGGCGCTGTAGTTCCTCATGATCGAATGGATCCGCTCGATCGTCCGGGCGTCGCCTGAGACGCCGCGCAAAATATCCTCCGACGGACGGTAGGACACATTCTTATGCAGCCGCAGCTCCGTCCACTGCTGCGCGAGAAGAAATTCCTGGTCTTCACTCGGGAATTGAAATGGAAGCGTCCGGAAGAAAACAATCTGCCCCTTTTCCAGAAGCTCGCAGTAACCGCGCGCGCGGGCTGCCACCTGCTCCCGCCCCACCCAGCCGGCGGGCAATCGGTAGTCTTCCACCTGGATCCACGATGTCTGGGCCGGGCTCGGTCGCTTCGTTTGCACGGAGTTAATCAGCCTCTAGCCCTTCGCAGCCTTGGATTCCTTATAACCCGGCGGAAGCAGCGTTGTCGTTAGGTCGACGCCCGAAAGATCCACCCCCTCCAGATTCGTCTCGCGCAAGATCGTCGTCTGCATCACCGCGCCCTGAAAATCCGCGCCGCTCACCTCGGCCTGACGAAAATTCGTCGCTCCGAAATTCGCACGACGCAGGTTCGCGTGGCGCAAGTCCGCGCGGAAAAGTTCCGCTCCACCCACTTGCGCCTCGGAAAGGTCCGCGCCGCTTAGGTTTGCTTCCGTCAGGTCCGCCTTGCGCAGGTCGGCTCGATGCATCTTCGCTTTGCTGAAATCCACCGACGCAAGCCTCGCTTCGCGAAGATTTGCTCCCGTTAGGTTCGCGCCTTGCAGATTCACGTACGCGAGATTCATTTTGTAAAGATCCGCGCGCGAGAGGTCCGCTCCCGCAAGATCGGCGCGCGTGCCGGTCTCATCGCCGCGCACGAATTTTACGTGCGACTCCAAAATCTCAGACAGCCGCTTCCCATTGTGACGAATACGATTGGGGGATCTCAGACCCCCTCCTTTGAACGCGTCAATTATGCTCATTTCCAGTTTGCCAATTTGGTTGTTTCTTTCGCTTCGATTTTACTCGAACCGGGCGCGAATAGGGCAGCTTGCTTGCTTCCAAGTGCCGATGCAATTCGCCGGCCCGCCGTCAGCTCGAACGCACCACCCGCCACGCCGCGCACTCTCGCCCTCCGATTTATGGTAACTTCACCTGAATGGACCTGCTCGACAAACTAAAAAGCAAAGCGCGCACATATCCGCAGCGAGTGGTTCTGCCGGAAGGCGAAGACGAGCGCGTAATCCGCGCCGCTGCCCAGGTCACCGCCGAGCGCTATGCAAAAATCACACTTCTTGGACGCTCCAACCTCATTCGCGCCACTGCCGATCGGGCGAGCCTGAAACTCGACGGTATTGAAATCCTCGACCCTCTGTCGAGTTCGCGCGTTGACTCCTACGCAGAAATTTATTTCGACCGCCGCCACGCCCGCGGCGCCACCCACGAGGAAGCTCGTGAATTCGCGCGCAAGCCGCTCTATTTCGCGGCGCTCAGCGTCGCGGCGGGCCATGCCGATGCCACCGTCGGCGGAGCGGCAAACTCCACGTCAGACACCGTTCGCGCCGCGCTTCATTCGATAGGCCTTGCGCCCGGGGCACGTCTGGTCTCCAGTTTCTTCCTGATGGTCGCCCCGCCGCACAACAGCTCCGCGTTCGGTGAAAAGGGCGCCTTGCTTTTTGCGGATTGCGCCGTCGTTCCCGATCCTAACGCTCAGGAACTCGCAGAAATTGCGCTCGACACCGCCGAAAACGCTCGCGCCTTTCTCGACGCCGAACCGCGCGTCGCGCTCCTTTCCTTTTCGACCAAAGGTTCAGCCTTGCACCCTCACGTCGAAAAGATCCGCGAAGCCCTCCGCATCGCGAAAGCCCGCCAGCCGGACCTCGCAATCGACGGTGAGTTGCAAGCCGACGCCGCACTCGTTTCGGCTATCGGCGCGAATAAGGCCCCCGGTTCGCCCGTCGCAGGCCGCGCCAATGTCTTAATCTTCCCGGACCTCGACTCTGGAAACATCGCCTATAAACTCGTCGAACGCCTAGCCGGCGCGGAAGCCTTGGGCCCCATCCTGCAAGGCCTCGCTCGTCCTGCGAACGACCTGTCTCGCGGCTGTACCGCAGACGACATTGCCAAAGTCGTTGCCATCACTGCCGTTCAAGCCATCGCGCGCAAGGAAATTGCATCCGTCTCAGGAGACTAACGTTCGTGTCCCTTCGGCCCCTTCGCGCGTCTTCCTCCTCGGCCTACCGAATGCTCGTTGGCTTCCTTCTCGTAAGCGTTGCCGCGATTCTCTTCTTTTCCCGCCCGCCCCGCGCTTTCGCACAGAACCCGTCCGACCAGCCTGGCGAAGAAATCGTCGCAAACCTCGCCGCCGGCCGCGTTGTGATCGCAGTTGTAAAGGACGCCATCCTTATCGCCACGGTCGAAAACCCGTTTGAAACCCAAACGCATCCGCCTACGCCCGTCGCGCTCTCAGACCAACGCGCGGGCGTAATCCTCGGCGCCGTTGACTGGTTTTCACCATCCTCCCAAAAGCAGATGGCGCGGCTCGATCGCGAGCTTCCTCACCTTCGCGGCCGTGTCAATCCTCAAGGGCCCAGATTGCTCCATGGCGAGGAGGGAAATGAAGCTACCGACATCGAATTCATAGGACAAGGCCTGGGCGACCGCCTGACCGACGTCGTCAAAGATCTCCACGCCAAGCTCGACCTCCCTGACGGCGAGCCTCTCGTCCAGTTGGTTGTCGCCGGCTTTATCCCAGGCTATGGTCCCGAAGTCTGGCACATCAACTATTCGCTCGAGCAGTTCCCCCAGCGCGGAGATTTTTGGGAAACGCGCATGCAGCGCCCGCTCTACCTCCAGGATTGGCCTCCCGAAAAGGGCCATCCGCTCACGCTCGTTGAATTCGACTATCCGCCCGGCGTCGCTCCACCAACCGTGCTTGAAATGCTGCGGCAGAAAGATCCCCGACTCGAAAAACTTTCGACTTCCGATCCGGTGATGGCATCGGTCGCTTCGATGCTCCTCAAAGGCATCAGCAACAAAATCGCAACCGCCGACGCCACACAGTTCCTGCGCGCCGCACTGAACGCCATCGCTCCACCGAACGCTCGCGAAACCATGGCCACCATCGGCTTCCAATCGGGTTTCGCCTGGGTTCTCCCGCCTCCCAACGAACCAAAACCGCCAAGTGCGCCGAAAGAGCGCCCATCCGACGCGCCGTCTCTACTCAAACCAACCGGGAACTAGCCGTTGCTGAAAGTTCAACCAAGGATATTCGCGAAGGGATTCGCCGAGGAATTCAATGACGAATTCGCTGAGGGATTCAACGAGGTTGTCCCGCCTATTTCTCTTTCTTAAGCTCCTCCTGAAGCCGGGCATTCTTCTCCGCCACCCCGCGCACCAGGTCCGCCTTATGCGCCACCAGCCGCCGCGCAATCTCTCCGTCCGACAAGCCCAGTATCTCAGCCGCGAAAATCGCTGCGTTCACTGCCCCGGCCTTGTCGATCGCCATCGTTGCCACCGGAATTCCCCCCGGCATCTGCACGGTGGCAAGCAGTGCGTCGAGGCCGTTCAAAGCGCTCGTCGCCAGCGGTACGCCGATCACCGGAAGCGTGGTGTTCGCGGCTATCACGCCCGCCAAATGCGCTGCGGCCCCCGCACCCACGATTAATACCTTCACTCCGCGCCCCGCCGCCGACGTCGCATATTCGTGCGCTCGCGCTGGAGTGCGGTGGGCAGACACCACTTCCATCTCATACCCAATTCCGAACTTATCCAGCGTCTTCCCGGCTTCGCTCATCACCGGCAAGTCCGTATCCGACCCCATCAGTATCCCGACGATCGCCGTCCCTTTCCCCCGATTCTTGCCGGTCGTCACCCTGGCATCTCCTGTTCCATGGATTTCGCTGCCGCAGCTGCGAGCACCTCAATTTCATCGCCCCGTCGAATTCTTCCGCCCTCGACCACTCGACACAGCCAGCCGCGTTGCCCGCGCAACTCCTGCTGCAGCCCCTGCCGGATCTCGTCCATCCGCGAACACGGGTCGCACGGCTCTGCGATTTCCAGCAAGCTCCCACCGATCTTCAGCTGCTGCCCCGTCTCAAGCGTCCGGAAATCCAATCCCCGCGTCGTGATATTTTCCTTCACCGCGCCAGCCGGAATCGCTAATTTCTGCAGCGTTTCCACATCCATCAGCGACACCTGCCGTTTGCTCCCCGGCCGGCCGTGGATGCATCCCTTGAACCCCTTGTTTTCGACAGCCTCCGCATCCTCTACTTCCTTCATCGGAAACCGGTGTACGAGGCAGACGAACAGATTTAGCACTTCACCCATTCGACGCCTCCGCCGCACTCCGGACCTTCTTCGCAATAGGCTGTCCGATGTCGCCGCGGAAGTGGCAACCATCAAACGTCAAAGACCTACACACATCGTAAACAGCTTTGCGTGCCGTTTTTAGGTCGTTTCCTCTTGCCGTCACTCCCAGAACACGGCCACCACTAGTGTAGTAACTGCTACCTTTCTTCCGCGTCCCCGCGTGGAACACGGTCGCGCCCGTCACCTTCCCTTCGTCGTTAAGTCCCGAAATCTTCTTGTCCGTAATCGGTTTCTCGGGATATCCCTCCGACGCAATTACCACGCACACGCTCGCCGCGGGCGCCCACTTGGTAGCAAACCCGCCGAGCTCTCTACGTGCAGCCGCCATGCAGGCCTGCGCGAAATCGAAATCCGCTCGCATCACGATCGCCTGAGTTTCCGGATCGCCCAGCCGGCAGTTAAATTCAAGTACCTTCGGTCCCTCCGGCGTCAGCATCAATCCGAAATACAGAAATCCGCAATACGGCATCGCGTCCTTCGCAAGTCCCTTCAACGTCGGCCGCACAATCGTCTCGACGATTTTCCTCTCGAGCTCCGCCGACAAAATATCATCCGTCGAGTACGCCCCCATCCCGCCCGTGTTCGGTCCTTCATCCCCGTCGAACGCGCGCTTGTGATCCCGCGTCGGCGCCATCCGCACGAAATCGGTCCCATCGGTCAAAATGATGAACGAAAGCTCTTCGCCGGTCAGCCCTTCTTCGAAAAGCACCCGCTTCCCGGCGTCGCCGAATTCCTTTTGCTCCATCACGCGATCGATAAAAGCCGTCGCTTCATCCGGTGACGAAGTCACCAGCACGCCTTTTCCCGCAGCCAGTCCATCCGCTTTGATCACGAGAGGCCAATCAACGGAGCACAGTTCTGTATACGCATCGACTGCCTGATCGTAGGTTCCATACACTGCTGCCGTCGGAATTCCGTGCCGCTCCATAAATTCTTTCGCGAAAATCTTGCTACCCTCAAGCTGCGCCGCCTTTTGCGAAGGCCCCAGCAGCGCCAATCCGCGCTTCCCAAACTCGTCCGCAATGCCAAGCACCAGCGGCAGCTCCGGGCCAACAATCGTCAGATCCGCGCCTAGCTTCCCAGCCAGGTCAGCCGCCGCCTGCACATCGCTCAGTTCGATCGGAAAGCACTCGGCGTCATTCGCGATTCCGCCGTTTCCCGGCGCGCACCAGATTTTTTCAACGCTCGGCGATTGCCCGAGCTTCCAAACTAAAGCGTGCTCGCGGCCTCCGCTTCCCAGTACAAGGGTTTTCATCGTGCCTTGTTCTCGCTCACAAAGTTCTCCCTCACAAAGCCCTCGCTCAAAAAGTTCCCGCTGAGAAACCACCGTGAAACTGGCGAACGAGAAACATACGGCGGTGCCTCCGTCAGTGTCAACAGCAGTCGCAAATCACTTCGGCTTGCCCCAGCCTCGCAAAAATGCTTTCATCTAATGCGGGCAAGATCAGCTTCGCAAGAATCCGGGGTCACACAAAACGATGCGCCAGGATGCCTGCAACCTTCCCCGCGACCGGGTTGCGTCCTTAGCAAGCGATGCAACCAGGCGCCACTACCGCGAGAAAGTAGCCAGGATTTAAATGATGCACTCGGATTTCGCTCTCATTCTGATTGCCCTGGCCGTCGCCGTCCCCATTCTCGGGCGCCGTCGCGTCCGTCAACTGATCGAACTCCCCGACACGAACAAAATGGACCGTCTCTCCCTCTACGCGTCCACCCTCGCGTTTCAATGGCTGGCAGCAGCTATCGTTCTATGGCGCACCAGCGTTCGTGGAATTCGCCCATCTCAGCTGGGCCTGGTGCTTCGACACCCCAATCTTATTGTTACTACAGCAGTAGTTTTAGCTATCTTATTCCTTATCAATCAGCTCGTTAGCGTCAAGAGGATTGCCTCTCAGGCTGCTGAACTGAGAGGTACCGTTGCTCAGCTCGCTTTGAAGCTCTTCCCGCGCGACGACGTGGAGCGTCTTGCCTTTTTTGCCCTCGTCGCCACTGTAGCGGTTTGCGAGGAGATCATCTATCGAGGGTTCGCACAGTACGTTTTCGAAAACTGGTCTCGTTCCACAGTAATCGGCGTGTTCGCCTCCGCCATCCTTTTCTCTCTCGCTCACTTGTATCAGGGACGTCGCGGCTTAGCCTCGACCTTTACGGTTGGTATCCTTTTTTCTGGTGTCCGCGCATGGACGGGAAGCCTGATCCCCTCCATAGCCGCTCATTTTGTGGCGGACCTCACAGTGGGACTCCTCGCGCCATCTCGAATCCGCGCGGCCCTGGCTACCACTTCACCCGTGGATTCGGCTAATGGAGAAGCGGCTCCGAACGGTGCACCCTGAAATCAGTACGAGCTCATTTTGAGGCACAGCTAGCATGAGTCTTCCAACCGATGCGGAAATCGAAATTGCGCTGAAGCCATACGGTCTCGCACCATCGCCGGATCTGAGCGCCCAAATCAGGACCTATGTCGCACTCCTCCTCAAATGGAATCGCTCCGTTTCCCTCACGACCGTCACCGGCCTGGACCAGATCCTTCGTTTTCACTTCGGTGAAAGCCTGTTCGCCTTGACCGCTTTCCCGATTGAAAATGGTCGGCTCGCCGACGTTGGCTCCGGAGCTGGGTTCCCTGGAATTCCTCTCGCCATGGTCGCTCCCTCCCTGAGAGTGACGTTGATCGAGTCCAACGCAAAAAAATTTGCATTCCTGAACGAGGTCATCCGCGAGCTTCGGATCAAGAACGTCCAGGCCCTCCATTGCCGAATGGAAGACGTCAAACAGCTAAGCCAGCGCTTCGATTTCATAACAGCCAGGGCCGTTGGTCAATTTGACGAGCTTCTGAAGTGGTCGAGAAAACACTTGAATCCGTCCGGCATCGTCCTCCTTTGGCTTGGCTACGAAGACTCTCAGAGAATTTCAAATGAAAGATCTTGGATATGGCATCCGCAGGTTCCAATTCCAGGTTCTGAACGGCGTTTCCTCCTCGCTGGATCGCCAAAATCATAAGACTGCCTCTTCCGCAGTGTTCCACGTGAAACATCAGTGCCATTCCAATAATTTTCGCGTTTGTTTCACGTGAAACATCTTGCATCGCGCAAAATATTTCTGTAAATTCGCGCTTCGCACTGGGGGCCACGTTTGGCGCGCATAATCGCCGTCTCGAACCAAAAGGGCGGTGTCGGTAAGACAACCACAGCCGTTAACCTCGGTGCCTCTCTCGCCGTCGCTGAGAAGAGAACACTAGTCATAGATTGCGATCCTCAGGGTAATACCACCAGTGCCCTCGGATTCCCAAAAGATCCTGCTCGGCGCACCCTTTACCAATCGCTAATCTTGAATGAGCCCCTCTCTCGCGTAACCCTGCACACTCAAGTCGAATCGCTCGATATCGTACCTTCCGACAAGAATCTTGCAGGTGCCGCCGTCGAGCTCGTCTCCGCGGACGCTCGCGAATTTCGCCTTAAGGAAGTGGTACAAGCTGTAAAGGACCAATACGACTTCATTCTTATTGATTCGCCCCCTGCCCTCGATCTTTTGACCCTCAACGCACTGGCCGCCGCGGATTCGGTTTTGGTTCCCATTCAGTGCGAGTATCTGGCTCTCGAAGGTGTCTCCGAACTACTCGACACGCTCATGCGCCTTCGTCGGACCATTAACCCCGCGCTTGCAATCGAAGGCATCTTGCTCACGATGTACGATGACCGCACCACGCTGTCGAAGCAGGTAGCAGCAGATCTCCGCAGCTTCTTCGGCTCCCAGGTCTTTGAGGCAGTAATTCCCAGAAACGTCCGTCTCGCCGAAGCTCCCAGCCATGGAAAGCCAGTCATCTTCTACGACATACATAGTAAGGGTGCGGAAAGCTATATTCAACTATCTAAGGAGGTTATCGCCAATGCCGAGAAACGCCTTGGGCAGGGGACTAGGCGCATTGATACGGGAGCCGATACCGGAGTCGCAGCAGCAGCAGCCGCAGGTGCCAGCACCGGTGGCGTCCGGGTCGGGAGCAGCAGCGGCGGTAGCTCCGGCGAAGTCGCAGCCAGCGACACAAACGACGACGTCGACGATCGCTCCCCAGACGATCCCGGCAACAGCTCCGAGTGACGGCTTGTTCCACGTCGATATCGACCTGATCGATCCGAGCCCTTATCAGCCGCGCACGCGTTTTCGCGAAGAAGCTCTCGACGAGCTCGCCCGCTCAATCGTCTCGAGCGGAATCGTCCAGCCGCTCGTTGTCCGCCGCATCAACGCTCGCTACCAGCTAATCGCCGGCGAACGCCGCTGGCGCGCCGCCCAGCGTGCTTCGATGCAGCGGGTTCCCGTTGTCGTGCGCGACGTGCCCGAAGAAATGGCTCTCGAGATGACTCTCGTCGAGAACCTCCAGCGCGAGGATTTGAATCCAATCGAACAGGCTCGCGCTTTCCAGCGCCTCACCGAAGAATTCAATCTCACGCAAGAACAAGTGGCCGACCGCACAGGAAAAGACAGGGCTACGATCGCCAACGCCGTGCGCCTCCTGAAACTCGAGGAACCGATTCAGGACCTGCTCGAGGAAGGCCGTCTTACTGCCGGTCACGGTCGCGCGTTACTCGCGATCGCGGATAGTCACGCCCGCCTCGAACTCTCGCGCAGAATCGCCCGGGGCGGAATGACCGTTCGGCAAGTCGAACGCCTGGCCACGCGTGGAACAAAGCCTAAGTACACGCGCGCATCGTTTCAGCCGGACGCAAACCTCAAAGCCGCGGTGGAGGAACTGCAGCGTGCCTATGGCACTCGCGTCCTGGTGCATCCCAGCTCCCCAAACCGTCCGGGCCAGTTAGTGTTTGAATACTACAATGATAGCGATTTGTCCCGCCTCTATGACCAGTTGATGGCAAAATAGTATTACGTATATAGGAGTTTGCTGAATGGCGCTGTCGTGGTTTGACCGCAAGAATCAAGATTCCGGCGAGTGGCTGGGCTTTCTCGAGAAAGGAGTCCGCTTCGAAGGAAAGCTCGAAGTTTCGGGCACCTTTCGCCTCGACGCCATCGTGAAGGGAACCTTGGTCTCGACCGAGACGCTTATTCTCGGCGAGAACTCGGTCATGGAAGGTGTCATAGAAGGGAACTACGTCATAATCGGCGGTCGCTTCGACGGAATTATCAACGCCCGCGGCAAAGTCGAAATTCAGACGAAGTCCATCGTCACCGGTGAAATCCACACCCCCTGCCTCATCATCGAACCCGGTGCCGTGTTCGACGGCCGCTGCCACATGCTTTCGGCAACTCATGTCGCAAGCGAACCCTCAAAGACGATCACGATTCCAATCCGCTCCTCTGCCGCCTCAGCCTGACGATCAATCTGGAAAGCTCTAGCGGCTTCACACCGCTCGATGAGGCGCTGTTCCGTTTCGCGCGCCAAAATTCTCAAAGCGCTATAATCTTATAATCCCTGTTTTGGTTCCTGGAGGCGGGAATGGCGGAAGCAGTTCGATTGACCACCACAGCAAAGGCAGCCGGCTGCGCGGCAAAGCTGAGCCCCAGCATTCTCGACGCAGTCCTTAAACGCCTGCCCATCCAAACCGATCCAAACGTGCTCGTCGGTTTCGAGACCGCCGACGACGCCGCAGTTTATCGCCTCACCGATGAACTTGCCCTCGTCCAGACCGTCGATTTTTTCACGCCGATCGTTGACGACCCCACCCTCTTTGGCCAGCTCACAGCCGCAAATTCGCTGAGCGACATCTTCGCGATGGGCGGCCGCCCGATTTCAGCGCTCACGGTTGTCGCGTTTCCCACCGCGAGTTCGCCCGAAATTCTCGAACAGATTCTGCGCGGCGGCCTCGCGAAGATGACCGAAGCAAATTGCACGGTCGTGGGCGGCCACTCGATCCGCGATGACGAACTGAAGTTCGGTTACGCCGTCACCGGCCTCATCCACCCCGATCGCATCTGGAAAAACGTTGGCGCGCGCCCGGGCGACCTTCTTCTCTTCACCAAGCCGGTCGGCACTGGGGTCATCTCAACCGCGCTGAAACAAGGCCGCGCCGAACCTGCCTGGGTCGCAGCCTCCACGGCCTCCATGACCCGCCTCAATCGCGATGCAGCCGAAGCGCTGCACGAAGTGGACGACGCAGTCGCTCCGCACAGGAACGGGGGCGACGCTAAGGCTGACCGCCCCATCCACGCGGTCACCGACGTGACCGGCTTCGCCGTCCTCGGCCACGCCCGTGAAATGGCGATCGGCAGCGGCGTCTCGCTGAAAATCGATCACGCGCGTATCGAATATCTTCCCGGCGCAATCGAAGCCTCCCGCGGAGGCTTCTTTTCCGGCGGCATGAAAAATAATCGCGAGTTCGTCGAAAGCTGCGTCGAGTTCACCAGCGCCGTCGCCGACGAATTCCGCGCGCTCCTCTTCGATCCCCAAACCTCTGGAGGCTTGCTCGCAGCGATCGCACCCGAAGCCGCGAACTCCGCGCTGGCTGCGATGCAACGTCGCGGCGTTCCCGCGCGCATTATCGGAGAGGTCGTCCCGAAGCGTCATCCGCTCATCGAGATTTTTTGACCTCCCTCCCAATCGTGTACAATTCCCGTTCCTCACTTCGTTCATGGACCCTGTAACCCACGGCATCACGGGCGCTCTCCTCGGCAAAGGATTTTTCTCCGAGCGTTATGGCCGCGTCGCTACCTTTGCCGCCACGCTCGGCGCCGTTTTTCCCGACGTCGATACGATTGCCGACGTAATCTCCCGCGATCCGCTCGCAATCATCAAATATCATCGCGGCATCACTCACTCCTTCGTTGGTCTGCCGTTCTTCGCTGCGCTCCTCGCGTGGCTCACGCGCTGGGTCGCGCGCCGCTTCAATTTCGAATCGCCTTCCTGGGCCACGCTCACCCTCATTTACGGAGTTGGCATCGCGAGCCACATCCTTCTCGACGGCGCCACGTCTTTCGGCACACGCATGTTGACTCCAATCTCTCAGCAACGCGTCGCCTGGGATCTTCTCTTCATCATTGACCTCGCATTCTCTGCAACCATTCTCCTCCCCCAGGTAATTGCGTGGATTTACAGCGACCGCGCGAAAAACCGCAAACGGTCCGCGCAAATGTGGGTTTTGTTCACTCTTGCCACCTTCGCAGGATGGGAGCTCGCGACGTCGGTCGGATATCCGTTTCACGTTTCGGTTCTGATCGTCTCCATCGCCGTTTTAGCAGGACTGTTCTTCGTCCCCTCAATTGGCGGTTGGGGATTTCGCCTAAAACGCTCTACCTGGTGCCGGCTTGGAACCTACGCGATGGTCCTCTATATCGCCAACTGCTGGCTCGCGCACCATCTCGTGATGCAACGGGTGAAAGCGTTCGCAGCCGAAAATCATATTCAAGCCGACCGCATGGCCGCACTGCCGCTGCCGCCCTCTTGGCTCAGTTGGGGCGGAATAATTCGCTCGAGCAACGGCGTCTTTCAGTCTCGCGTCGATATCCGTCACCTCGGCGCTCAGCCATTTCAGTTTTTCCCAGACTCGCCTGCTGACAAGTACATCGCCGCCGCCCTCGAACTCCCGGAAGTTAAACTCTACTGGAGCTTCGCGCGGTTCCCGGTCATCCGCAGCTCCGCCGAAGGCGATCTTCACGTCGTAGAGTTCGGAGAGAACCGCTTCGTGAACCCGAAACGGCGCCGGCCGCAGCCGTTCACCTATCTTGTGGTCTTTGATTCTGATGGTAAAGTGGTGGAGGAAGGCTGGGAAGAGAGCGGGCTCTTCTTGAAAAACATGCAGCGCATGCCGCACCATCTGCCATGAAAGTCCTGATCTTCAGCGATATCCACGGCGATATTCGCGCGCTCGAAAAAATCGTCGCACAGCCGGCGGACATCTACATCGCCGCCGGCGATCTCTCCACCTTCGGAAAGGACCTCAACCGCTGCGGCGATCTCCTGAAGCCCCTCGGTGAAAAAGTTTGGGTGCTTCCGGGAAATCACGAAAGCTACGATGAAACGCGCGAATTCTGCCGCCGCTACGGCTTCGTTGATTTCCATCGCCAGGTGCGCACCCTCACATCGAACAACGGCGCGACCGAGTGGGCCGGCCTCGGCTACAGCAACATCACTCCCTTCAACACGCCCGGAGAATATTCAGAGGAAGAAATCGCGAAGGCGCTCTCCGCGTTCGACCACGTCAAGCCCCTCTATCTCGTCGTCCATTTTCCGCCGCAGGGCACGCGTCTCGACGAATTCGCCGCCGGAAAACACGCCGGCAGCCCCACCCTTCGCGAATGGGTCGATCGCGTCCAGCCTCTTTATCTTTTCTGCGGACACATCCACGAATGTGCAGGCCGCAGCGACCGCCTCGGCAACACGCAAGCCTTCAACGTCGGCAAAAAAGGCTACACCCTCGAAGTCTAAGGTCAGGATCGAAAAAAAAGGTCAATAAAGGTGGGCGATTCGCGTCTCGAAGTCTGACTACTTATAGAAGAATATCGCGCTAGCGGCGGAATAATTCGGCACGCGCCTCACAAGTCACGAACTACGGATCACTGCCTCTTCCCGGCGGGATAAATCACAAGCTGCCGGTGATCCCCGGCGCCTTCGCTCATTGTCCGGACGCCGGCCGCTCCATTCAATTCCAGGTGAATCAGCCGCCGCTCCCGCGACGACATCGGATTAAACCGGAACGGTTGCCCTGTCTCGCGCACTCGCTGCGCCGCTACCCGCGCAGACAGTTTCAACTCCTCCAGCCGCGTCGTCCGGTAATCTCCGCAATCGAAGCGCACCTGATCGTGCAGCCGCGGATCGAGCCGCAACCAGCGATGCCCGATGTGCTCGAGCGCGAGCAGTAGCTCGGCATTGTGCTCCAGCAGCAAAGCCTCATCGGCGCCGCGAAACGCCACCACCACTTCCGCTGCATCCGCCGCTGGCGCCCCGCCCTCCGCCTTCATCGGCGCTCCGGCCGAAATATCGTACTCGATCTCGAGTCCCATCTCGCGCACGCACACATCCAGATAGCGCTTCAATTCTTCCACCGCGCGCGCCCGGTCGAAATGCGCTTCGCTGCGCGGCGCGTCTTTCATCGGTGGCCGTTTCCCGGCCGGATGTCGTCCTTCGTTCATTCGTTCTTCTTCTTGAATTTGCTCCTCGATGGGAGCGGTTCCGTGCGATTCAAATAATATTGCTGCCCCATGCCCACCAGGTTGCTCGTAAACATATACAGATTCAGCCCGCTCGACAACCGGAAGAAAATTACGCCCATAAAAAGCGGCATGAACTGCATCATTTTCTGCTGCGATGGGTCCGCTGTCGTTTGCGGCGTCATTTTTGTCGTCAGGTACATCGTAATCGTCATCGCAATCGGCAATATGTAATACGGATCCTTCGCCGAGAGGTCGTGAAGCCACCAGATCCACGGCGCGTGCCGCAATTCGATTGCGCCGTTCAGCACTCGCCACAACGCCCACCAGATCGGCATCTGGAAAAGCATCGGAATGCAGCTTCCCATTGGATTGATGCCCTCGCGCGAATACACCGCCATCACTTCTTCGTTCATCTTTTTCTTGCGCGGATCGCTCATCGAATATTTTTTGTAGCGGTCTTGAATCTGCCGCACTTCCGGCGCCACCTTCTGCATCTTCTGCATCGACCGCCAGCTCTTCATCTTCAACGGGAAAATCGCCATGTTGATAATGAGCGTCAGAATCACGATCGCCCAGCCGTAATTCGGTACGTACTTGTAAATCCATTTCAGAATGTCGAAAATCGGCTTGGCGATAATTTCGGTCCAGCCAAACTGCACCAGCTCCTTCAGTGGCGGCTTCACGCTGCTCAGCAGCGTCAAGTCTTTCGGCCCCACAAACACGCGCGCCCGCAGTTCCGCTGGCTCTGTCGTCCCCGCCGCCATTTCCGCTTCCGGCTCCGCCACGGTTTTCCCGTCGTCGAGCACGTTGTGGTTCTGCATCCAGTGCCAAAGCGAAAGGTTCGTTCCGTCAGGAAGAAATGCCGCGGTAAAAAACTGATCTTCGATGCCCAGATATTCGAGAGGCCCGTTCTGCACTGCCGGCTGCGCCTGGTTCCCTGAAACGCCCAGCTTCTTGTATTGCAGCAGGTTGAGCTTGTCGTTCTGCTTGTAGAAAACGCTCACAAGCTGCGCCGCGTTGTACACCTCTTTGTCGCCGAACCCGCCGCGCCACGCAATCGCGGCCGGGATCGCCTTGCCGTCCACCGTTACCGTGCACTCCACCGTCATCTCGTAACCCAAAGTGAACGACAGCTTCTTCACCACGTCGAGATGCCCGTCGCTCCAGTGGAACGTCACATCCGTCGGCGCCTGCAAATTCGCGTTCGCGTTGCTCGCCGCCGTCGGCGTCACATCATACAGCGCCGAATTCGCCTGCGCTTCCAGCTGCGAATCCGTCAAAACCAGCGAAAAAGGCCAGCCCAGTTCCTTCGCCGCTTCCCCGTTCACAAGGTCGAGCGGCCGTGGCGGCTTCTGATCCGTCAAATATTTCTTCAGCTTCCAACTGCGCACCACCCCGCCGCGATTCGAAAACTCCACCCGATACAGCGGGCTCTCGACCACGATCGTTTTTTCTTCCGCCGCTTGAATCGCAGTAACAGGCGATGACTTGCCCGCAGCGGCAGTCGGCCCACTCGCGACGGCCACAGATCCTGGAATGCTCGCAGCGCCGGACGTACCTGCGCCCGCGCTCGGCGCCACTTGTGCGTTGCCGGTCGTCGCGGGCTGCGGCGCCGGAACCGGCGGCTTAAAAAAATGTCCCCACGTAAACAGAATCAGCAGCGCGAGCAAAATGAAAACCACTGCTCGAACTTGATCGTTCATTTCGCTCACTGCGCGATTTCCCCCTTGCCCTCAATGCTTTCTGCTAAGCGTTTACCTGGCGCGCCGTCTGCGAAGGGTTTGTCCTCCACATCTCCCGCGAACCGTCCGCGCTTTCCGGCGTGCAAATCGCTCAATTCGTCCGCATCCGGCACCGGATCGAACCCGCCCTTCGTAAACGGACGGCACCTCAACAATCGCTTTATCGCCAGCACGCTTCCGCGCCACGCTCCGTGCCGCGCAATCGCTTCATATCCGTATTTTGAACACGAGGGGTAGAACTTGCAGGCGCCGCCGAAAAACGGCGAAAGAAAAACCTGATAGATCCGCACCAGCAGCAGCAACAACCAGCTCACCGCCGCACGCAAAAGTTTCCGTACGCGTGCAGCTATTCCTTGCTTGGTAAAACGCTCGATACCGGAATCTCCGCCGCGCCCCGCGGCAGCAGTTTCAGCAGCTCTTCCGTCAGCCCCGCAAACTCCGCAGTAGCCACTGACGTGCGCGGGTGAATTACAATGTCCCATCCTGGAGAAATCTCCTGTCGGTGCAATCGTACGATTTCGCGGATTCTACGCCGGATGCGGTTGCGCCTCACTGCGCTCCCCAGCGCTTTCTTGATGCTCCACCCGAACCGGCTCTGGTCGAGGCCATTGGCGCGAAGAAAAACGGCGAACTCCCGGCTCGTCCGGCGACGGCCTTCGCGATACACCGCATCGAATTCCGACCGGCGCACCAAGCGAGCGGCGCGGGGAAATTCATGCCGCGCGAGGTTAGACCCGCGTGAGACTGTGGCGCCCCTTCTTGCGGCGTGTCGCAAGTACCTTCCGTCCACCCTGGCTCTTCATTCTTGCGCGGAAGCCGTGCTTCTTATGACGGCGGCGCACATGCGGCTGAAAAGTGCGTTTCGGCAACGATTCCTCTCCTCTGCTTTTCGCTCAATCTCTTTATTTATTACGTGTGGCCAGCGTGTCGTGTTTCGCTTCACGCGTCAGCAAATTTCGCAGTCGTACGGGCGCTGCTCGCTGCGCCCCGCTTCCAGAGCGAATCGCGCACCCGGCTAGGCTTTGTACCGCCACCCTTCAGGGTGGCAGCTTCTGCCTCTCTGTCGGGAATCACGCACCCAGGCGAAACAACGAGTCTAGACGACCCCCGCACCACGGTCAAGGAAGGCTATCACCGCTTTATCGAGGAGATTGGCGCAAGCGTACGATCTCGTATTTCGTTCTTAGCTCTCGGTGCCTCAGTGGCTACTTGAATGTCAGCACTAGAAATCGAGAAGTCGTCGCCCCAGAATTCGCCAGCGATGGCGCCGCTCCTGCCGGTAGCCAGAACGCATCTCCCGTATGCAGCGCCTTGTCCCCCAGCCCCGGAATCGTAATCGTCAATTCCGACTTATCGAGCACCAGAAAAAGCCGCGGCGAATCAGACGCCGCCTCCGCCCGCTTTCCCTCCGCCCCAAGCGTCCCGGACTCGACCAGCATCTCGTCCGTCTCGAATACGGGGAAATTTGCGGCACCAGCCGGACAATCCTGCACTGGCGAATCCGCCACCACTTTCACGCAGCGATTCCGCGCCGCTCCCTGCGGCTTCAGCAGCTCCACCGTGAAATTTTGGAAAGGCGCGCCGGCATCCGTTCGCACCACATGCGCGAACCCGCCCTTCGAGTATGCCACTTGCGCGTCCGCCATCGTTGCGTGCGCCTCTGGTTTGCCCACCAGCGCATTCACAAAATCCGCAGTGCCCAGCGTCACAGACACGTACGGAAGATCATGTGCATGCAGCAGCGTTGCTTCATGCCCTGGAATTTCCACGTGCAACACCCGCACGTACGTATTCTCCAGCACCAGGTGATGGTGCGGCTCATCCTTCGTCGGCACCGGATTCGACGCAGGCGCTTGTGCCCGCGCCGCAAATACCACCACGAGCGCTACCAGCCCCAGCAAAGTCGTCTTCATCGCCACCCTCCTCCCAATTCTTACGTCGCACCCTAACTCCCCCACCCATCCCCTGTCAACGAATCAGCTTTTTCGTTCAAGAGCACTCGAGCCCTGCCAACCCGAGCACAAGCCCGAAGCCGCGATTGCAGTTCGCAACGCCCAATCGTAGGACGCCCACCGCCCCGTTTTTGCGTCATAATAGGCTATGGCGACCTCCGCTCCCAATCCGAGCATCACCAAGCGCGAAATTCTCGCCGCGTGGGGCAATATCCTCACCGGCAAAGTGCCCATGCTCTCCATCGAAATCACTCGCGAATGCCCGCTCACCTGCCCGGGCTGTTACGCGTACGGTGATTCGCACCTCGGCGGCGAAACCACTCTCCGCCAGCTCAACGACCTCCATGGCGACGCTCTCGTCAATGGCGTCGTCGATCTCGTCCGCAAGCACAAACCGATTCACGTTTCCCTCGTCGGCGGCGAACCGCTCGTCCGCCACAAAGAGCTCAGCCGCATTCTCCCCATCCTCAGCGGCATGAATATTTTCACCCTCGTCGTCACCAGCGCCGTCATTCCCATCCCCGTCGAATGGATGAAGCTGCCGCGCGTCCGCGTCGCCGTCTCGATCGACGGCCTCCCCGAGCACCACGACATCCGCCGCCAGCCCGCCACCTACGAACGCATTCTCAAAAATATCGAAGGCCGCGAAATCAACGTTCACTGGGTCATCACACGCCCGATGCTCGAACGCTCCGGTTACCTCGAAGAATATGTCGCCTTCTGGAGCGCGCGCCCGGAAGTGAACCGTGTCTGGGTCAGCGTCTACACTCCCCAAATCGGCGAACAAAGCGCGGAAATGCTTCTGCCCGCCGACCGCGAAACCCTCGCTCGCGAACTCCCTGTGCTTTACAAGAAGTTCCCGAAATTCCTCTTCACCAAAGGGATGGGAGAAGCCCTGCTTCGCCCACCCGAAAATCCCGACGATTGCCTCTTCGCAAAAATGTCCGCCAACTATTCCGCCGACCTCAAAAGCCGCGTCGAACCATGCGTCTTCGGCGGCACTCCCGACTGCTCCCAGTGCGGCTGCACCATCAGCAGCGCCCTCCACTGGATCAGAACCGAAAAAGTTGTAGGCCCTTTCAAGGTCGGCCACTTTGTCTCCGGCTCGATCAACACAGGCCTCTTCGTCAACAAACTCCGCTCCCGCGCGATTCATCCCTCGCGCTGGCGCCCCGGCGGCCCCAAACCAAAACCCCAGCCCGGCCTGATCCAAATCCAACCGTAGGTGTAACGCAGCCTCCGATTTCTTCGTAGCGGCACGGCACGTCGAAGATCCCGGATCACTGTTCGGGACCGTGCCCTCTCGGCCCCGGGCAACATCCATCCATCAACCTCGCACCCAACCACATCTAGTAGGGGCGCTGCCGGCTGCGCCCCTCGACCACCGGCACGGCGCAGCCAACAATCCACAGATGTAGCGTCAGCTGTTTTGAATAGCTACCCACAACGAGCGCGTTCCCTCGTCGTGCGCCTTAAATGGAATTTCCAGCAGGACCAAAATCGCGAAGAAAATCTTGAATCACCGACACATCCCCGCCAGTCTATGAGGCCAGGACCTCACCAGCCGGCAGTCTCTACCGCGAGCGCCGCTCCCGAGGAACCACGCCCAACGAGCGCAACGCCTGCTCGTCAAGCTCGCGCGCGTGTTCCCACATCGCCACAACCGCCCCGATCACGCGCCGCAATTCCTCGTCACACACTCGCAACAGGTTTTTCAGCAGCATTTGCGCATCCTACTGCAACCTGCGTCGCGCGCGCATCCGATTTTCTACCTATTTGTCGTAACCGAAATCATCGCCCGGCGCTTCGTCTTGCCCTGTTTCGGCTCCGAGCGCCCCAAGATCGAGTAACCCGCAGCTCCCGGCATGTTCACTCCAAACCGGCTGCTCCGGGCTATACTTTTGCTATGCCCGCCAAAAAGAAAGCCATCCGAAAGTCCAAACCGAATCTGCGGCTGACTGGCGTCGAACTCTATTTCGACGATTTACCTCGCGCAAAGAAATTTTATCGGGAGATCCTCGGCCTCGAACTCACTGATGAATCCGCCGGTCACTTCGCTCAATTCGACGCCAACGGCTCATTCGTCTGCGTCGAACGCAAGGATTCCGAGAATTATCCTTCGCGCGACAAGGCTGTGCTGTTTTTCGAGGTTTCCGATCTCGCGGCCACTGTCAAATTGCTCGGCCGCTATCGCATCCTCCGCTACGAATCCGGTCCAACGTCCTGGGCCGTCTTGCACGATACCGAGGGTCACAATATCCTGCTACTCGAGGCGCCCCATCGAAAATCTCGCAAACGTCGTTAGCTCCTCGCAGGTTAAAAATCCTTACGCCACCTACCTACTTGCATCCATCCCTCATCGTGCTAGCCTAATGTCGGCTATGAATCGAATCGCCAACTCGCCCCAGCCGTCGCGGCCCCTGGAAACGCCGGTCGAGCGAGACCCTAAGATGTCGCCGGCGCCTCGACGCCTCCGAGTCCCGAACCAGCCGAAGCCAATCGCTTCTGCGAAGTATGGCCTGCATTCCGCCCGCCATCGGGCTCCCGCAAACGAGCCATTTTCTAATCGCAACTCCGGGATTAGAAAATCGAGTAACATGCAGATAAGAAGTAACTTAATAATTTCTAATCGCAACTGGATGGCGATTTGACAAACCGGAATTTGCGCCCAGAAAAGAGAATCGCATGCCCATTAGTCAGCACGAAAAAGCCATAAAATTTCGCACTCTTCACGGTCTCACCGCCGAAGTTGGGCGCCCAAGCGCCCCGCTGGGCCCCACCCGCCTCGGCGCTTTCATCATCCCCAATCCCTGGGACGCTGGTTCGGCCCGTATGCTCGCTGCGCTCGGCTTCGAAGCTCTCGCCACCACCAGCGCCGGCTTCGCCTTCACCGTCGGCCGCAGTGATGGCGAAGTAAAACGCGAAGAAGCCCTCGCCCACTGCGCCGCAATCGCCGACGCCACCGATCTTCCCGTCAGCGCCGATCTCGAAAACACGTTCGGCCACGTCCCGCGATTCGTCGCGCAAACCATCCGCCTCGCCGGCGCCACCGGAATCGTTGGCGGCTCGGTCGAAGACGCCACCGGCAACGACAGCCGCCCGATTTACGATCACGCCCACGCCGTCGAGCGCGTCGCAGCTGCAGTCGAAGCCGCTCGCGCGCTGCTTTTTCCTTTCACCCTCACCGCGCGCGCCGAAAATTATCTTCACGGCCGCAACGACCTCGACGACACGATTCGCCGCCTCCAGGCTTTCGCCGCCGCCGGTGCCGACGTGCTCTACGCCCCCGGCCTCCCAACCCTCGAAGCCATCCGGACCGTCTGCGCCGCAGTCGCGCCGAAACCGGTGAACGTCCTCGCAGGCTTGAAAGGAGCCAATTTCCCGGTTAACGATCTCATCGCTGCCGGTGCCAAGCGCATCAGCCTCGGCGCGGCTCTCTCTCGCGTCGCCATCGGCGCATTCCTGAAAGCCGCCCGCGAAATGAAAGACAAAGGAACGTTCACCTTCGTCGACGACACAATTACATCCGCCGAACTCAGCGCCCTCCTGAAGGGTTTCGCCGCCCCGCCCGCCAAACGCGCCGACGCGGCCAAACAAGGCGCGAACTAGCCAATGACGAGCACGCGCCGCACAATCGCGCGAACGCGCCTCGCGGTTCCATCCGGGCAGCCGGGCGGCGCTCCGCTCGATTCGCGGTTCACAAATCACGAGTTACGAGCCTGCCCGCCGGATGTAGGCAGGGCCACGAGTCACAGGTTCTTTCATGTTTGAAACGCTAACCGAAAAATTACAGCGCGCATTCAAGAACATGCGCGGCCAGGGCAAACTCACCGAGGAGCATCTCGATGCCGGCCTCGCCGAAATCCGCGAAGCCCTCCTCGATGGCGACGTGAATCTCGGCGTCGCGGAAGACTTCATCGCCCACGTCCGCACAAAAGCTCTCGGTCAGGAAGTCCTTCTTCAACTTTCACCCGATCAACAAGTCGTTAAAATCGTCCGCGACGAACTCGCCGACTTGCTCGGCCGCGAAGCCAAGCCCCAATTCAGTTCACGGCCGCCTTCGATCTGGCTCGTCGTCGGCCTCCAAGGCTCCGGCAAAACCACCTCCACCGGAAAAATGGGTAAGTGGCTCGCCGAGCACGGCCACCGCCCCATGGTCGTCTCGACAGACGTCTACCGTCCGGCGGCTCGCGAACAACTTGCTCAAGTCGCGCGCGCCACCGGCACTCCCTGCTGGCCCGGCGCCGGAACCGATAAGCCGCTCGAAATCGTCCGCGGTGCGGTCCGCGAAGCAAAGATGTCGGCGAACGACGTGATTCTCGTCGACACCGCCGGCCGCCTTCACATCGACGCCGAACTGATGAACGAATTGCAGATGCTGAAACGCGAACTGAATCCCACCGAAATTCTCTTCGTCGCCGATGCAATGATCGGGCAAGACGCAGTTCGCTCCGCAGGCGAATTCCACAAGCAACTCGGCATCACCGGTGTTGTCTTCACAAAACTTGATGGCGACGCCCGCGGCGGTGCAGCCCTTTCAATTCGCAAAGTCTCCGGCGCTCCTGTGAAATTCGTCGGTATCGGCGAAAAATATGACGCGCTCGAACCCTTCTACCCCGACCGCATCGTCTCCCGCATCCTCGGCATGGGCGACGTCCTCGGCCTGATCGAAAAAGCCGAAAAGCATATTGACGAAAAGAAAGCCCGCGAACTCGAACGCAAACTCCGCGAAAACGATTTCACCCTCGAGGATTTCCGCGACCAGTTGCGCCAGATCAAAAAGATGGGCTCGCTCGAGCAGTTGGTGGGAATGCTTCCGAAAGTAGGCCCGTTCGCAAATCTCCCGAAAAACACCGAAATCGACGAAAAGCGCCTCACCTCCGTCGAAGCCATCATCAATTCGATGACCGCCGCCGAACGTGCCGACGACCGCCTGATCGACGGTAAGCGCCGCAAACGCATCGCCCGCGGCAGCGGCACCTCCGTGCAGGAAGTGAACCAGGTGCTCAAGCAATATTCCGACATGCGCCGGATGATGAAGCAGTACGGCAGCCTCGCAAAAACGAAGATGCGCGGCCTCGGTAAGTTCGCTGGCCTGAAACCGCCCCCGGGCCTGGTGGGCGAGGAATAACTGAGGAATGACCGGGGAATGACGGCGCAATGACCGGGCAATGACCGCGCAATCAACGCACACGGCCGGAAACCTCGTCACCGCGCGAAATTACCTTCAAGCAATCGAGCGCGGCGCCACCGGCGAAGCGCTGGCGCAATTTTTCACCAGTGATGTCGTTCAAGAACTCTTCCCGAATAAGCTCGCCCCTCAAGGCGGCCGTTTCGGGCTCCCGCAGATGCTCGCCGCTGCCGAAAAAGGCCGGCAGATGCTGTCGAGCCAGCATTACGAAATTCAGCGCGAAATGGAAAGCGGGAACCGCGTCTCCCTCGAGGTCCTATGGACCGGCACCCTCGCTGGCCCCGTCGCGGGTCTCCAGGCGGGCGCTCAAATGCGGGCCCATTTTGCGCTATTCCTCGAGTTTCGCGATGGCAAGATCCCCGCCCAGCGCAACTACGACTATTTTGACCCCTGGTAGCCCGCCTGGTGGCCCACCCGCTGGCTCAGAAGCAGAAGAACGTTGGTGAAATCCCCGCCGTCCGCTATACTGGTCGCAAGTAAATGAGGAGGAATTTCTAGTGTTGATGATTCGTCTGGCTCGCTTTGGCAAGAAGAAACGCCCGTTTTACCGCGTAATCGTCACCGAAAAAACGCGGCCTCGGAACGGACGGTTCGTTGAAATTATTGGAACCTACGATCCGCTGAAGAAGCCGGCGGCGATTGAACTCGACCGCGAACGCGCGCAATATTGGATCAGCAAAGGCGCGCAGCCCAGCGATACGGTACGCAGCTTTCTTCGGAACCGGAAGCCTGCCTGAGCCGTCTTACTCCCAGCCCAGATATATGCCTAGTTCACGTGCATGTTCGAGCGAATTTGTTGCTGCTCACTGCGCTGCGGAGGATTCGCGATGAGAGAGCTTGTCGAGTCGATTGCGAAAGCACTTGTAGATCATCCTGATGACGTCCAAGTCAAGGCAGTGGAAGGCGAGCAAGTCACGGTCCTCGAACTTCGCGTTCACCCAGAGGATTTGGGCAAGGTGATCGGACGCCAGGGCCGCACGGCAAAATCAATTCGCACCCTTCTCGGTGCCGCCGGCATGAAACTGCGAAAACGCTTTACGCTGGAAATTCTCGAGTAGCGATCATCGAGCAATCACCTCAAGCAGCCCGCGTCACCGTCGCGCGTATCCTTCGCCCGCACGGCAGGCGCGGCGAAGTGGCTGCTGAAATCCTCACCGACTTTCCTGAACGTCTCACAAAATTGCGCGCGGCGGATTTGTGGAATCCGCGGTCATCCACGGCGCGAAGCGCTCGAGTGCGCTCCTGCTGGCTGAGCCACAGCCGCGGCGGACAGGCGATCTTTCATTTCGACGGCTCCGATTCGATTTCCGATGCCGAAAAACTCGTCGGCCTCGAAGTGCAGATTCCTCTCAGCGAGCGCATGGCGCTTCCCGCCGGAAGTTTTTACGTCACTGATCTGGTCGGCTGCGAAGTCTATGAACGCGATGGCGGAAAACTCGTCGGCCGCGTCCGCGACGTCCAGTTTCCCGGCGAAGAATTGAAAGGAACGCCGCTGCTCGAAGTGGATTCGCCAACCGGCGAGCTGCTTATTCCACTTGCCCAGGAAATTTGCGTCCAAATTGACACCGCCGCGCGCCGCATTGAAGTCGTCTTCCCTGAAGGCCTCCGCGATTTGAATCGGGAATAACTGCGCGATCTCAAGGCATCGGCACAGAGCGCCACCGCTTGAGCAGCCTCACCCGCGCAAGCTCTTATTTGCGCCGTCGCTGCACCTCAATGAGACCCCTATTTAAGGTACGATTGTCGTCAATGCGATTCGACATCATCACAATATTCCCCGAGTTTTTTGGTGGCCCGCTCGACTACGGAATCGTCCGGCGCGCCCGCGAAGCGCGCCTGATCGAAACCCACATCCACGATCTGCGCGACTTCACCCACGATCGCCACCGCACCGTGGATGACCGCCCGTTCGGCGGCGGCGAAGGCATGGTCATGAAGTGCGAGCCGCTATTCGATGCCGTCGAATCGCTAGTCGGCTCCACGAGCGAGTCAGGAACTCCGCCCGGAACCGCGATCGTGCTGTTGTCAGCCGCCGGAAAACTCTTCCGCCAGGAAACCGCGCGACGCTTCGCGCAACTGGACCGAATCATTCTCATCTGCGGCCGCTACGAAGGCGTGGACGAGCGCGTGGCAGAGCACCTCGCCACCGACGAAATCTCCATCGGCGATTTCGTCCTCTCCGGCGGCGAACTGCCCGCCGCCATGATCCTCGACGCCGTCACGCGCCTCATCCCCGGCGCGCTAGGCAACGAAGATTCCACCATCAACGAATCCTTCAGCGCAGCCGATGCCGGCAGAGAACCAACGCGCAGCCAAACACCTGTCACGACCCACAACTCACAAGCCTCCCCGCCGGATGTAGGGAGGGTTACGAGTCACGGAATTCTCGACTACCCGCATTACACCCGCCCCCCATCCTTTCGCGGATGGGATGTCCCCGAAGTTCTCCTCGGCGGCAATCACGAGGAAATTCGCCGCTGGCGCGCGCAGCAAGCGCTCGAAAAAACCCGGCGCAACCGCCCGGATCTTTTATCTGGCCGTCTGTCCGACGATGCAATTTGATGTAGGCAAAATCGCGGTCTTTCGGTAAAATTGGCGATTGTGCGTTGTAAGCTGGCCCCACCTGAGCGGGTCTGCCTGGAAAAAGAGCAATGAAACCGATTATTCGCAGTGTGCAGCAGTCCCAACTTCGCAAGGATCATCCTGCCTTCCGTCCCGGCGATACCGTCCGCGTCAACGTCCGCCTGAAAGAAGGTGAGGGGGACAAAGAGCGCATCCAGCCCTTTGAGGGCGTGGTGATGAGCCGGCGCGGCGAGCTGCTGGGCGAGTCGTTCACGGTGCGGCGAGTAAGCTTCGGGATTGGCGTCGAGCGGATTTTTCCGGTTCATTCGCCGATGATCGGCTCAATTGAAGTAGTGCGGCAAGGCCGCGTGCGTCGCGCGAAACTGAATTATCTCCGCGGACTGCGTGGTAAAGCAGCTCGCATCAAGCGCGTCGAAAAATTCGAGACGATTGCAGCAGGCGGCGCCGCCGAAAACAAGTAACCACTCCGATTTTGATTTCCAGCCCGCTCCGGAAAACCGGGGCGGTCTTTTTTAGTTACCTACGACAACAACCTGCCCCCCGCCGGCGTTGTAGAATGACGACATGGGCCTCGATACGAGCGCAAGGCAGAGAACAGAGCCTGTGCTAAAATCCGCGGACGTGGAACGGCTCTGCTCGAGGCGTTACGAACGCGAAGCGCGACAGCACGGTTGGTTGCGCATCGCTGGTCTCGACGAAGCTGGCCGTGGTTCGCTCTTCGGCCCGGTCGTTGCCGCTGCCGTTATCCTCAGTCCCACCCGCCGCATCGTCGGCCTCGACGATTCCAAAAAAATAAATCCCGAGCGGCGTTTCATTCTCGCCGAACGCATTCGCCGGCACGCCCTGGCCTGGGCCGTCGCCGAAATCGACTCCAGCCGAATTGATGCCTGGAACATCTACCAGGCCAGCCGCCAGGCAATGGTCGCCGCCATCTCGCAATTGAACCCTCTCCCTGATTACCTTTTGCTCGACGCCATCGAACTCGATCTCCCGATCGAGCAAAAAGCTCTCATCCACGGCGACTTGCGCTCGGCTTCCATCGCCGCCGCTTCCATTCTCGCGAAAGTAGAACGAGATCACCGTATGGAAGAGTATGACCGGCTGTACCCGCAATACGGTTTCGCCCAACATAAAGGTTACGGCACTCCCGAGCATCTCGCTGCGCTCCGCCGGCACGGCCCCACTCCTCTGCACCGGTTCTCGTATGCTCCAGTTAGGGAAGCGCGATGCTGGGCCACCGGGGCGACCCAGAACGCCCTGCCTCTCGCCGAGCCTCCGCTAGCCCCCATTTCAGACACCTAGCAGTACCCGGGTACCTGTTATCCCCTTCGTCACCACAGCCTCCGCGGTTCATAGACCCTTCATTTTGGCGCGTGCTAACCTTCAGGTCTCAGCCTGCGGTCAAGGTCTACTTGGGGCGGAAGGCACTGCCGTCGGCGTTCGGCGCGGGGCAGACGAAAATCATCCATGGCGTTCAACAAAAGCAAAGCGCTTGAAAACGCGCTGAAGTTCCTCAATCAGGGCAAAGTCCCTCAGGCTATTGCCGAGTATCAGCAAATCCTCCGCAACGACGGCAAGGACCAAGCCACTTTAATGACGGTCGGCGATCTCTACGCCCGCCAGGGTGACATGTCGCACGCCATCGAATATTTCGAGCGGCTTGCGCAGGTCTATCTCAACGACGGCTTCAACAGCAAAGCCATCGCCATCTATAAAAAAATTGCCAAGCTCGCGCCAACCGAACTCGCCCCGCTCGAGCGCCTCGCCGACCTTTATGTCCAGCAAGGAGTGTTGAGCGAAGCCCGGCCGCTGTTCCTTCAAATTGCCGAAGCCCATCTGAAAGCAAACCACGCGCAACGAGCCGTCGAAGTTCTCCACCGCTTGCTCGAAGTGGAGCCCGAAAATCTACGCGTGCAGATGCGTCTGGCCGAGCTTTACAACGTGATGGGCCAGAAGAAGGAAGCGGCGCAGACGTATTTGAACTACGCCCAGCGCCTGCTCGATCGCGGCGAGCACGACGAAGCTGAAAAGCTTGTCGAGCGCGCCCTCGAAGTCGATTCTGCGAACGGCGCCGCCCTCCTCCTGAAAGCAAAATCTCTCGCTGCAGGCGGCAAGGAAAGCCAGGCCGTCGCGCTTCTCGAAAACCATCCGGAAGCTAACTCCGGCGGCGAAGTCACCAGCCTGCTGCTCGATCTGGAAATCAAGTCCGGACAAATGCAGAAGTCCGCCGACCGCGCCCGCAAACAGCTCGCCCGCGGCCACCAGCACACCGCTCCTCTTTATGCCGTCGCCGAAACGATGATCGCAAGCGGCAAGGGTCTCGAAGCATTGCCGCTGCTCGAAGAGCTTCGCAACCCCATGATCGAAGCGGGCGAACAAGACAAATTCATGAAGTCCGTTTCGGCCCTGGTCGAAAAGCTGCCTAAAGAAATCGCCCCGCTCGAATTGATGGTTGACTACTGCCGCTACACCAGCAATTCCCACGAATTGCCCCTCGCTCTCAGCCAGCTCGCGGACCTCTCCGCGGCCGCAGGAAACTACTCCCGCGCCGAAGAGTGTCTCCAGGAACTCATTGACCGCAACAAGGACGACGAGCGCCTCGTCGAGCGATTGAATCAGTTGCGCGCTCGCAGTGGTGGCGCGTCTCAACCCGCCGCTGACTCGAAACCTTCCGAACCCCCGGCAAGAATTGATCTAAATGAAAAGGCGCTTCCTACTCCGCCCGCCGCCATCGTCGAAGAAACCCTCGACGAGGAAACGCAAAAGTACATCGCCCAGGCCCTCACGGATGTGGACCTGTTCTCGAGCTATGGCCTCACCCAAAAAGCCACTCATCTCCTCGAGAACGTCCTCGATCGCGCACCGCGCCACACTCCCACACTCGAACGCCTACTCGATCTGCACCTCGGCGCCGGTAATGAACGCCGCACCGCTGAACTCGCCTCGCAGCTCGAACAGATTCATCGCGAACGCAACGATACCGTCAATGCCGACCGCTTCCTCGAACTTCGTCAGCGTTTTCAGAAAGCCGCCGGAATGGCGGAAGACGAATTGCCGGCCGCTCCTCCGCTCCACGCTTCTGCCGCCGTCGAAGCGGCCCCCGTTGCGGCAGAGCCTCCCGCGTTCGAAGCCGCTCACACGCCCGCTGCCGACGCGCAAGCTCCTGCCGCAGCCGCGCCCGGGTTCGTTGAATTCGAAATCTCGCTCGTTCAGCCCGAATCGGAAGCAGAATCCGAGCAGGCCAACG
>JBARFX010000092.1:0-100161 GCA_049797655.1 Candidatus Acidiferrales bacterium | reverse complement strand
CTCGAAAAAGAATCCAACCGCCAATTTCCACCCGGTCACGTCCGGCACCAACGGCGGGTGCGGCTCGCTTTGCACCGCGACCACGGGCTACGACTACGTCACCGGCATCGGCACTCCGATGGCCTCGACGCTCGTCAATGTTTTGGCCGCACAGTAGTGCGGTCGCCTCACTCTCGCCGCGCAGTAGCGCCTTTCATGCCGCCGGCTTCAGCCGCTGCGTGGAGGCGTCACTTCAACGCGGCGAGAAGCGAAGCGCCGTTCGGGCTGCCCAGGCCCGTACACGCGTCCCATCCCGGCCCCGCGGAATAATTTCCGTTGCTCCCTGAAGTGACATCGTGAAACGTGGATTCCGCTTTCGCGGCATACAGCAGCGGATTGACGTAGCCCACATTCGCGCCCAACGACTGATTGATTCGCGCGAGTAGCCCCGCCCACAACGGAGCCACGGCGCTTGTGCCGCCAATCACGGATTGCTGTCCGTCAACGACCACGTTGTAACCGCTCGCCGGATCGGCATCGCCCGCAACGTCCGGCACGCCCCGCCCAACAAATCCGTTCGGAGCTTTCGGCACTTTCGCGCTCTGCTGAAAAGTGGGAAGCGCGAAAACCTGGCTCACGCCGCCGCCCGTCGCGCCCTCGTTCGACGAAAGCTCGTTCCACGCTTGCTCGCTCGCAATCGCGCCGCCGGAAATCGCGAGCTTCGTGCCTCCGCAAGCCAGCACGAAGGGACTTGCCGCGGGAAAATCCACGGTAGCCGCGCCGCTCGCGCTTCCGTCCGATGAGCCGTCGTCGCCGGACGCCGCCAGAACGCTGACGCCCATCATTGACGCATCCTGGCACGCGGAGTTGAGCGCATTTCGCGACTGCTCCGTCCAGGAATTTTCCGGCCCGCCCCAGCTGATCGAAAGAATGGAAGGCTTCAGTTTAGTGTCGTGAACGGCCGTGCTGACGGCGTCAATGAATCCCTGATCCGTGTTCGGCGCGAAGTACGCGCCGATCTGGGCGGCGGGCGCAATCGCTCCAGCCACTTCGATATCGAGTTCCACCTCGCCATCGGGCCCGCCCGGATCGCCGGTGGGAGAATTCGCGCCGCCGTCAACGGAAACCGCGGTTACTTTTGGAGTGGAAATTCCAAGGCCGCGAAAAAAAATATCGAGATCGGCGGCGCGGTATCCCCCTCCCAATTCGATCACGGCGATGCACTGGCCGGAACCGTTCTCTCCGGAAGGAAACGAGTAGGCTTGCGCCACTTGAAGCGGCGAGAAAGAAACATCCGTCGCGCGCGCGCGCACGCTGGGATTTTTCTTGCGCAGCCGGAAATGCGTTTTGGCTTGCGGGCGATTGTCGAGCCCGAAAACGCCCTCGATGATTCCGTCGAGATCGGCAGGAATCGTGAGCGCGCCGGTGCGGCAGCGAAACGAGCCCGCGCTGTGATCGTAGCTGCGTAAGGTGACGCCAAAGGCGACATTGAACGCTTCGACGGTGCCGGCAAGTTTCACGATTCGCGTGGCGCGATCCTCGCTGACCATTTGCAAATGGTAGGCGGCGGCAAACGCGCGAATTTTTTCGATGTCGGCTGCCGCAGCGCCGTGCGCGGCTGCAAATTCTTCCCGCGTCAGATATTTTCGCTCTCGCGGCAGCCGGGCTCCCATCTCTTCCGCGGCCGGGAATTTGCCGGAACGTGTTCCCGCCGCAGGCGCCGACCCGCGCCGCAAAAGAACGCTCACCTCGATGCGCTGGTTGGGATCGGCCGGCCCCACGTCCTTGCCGCCGGGCAAATCCGCCCGTCCGCTGCCTTTCAGTTCCACCCGCTCCTTTCGATCCGCCATCACGCACCTCCCCGTGGCCTGAGGAAAATAAGAATTTTGTGCCCGGATGCAACGCCGCGAAAGGCTGGTGGAATCGCGGAAAGCCCGTTTCTGTCAGGTTTGCGCCGCTCCCTGCCGTCCTCGCAATCATTCATCCCGCAGTAAAACGCTAGCACGTTGCAAAGCACCCGGGTAGGGGTAGTTCGCGTAAGAATTTGTGGGGGGAGGGGCGGAGCATCGGAGTGGCTCGATCTGAGATCGGAGAGCCCCTGCCCTTCGCCGAACCTGCGAGGGATGAGGCGCCCTGAAAACATAGAAGGACCTAATTCGGGGACGTGGAAGCGTGGGCCACCGCCAATAGCAAAAACATGGGTCTCGGCCGCGGGCGGCGCGAGCGGAAAAGCCGGCGCGGGTGACGGAAACGATGGAAGGCCTTGTTCTAGCGGCGATGTCAGTGCGCGAAATGACCTTCGCCGGGTACCCGCGGGTTGGGATAGGCGAGGTTGATAGTAAACAACTTAGTGCTACTATTCGAATATGATAACTAGGAACTTTATCTTTATTTCTTGTGGCCAATTCACTGACACAGAAAGGTATCTCGGCAAGCAGATTGCGGACATGGTCAGAAAGCTAACTGGCCTGCGTCCGTTCTTTGCAGAGGAAGTACATGACCTCAACGGGCTTGATTCCAACATCCTCGACGCGCTGCGTAACTGTGTCGCTTTCATCGTGATCATGCACCCGAGAGGACAAATTACACGCCCTGATGGCTCGGTCCACGTTCGTGCTTCACTGTGGATCGAACAGGAGATTGCCATCGCGACATACATTCAGCGCAGTGAAAAACGTGCGCTACCCATTATTGCGTTCAAGCACGAATCCGTCGGCCGTGAAGGCATCAGAGACCTACTCAGCCTCAATCCCATCCCCTTTTCAGACGAGAAGCAAGTGCTCGAAGCGTTGCCCAAGCATCTTGAACTGTGGAAATCTCTGCCGCCATCGGGGCTTCGAATTCGGCTTGAGTCTCTCAAGAGTCATACGCAAGATGATCATGTGATACGTAGACTCGAGGTGGTGCTAGTCAACGATACAGGCCAACGCATCACAAAATATGACGGCGAAGCCTGGCTTCCGTCGGGAATTCTCAAACATTGGGGTGCCGTTTACATGTCGGAAGTCCAGGGCGATCATCCCGGCCGACGTCACTTTCGATTCGACGAAGAGCATGTAGGAATCTTGAAGCCTCGTGACAAAACACGCTTGATTTACTTCGACTACTGTACGAAGTGCGCGCTTGATGATTCTGGAGGAATTCCAGCCTTGATCGCCGAGGCCACACTAGAAGCGACGGTGTGGATTGACGGGCGGGAATACAGCGTGAAGAAAACGATTCAAGAATTGGCCGAGGAGGCAGAGAGCCGAGGTGCCTATTAATCAACTCCGGCGTTAACTATCTCACTGGTATGATTCATCTGGCGTTCGGATCAGTTCGGTGGTGGTGCTAGAATGCCCCCAAGGTCGGGAGGCGGGTGCATGAATCTGAAACGAGCGGTCTGTACTACGGGCCTACTTTTGTCTCTTTCGCTAAGCGCTCTCGCACAAACTCAGAAGCCAACTTTGTCCGCAGGTGAGATTTACAAGGCGGCCTCGCCTTCGGTTGTCCTGATTGAGCTATACGATGCTAAGGGTGATGTCTCGAAGACTGGCAGCGGATTTATCGTCAGTGCGAACGGAGCAATCCTGACTAATTACCACGTAATCGAACGAAGAGAGCGACGGTCCGACTCGCCAATCAAGATGCCTATGACACGGTCGAAGTCTTGGATATTGACAAGCGCAAAGATATCGCTTTGATCAAGATAAAGGCAGTCGGTCTGCCATTTCTGCAGCTCGGTCGTTCTAGTCTCGTGGAAGTCGGCGACTCCGTTTACAGCCTGACCAACCCGCTCGGCGTGTTTCAGAACTCCTTGTCGGAGGGAATTGTCAGCGGTATCAGGCAGGGTGACGGCTACCGGTATTTCCAAGTGTCCGCGCCGATCAGCCACGGCAGTTCTGGAGGGCCGATCTTCAACAACAAAGGTGAAGTCGTCGGCATTGCCGTCGCAACGATCGAAGAGGGTCAAAATCTGAATTTTGCAGTACCGATCGATTACGCTGCCGGGATGATGTCCTCGACACAGCCACGATCTTTAGAATCCATTTATGAGCCAGAGCCGGTCAAACCTCAGGAAGACACGAGCAAGAACGCCAGCACCAATCCGGCCGCCGTTGCTACATCGTCGAACGCAATTCCCAGTCCATCAGAGGATATGAAGAAGTCCTCGCTGATCTATCTGGAAACGAAAATAGGAATCTGGAGTCTTGAAGATACGAAAAAGGAGCTCGGTGAACCCGTTCGGTCTCGCGCGTCTTACAACGGAACCGTCGTCGACGGCGAGATACTCGCCTACTCGGACCCGACCCGACTATTCCGCGAGATCGAACTGAATTTTAACGCAGAGTCCAATCGAATACAGGCAGTGTATGGCTATCCATGGAATATGACGTGGGATCAGTGCAAACAGCTATGGGGCGACGACGTTAAGACAATCAAAAATGCTGACGGATCGAAGATGCACATTTATAAGCACAAACACCTAAACGTCTACGTTGATAAGTCTGAGCACGTGATAAACATTGGGGTCTATTGATCGGCGGCTGTCTCACGAAACCTTGTCGCCGGCCTTCGCCGTGACACCGAAAATATCTCAGACCCTCGTGCGTAGCGCCTACCATTGCCCCGGCCGTCAACTCGTTCGACAGATTGGCAACCCCGGCGCGCGAGGGGCGGACGAGCGAGTCGCGTTTGACGGGAAATTCAAAAGCGCCGGCTGGAAGCCAGCGGTACGGGAAGGGCAAAGGCAAAAGCGCCGGCTGGTCCGATGTCAGGACTCCGGTGGAGTCCATCCGACTCCAGAAACCGGAGATGCATGCGGTACGAGAGGGAAAATTCAGCAATTAATTTTACAGGGTGATCTTAACTGTTATATGTAGTCGCGAAGAGGTACTAACAAACCATGCCGCCTAAAGATCCAACAAACCCAGAGCGAGAAAGCGCGTTGAATACTCGTTTGCCCGCGCCCAGCATTGAATTCAATGAATTCAGCGGGGGCGGAGGCGGGGTTCCGGCGGCCGCAAAGCCGGCGACGGGCGAAGGAGCGAATCGCGAGATCGTGTCGACGGGAACGAAGGGCCGGAAGTTTTCGATGGATACAGAGGATATCGTGGCGATCGGAGCCGTGATTCTGTGTATTGGCGGCGTTCTTGCGGCTGTGATTGTGGCCGTCGGACTGGTGCTTGGAAAAGTGCAGGGCGCGGACGCGACGAAGATTATTTTGGGATGTGTGGGTGGCGCGGCGATTGCAGCGTTGGTGGGAAAGGGCGCGAAAAAGGGAAAACGTAAGTAACGCCGCGACGGGAAAATTCAAAAGCGCCGGCTGGAAACCAGTCCTCCATTAGAATTGGCGGGCAGTCGGTACGAAAACCGGATAGACAACCCGGCTCGCTTCCAGGTGCGAACGGGGGCGCGGACTTTTCACAAGGTGTCACATCGTGTTATATCGCGTCACGTCGCGTTACATCGTGCGCTAGTTCCGCGCTGCGATCCTGGATTGATTCGAATTCGCCGGAGCGGGGAGGCCGTAGGACCGGTAGTCGCAATCCAAGCAGCGGAATGGCCGCAGAGGTAACAGTCTCAAGATCGTTGATTCAATCATTCCTCTTCGCTTCGATCGGCGAAGAGCTTTACTGCGACAAATCGGACAGCAAGCAGGCACCTGGTTCTCCTCGTTTACAAGTCTGCGTCTATCGACTGCCGTTGTTCTCGTTGTGACTCTCGCTGAAGATTTGGAACTGGACCCGGAACTGGACACCGAATTGGATCAGGAGCGGTATTCGCCGTCGTCGCGAGCGGTTCGCCCGACAGTTTCGGAAACTGAATTTCTAGAATGGCGAGGAAACGGAAAAAGCACCCGGCCCCAGCCCAGGTTCCAAAGTGTCTCGCCGTTGCCTCGCCATTTGCAGGGGCAGGATAAGTCGCGACGACGAGTTGAAACTGTTCCGTTTTGTACACTTGCTAGATTTTTTGGGAGGGGCACCACGGTTGGAAGCAAACGCTATATGCGAAGAGGAAATGTGAAATCAACGGGCGAAAGTGTGCACAACGGGACAGAAGTTCATCTTCTGCGTGACTAAGATGTCGTCTATGCACTGTAGTCCCACGCCGGAAGAGGCATCCGCACAGTTCGGCAGAAGGGGACTAGAAGTGTGCTCGCGCTCCACTGCAAGGAGATGAAACCATGCTTGGGATAATCGCCGTAGTTTTGATCGTTCTTTGGCTGCTTGGATTTTTCGCGTTTCATGTAACGAGCGCTTTCGTCCATGTGGCGCTAGTGGTGGGCTTGATTTTTCTCGTGCTGCATTTGCTGAGAGGCAGCACGTCCCACGCTTAGCAGGCTGGCCGATGCCGGCTGCGGTGATGTCCCCTGTGACGGTGACGGATTGATCGATTACCGCCGCGAATGGCCGCGCCGAGTGGCCGCGTGGCGAGAAGTGGTGGCAAGTACGTAGTGATATTAATTACGCGTCCAAGTGGAAGGCAGGCTCGTGCGCGTACTCTTCAGATTCATCAATCGAGCCGCCTGGGAGGTCGCCGATGGCTTATATGCTTAGTTTTAATATCGCCGCGCAAGTGATCGCCGCATTCGTGATCTTTGTTTTCGGGTACGTAGCGCTTTTGAGCTCTCTTCTTATCTGCGCCGCAGTTGCAAAGGGCCTGTACGAAGGCGGTATCTGGGTGCGGGCGTTGGCAAGTGGTCAACGACCAGCGGGCTAAAAATCAGGAAGCGAGCCACTCCCGTGTAAACGAGGAGGCTGGCGTCTGTAGCGGAAGCTGCGGTAGCGGGCGATTCGAGAGGGAGATCCCATGTCATTCGGCATTTATTCGATTGGATTCGCGACGGTCATTGTCGGCCTGATATACGCCGCATACCTGTTGCACATGCCGGCACACTGGATCGTGGCGAGCGCGCTCGTCCTCTTGGGAGTTGGGATTCTGACCGGAGTGAAGGCCACGCGTCAGAAAGATCCCGTGAAATAGCGGCCGTTTTAAAATCCCCCTCTCCAACTTCTCGAGCAACCAGCTTCCAGCTTCGAGCCTCCGGAACACGCGGCCCTTCCGTTCAGTACTGCAACTGTATCGCTCACCTTGTTATTGCTGCACGCAGCAGATCCTTCACCCCGCGAATGGTGAGTGCGCCGGTTCAGGATGACGATGCTGGTCGCATCATCATTTGACAAACGAAAGCCCGTGCGGAACCAGGTGCGGGAATACGTAAGCGTAGAGCATTACGATCACGCCGACGATGGCGCCGAGCGCGATCGAGTGCCAGAAGACGAAGCGGAAAATGACGCCTTCGTTGCCGACTTGTTCGGTGGCGGCGGTGGCGATGGTGATGGATTGAGCGTCAACCATCTTGCCCATGACGCCGCCGGCGCTGTTCGCTGCGGTCATCAGGACGGGATCGATGCCGAGCTGCTGGGCGGTGATTTTCTGCAAGCTGCCGAAGAGCGCGTTGGAAGACGTGTCACTGCCAGTGAGCGCGACGCCGAGCCAGCCGAGGAACGTCCCAAAGAAGGGATAGAACCAGCCGGTGCGAGTGAAGGCGAGACCGAGGACAGCGTCGAGGCCGGAATAGCGAGTGACGAAGCCGAGGCCCAGCATGAAGGAAATGGCAATCATCGCCAGGCGCATGCGGACAAGCGTCTTCCAGAAGATTTTCATAAGCGCGAGCGGGCTCAGTCCCAGGAGCATTCCGGCGACGAGAGCGGCGATGAAGCAGCCGGTTCCCGTGGCGGTAAGCCAGTTGAGATCGAAGCGAGCCGCTTCGGGAGTGGGCTTGGTGACGACCGGGGCCGCACGCGTGACCGCGTTGTGAAGATAGGGCCAATCCCATCCCGGAGGCCCTTTGCGAACGGAGCCATCAGCGAGGACGACTTTGAAGGCGGGGGTAGTAGCCTGGTTCATGGCGAGCTTGATTTTCGGGAGGCCCCAGAGGAGTACGAAGACGGAGAGGATCGCGAAGGGCATCCAGGCTTTCATGATCTGTCCGGCGGAGTATTTTTTCGGAGCGACGTAGCCGTCATATTCCTTGGGCGACCATTCGCCGCCGAACTGGTCGGCGACCTTTTCGGTAGGAACCTGTGCTGCGGGGGCTTCTTTGTCGTAATCGAAGCGCCAGATTCTTTTCGGCTTCCAGAAGTGAAGGAAGGCGACGGTGCAAATGATGGAGACGACGCCGCCCATAATGTCGACAAGATTGCTATCAACATGATTGGACCAGAAGAATTGAGTGAGGGAGAAAGAGACGCCGACAACGAGGATGGCGGGGAAAACTTCGAAAGTTTCCTCCCAGTTGACCATCGTGCGGACGAGCCAGAAGGGAACGATGATGCCGGTGATGGGGAGAATGCGGCCGATCATCGCGTTGATGTCCGACTCCGACATCGCCGTGACCGCAGCGAGAGTGTGAACGGGCGTCCCGATCGCGCCCCAGGCGACTGGAGCGGTGTTGGCGATCAGGTTTAACGCGGCAGCGTGGAACGGACGGAAGCCAAGGCCAATCATGAAAGCGCCGGCAATGGCCACCGGCGCGCCGAAGCCGGCAGCGCCTTCGATGAAGGCGCCGAAGCAGTACGCGACGAGGAGAACTTGGAGGCGCCGGTCGGGGGTGATGGCGGCAATCGATTCCTTCATGATTTCAAACTGGCCGGTCTCGACGGAGATGTCGTAGAGGTAGACGGCGGCGAGGACAATCCAGGCAATTTTCAGGATACCGAAGGCGACACCGTACGCGAAGCTCATCGTCGCCAGCGTGGCCGGCATCTTGAAGACAAGGGTGGCGACGACGATTGCGGTGAAAGCTCCGGCTATCGCGCACCAGTGAGGCTTTACTTTGAGGCCGGCCAAGAGAGTGAACAAAACAATGATTGGCAGCGCGGCAACGAGCGTCGAAAGCCACCAGTGGCCGAGAGGATCGTACACCTGGGTCCAGTTCATGAAGAGCTCCTTCGCCAAGCGTTGCGCCCACTGCACGCAGTCTGGGCGGTCATATATCCCTGCAAACGCCGAAAGTCAAGATGAAGAACGGGGAGGGGCGAGCGATAAACGGACAGGAGGCGAGCGGAGTTTCTGCGGTGGCGGCTGCAAAATAATTTGACACGATAGGAGCGACTGCACATAATACGGCCGTTGACGGAATTGGTTTTACTTGGAGTCAACCATTTCTCGGGTTCTCACTTCCGGCGGCCGCTCCGAGAGCCTCTCTAGAGCCGTACGTCCTGTGCGGCAACTCTTCCGATTGATACCTATGTTTTGTAATTCCGAAATTTCACGCGCGGCGGCAATTTTTGTGTCACCGAGATGCGCCGGCACAGATCTATCTCGTTTGGAGACACTGGCAGAACGAATCCTATACTGAGCGGCGGAGGATCGAGCTATGGAGACGAGTCGTCGAGACTTCCTGAAAGTGGCAGGACTTGGTGGAGCGGCTGCGACGGTATTCGGATTCGATTTAGCTCCGGCGTATGCGGCGATGCGCGAGTTGAAGATTGCGCGCGCGACGGAGACACGCTCGACCTGCCCGTATTGCGCCGTGAGTTGCGGCGTGATCATTTACACGCTGGGCGACAAGGCGAAGAACGTGACGCCGCAGGTGATCCACGTGGAAGGCGATCCCGACCATCCGATCAATCGCGGCACGCTTTGTCCGAAGGGGGCGGCGCTCGAGCAGGACATCAACAATGAGCGGCGGCTGCTGAAGCCGCAGGTGCGGCGTCCCGGCGCTACGGATTGGGAAGATATTTCCTGGGACTCTGCGCTTGACGAAATCGCGGCGCGCGTGAAGAAAACTCGCGATGACACATTCGTCGAGAAGGACGCAAACGGTAAAACAGTGAACCGCTGCGAAGGGCTGGCGTTCATCGGCGGATGCACGGACACAAACGAATTCAACTATCTGGCCGTCAAGAGTATGCGCAGCATGGGGGTCTGCTACATCGAAAACCAGGCCAGAGTTTGACACGGCCCCACGGTCTCAAGTTTGGGACCAACGTTCGGACGCGGGGCGATGACGAATGGCTGGGTAGACATCAAGAACAGCGATATGCTGTTGATCATGGGCGGCAATCCCGCGGAGAACCACCCATGCGGATTCAAGTGGGCCATCGAAGCGAAGCGCAACCGCAACGCAAAAATCATCTCGGTGGACCCTCGGTTTACGCGGACTTCCTCAACGGCCGACGTCTTCTGCCAAATTCGCGCCGGCACCGACATCGCCTTCCTCGGCGGACTGATTCACTACGCAATCGAGAACAACCGGATCGCGAAGGACTACGTTCTGAACTATACGAACGCGTCTTTTATCGTGAAGGACGGTTTCAAGCTTCCGGAAGACGGGCTGTATTCCGGGTTCGACACCGAGAAAAAGGTATACGACAAGTCCACGTGGAATTATCAAGAGGGCGGGGCGATGGCGGGGAAGGCCGCCGCGGCCGATCCTCATCCTGCCGCGAAGGCTGCGTCTGCGGGGCAACCAGCGGGCGCGGCTGGGAAGGCGGGAGCGGCTGCCGCAGGCCCGCCGCCGGTCCTGCTGCCTGCGAATGTGGCCTACGACCTCTCGCTGCAACATCCACGGTGTGTATTCCAATTGCTGAAGCAGCAATATTCGCGGTACACGCCCGAAGCGGTTGAAAAGATCACGGGAATACCGAAGGCGCAGCTCCTGAAAGCGTGGGACCTCTTCACGTCGATTCGCAAAGACGGCGACATGAAGAAAGTGGCGACGATGATTTACGCTCTCGGCTGGACCCAGCACAGCTTCGGTACGCAGATCATCCGGACCGCCGCCATGGTCCAGTTGTTGCTCGGAAACGTGGGGCGTGCGGGCGGCGGCGTAAACGCGTTGCGCGGGCACTCGAACATTCAAGGCGCCACGGACTTGGCGGGCATCTTCGACATTCTGCCGGGATACCTGAAGATGCCGAATCCGAACGACGCGGACTTCGCGACGTACATCAAGCGGACGACGCCGACTTCGTCGAAGCCCACGGCGTGGGATTCATTCAATTACTGGTCGAATACTCCGAAATTCGCAGTGTCGTTCTTGAAAGCAATGTATGGCGACGCGGCGACGAAACAGAACGACTGGGCGTTTCACTACCTGCCGAAAATCGACCGGAATTACTCCTGGACGCAGATCTGGGACCAGATGTACCGCGGCAACGTGAAGGGGCTGCTGGCGTTCGGAATGAACGGGGTAATGATTGGGCCCGACACGCAGAAGAATATCGATGCGTTGAAAAAGGCGGATTTTCTCGTCGTGGGCGAAATCTATCCGGATGAAACGAGCGAGTTCTGGCGGGCTCCGGGTATTTCAGCTGACGAGATGAAGACCATCAAGACGACGGTGTACCGGCTGCCGTGCGCGGGATTTGCTGAGAAGGACGGAACGATGGTCAATTCCGCCCGCTGGCTGCAGTGGAAGAATGCGGCGCTTCCTCCTCCAGGGGATGCGCGACTCGACCAGGATATTTTGGCGCAGATTTACCTGAAGGTGCGCGGCCTCTATCAAAAGGAAGGCGGGAAATTCCCGGATCCCGTTCTGCACGCGACGTGGGCCTATACCGACCCGCAGCATCCGTCGTTGGCCGAAGTTGCGAAAGAGATCAACGGCAAGGCGCTTGCTGATCTGGAAGACCCGAAGACAAAACAAGAGATCAAGACGGGCCAGCAACTGCCCGGTTTCGCGTGGCTGAAGGATGATGGAACAACGACGTCCGGCAACTGGCTCTACTGCGGCTCCTGGACCGAGGCGGGCGCATTGCTGGCACGCCGCGGGACGGATGATCCATCAGGACTCGGAATTTATCCGAACTGGGGATGGTCGTGGCCGATGAACCGGCGGGTGATGTATAACCGCGCGTCGTGCGATCTGGAAGGGAAGCCGTGGGATCCGTCGCGCAAGCAGGTTTGGTGGAACGAAGGCGCGCAGAAGTGGGTAGGCAACGATGTGCCCGATTTTAAGCCCGACTCGCATCCGAAGGATCACATGGGTCCGTTCATCATGAATCCGGAAGGTGTGGGCCGATTGTTCGTGCCGATCGGCGCGGTGACGGACGGACCTTTCCCTGAGTTCTACGAGCCGATTGAAAGCCCGACAGCGAATTTGCTGCATCCGGGACAATCGAGCAATCCAGTGGTGAAGAAGCTAAGCACGCCTGCCGACAAGTACGGAACACCCGAGCAGGGTTATACGGTGGTCTGCACCACTTACCGGGTGACGGAGCAGTATCACTACTGGACGAAGAACAATCCGATGAACGTGCAGTTGATCCCCGAGCCGTTTATCGAGATTCCAGTGGAACTCGCCGACGACATGGGCATCCGCGGATCCGAGAAGATAAAGGTCACGAGCGCGCGGGGCACGTACATCGCGAAAGCGTTCGTCACGCGGCGAATTAAGCCCATGCAGATCAACGGAAAGAAGGTCTACCAAATCGGGCTTCCGATTCACCAGGGCTTCCGGGGAATCAAAGAGGACGAAGGCAAGGACGCGCGGACGCCGGCGAATCTGTTGTCGCCGACGGTCGTGGATCCCAATGCGTACACCCCTGAGTTCAAGGGCTTCCTCGTAAAGGTAGAAAAGGCATGAGCCAAGTCAATCTAGAAGTCCGCGCGATATCGGGCCATGCCGGTTCGGTTCCCGGCACGGGGCTCAAGCGAGAATTTGAGGTCTGCAAGCTGATCGACACTTCCACTTGCATTGGCTGCAAGGCGTGCGAGGTGGCGTGCCTGGAGTGGAACGGTTATTCGTTCAGCGAAACAGTCTTCGACAACTCCTATCAGACCATGCCGAATACGGCGTGGAACTATTGGAACCTAATCCGGTTCAACGAGTACGAGCATCCCGAGCACGGCATGATGCTGCTGATGCGGAAAGATCAGTGCATGCATTGCGAAGACCCGGGATGTTTGACTGCGTGCCCGGCGGACGGCGCGATCGTTCAGTATGTGAACGGGATCGTCGATTTCCAGCAGGAGCACTGCATCGGCTGCGGCTATTGCATGACTGGTTGCCCGTTCAATATTCCGAAGTTCAGTCCGGAGGCGCGGAAAGTTTTCAAGTGCACGCTGTGCGTCGACCGGGTGAGCGCGGGGCTCGAGCCTGCTTGCATCAAGTCGTGTCCGACCGGCTGCCTGCACTTCGGCACGAAGGACGACATGAAGTTTCTTGCCGAAAAGCGCGCGAAGCAGCTTCGCGACGTATCGGGCTTCAAGGACGCGGGGGTATACGATCCTTCGGGCGTGAACGGGACGCACGTGATCTACGTGCTGCACGACGCCAAGAACCCGGAATTGTACGGTGGCTTGCCTGCGGATCCGCACGTTCCTTGGAGCGTGCAGCTCTGGAAGAAGCCGCTGAAGTGGCTGGGAAACATTGCGTTGATTGGCGGCGTGCTCGGAGTGGCGATTCACTATTTGCGCTTTGGGCCGAAAGTCGTCGAAGCAGACGAGCCTGAGAAATTGACACCGACGCCGAAACCGGGCCAGGAGCCCGGGCCGGGAGCACACCGATGAGTGAAACCTACATACTTCCGAAGGGCCGGGTGCTTCGTTACGCGTTTCACGAGCGATTCATTCACTGGATGGCGGGCCTGTCGTATGTCTATCTGATGCTGACCGGCCTGGCATTCTGGTCGCCGTGGCTTTTCTGGATTGCCGTGATTTTCGGCGGCGGTACGATCTCGCGCGAATTGCATCCGTGGATCGGGCTGATCTTCGTAGTGGCGATTCTGCTGATGTTTCGACTGTGGGCCACGCAGATGCACGAGACGGCCGTGGATAAACAATGGTGGGATGCGGTCGGCCACTACATTCGAAACGAAGAGGATCAGGTGCCGACCGTTGGACGGTTCAACGGCGGCCAGAAGCTGCTCTTCTGGGGATTTTTCTGGTGCGGCATCCTGCTATTTCTCAGCGGGCTGGTTCTATGGTTTCCGCACTGGATTCCGTGGAACCTTCGCTTCCTGCGGTACCTCGCTGTGATCATCCATCCGGCAGCGGCGCTGATCACGATCGGGCTCTTCATCATTCACGTATACATGGGCACGGCGCTGGAGCGAGGCTCGTTTAGTTCGGTGGTTCGCGGCGACGTATCGGCGAACTGGGCCAAGCGGTATCACGGTATCTGGTACGATCAGGTGATGCGAGAGAACTCGCCGAGGAAATGAAAAGTGGGAAGTGGGACGCGCGAATCGCCCGCGCGCGTGAGCTGGCTGCCGCGCACCCGTCCGCATCCGAGGGCCTTCGTTTCTACGGGCACATCGCCCAATTTCAAAAATCCCTGTACAGCGATCTAGAAAGCGAGTGCGGCAAGGAGCAAGTGGCGCGCCTTCCGGGCACTTTGCGGCAGGAGCTCGATCTCTTCGTGTTGCTACCCCGCTTCGCGGCATTTCTGGCGGTGGTCGAAAAAAACGCACCCGCTCCGCTCGCGGAGGCGGCCGGGAGCTTGCGTGCGAACGGCGGAGTGCTCTGGCAGGAAATTCTCACGGATTACTGGCGGCAAGCGCCTGAGTTCGACGCCGTGTCAGATTCGCTTGCGCAGAATGGCAAGCCTTCGCAGTACGCGCTGGCGTGGACGTTTCTTCAACCTTACGCGGAATATCTTGCTGACTACAGCGCGCGCCCGCCGCTTCATGCAGCGCCGGCGGTCTGTCCAATGTGTTCGGCGAAGCCGGTGGTGGGAGTGCTGCGGGCGGAAGGCGACGGCGGGAAACGATCGCTGATTTGCGCGCTGTGCGCCAATGAGTGGGAGTTCCGGCGGCTCGTTTGCCACGGATGCGGCGAAGAAGATGTGCAAAAGCTCGCCGTCTACAGCGCGAAGGAAATCGCGCACGTGCGGGTGGAGGCGTGCGACACGTGCCATCACTATATTAAGACTGTTGACCTGACGAAGGATGGGCACGCGGTCCCGGTGGTCGATGAGCTAGCGACGATTCCATTGAACCTCTGGGCGGCGGAGCACGGCTACACCAAAGTTCAAAGAAATTTGCTGGGAATTTAAATGGCCGCGACGAGTGCAGCAAGCGCAGCGGCTTGAAGGCCTACCGCATTGAAAGTGCCGGCCGAAATCTGAAACCAGTTCGATGCGAAACACATCTATTAGAGTCTAACTCCTCGGTGAGGAATTAGAATTCCGCATGGAATCGTTGAGCTCTGGCGCGTGGCCATGACTCTCGCCGTATGCGGGACGACGCGGGGCAGCAAAAACTTCTGAAGAAACGACTCAGGGAGCGGGTGTAATCGATGTGGATCGTTCGACTCGCACTTCGCCGGCCGTATACGTTCGTGGTGGCCGCGATTTTGCTTTTGATTTTGGGGCCGGTGGCGATCCTCCGCACTCCGACCGACATTTTTCCGAACATTAATATTCCGGTAGTCAGCGTGATCTGGAATTACGGGGGCCTCGAGCCGGAGGAAATGTCGAACCGGATCACGTACATCTACGAGCGCGTGTTGACGACAACGGTCAACGACATCGAACACATCGAATCGCAGTCGTTCAACGGAATTGGAATCACGAAGGTCTTCTTTCATCCCGGAGTGCAGATCGGTAACGCGGTCGCGCAGGTAACCGCTATTTCACAGACGATCGTAAGGCAGTTTCCGCAAGGGACCACGCCTCCTCTGGTGATTCAATACAACGCTTCGACCGTGCCGATCCTGCAGCTCGCGCTTTCGGGCCCCAATTTGAACGAGCAGCAGCTGTTCGATATGGGCGTGAATTTTATTCGCACCGGACTGATTACAGTGCCCGGCGTCGCGATGCCATATCCGTACGGCGGCAAGCAGCGGCAGATTCAGATCGACTTGAACACGGCGGAGCTTCAGTCGAAAGGTTTGTCGCCTAGCGACGTGGTGAACACGATCGGCAATCAAAACCTGATCCTGCCCGGGGGCACCGCTAAGATCGGCTCGTTTGAGTATCAAGTGGATATGAACGGCGCGCCGGCGACTGTGACGGACTTGAATAATCTGCCGATCAAGAGCGTCGGGGACTCGACGGTTTACATTCGCGACGTAGCGTTTGTGCGCGACGGATACCCGCCGCAAACCAACATCGTTCGCGTGGATGGATCCCGTTCCGTGCTGATGTCGGTACTGAAATCGGGCGACGCCTCCACGCTCGACATTATTTCCGGAATCAAGGCCAAGCTGCCGATCATCCAGGCGTCGCTCCCATCGCACGTTGATATCCATCCCGTGTCGGACCAGTCGCTGTTTGTGCGCGCGTCGATCGAAGGAGTGGTTCGTGAAGGAGCCATCGCGGCCGGGCTTACCGGCTTAATGATTCTGATTTTCCTTGGGAGCTGGCGGAGCACGATCATCATCGCGGTATCGATACCGCTCTCGATTTTGACGTCGCTGATTGCTTTGAGCGCGCTCGGTGAAACGATCAACATCATGACGCTGGGCGGGCTGGCGCTCGCTGTGGGAATTCTTGTCGACGACGCGACGGTGGAAGTGGAAAACATCAATCGCAATTTCGATCAGGGCAAGGAGATCGTCCAGGCAATTCTGGACGGCGCTTCGCAAATCGCTGTGCCGGCGCTGGTTTCCACGCTTTCGATCTGCATCGTGTTCGTGCCGATGTTTTTTCTGTCGGGTGTTGCAAAATATCTGTTCGTGCCGCTGGCGGAAGCGGTGTGCTTCGCGATGATGGCGTCGTATCTGCTTTCGCGGACGCTCGTGCCCACGATGGCGAGATATCTGCTCGTGGCGCGGACGGAAGATGAGCGCCGCGAGGCGTCACGGACTTCCGGCAACCCGTTCGTGCGCATGCAGGAAAAATTCGAAGTCGGCTTCGAGAAATTCCGCGGGCGTTATCACCGGCTGCTGGAAACGTCGGTTCGCCATCGCAAACTGTTCATCGTCGTATTTCTCTCGGCGTGCGTGCTCTCCTTCGCGCTGCTTCCGTTTGTGGGGGAGGACTTTTTCCCCTCCGTCGACAGCGGCGAGTTCAAGTTGCACATGCGGGCCCCTACCGGCACTCGGATCGAAGACACGGCGGCGTTGTGCGATCGCATCGAATCCGACATTCGGACCCAAATTCCGCCCAAAGAGCTCGTGACGATTATCGATAACATCGGGCTTCCGTACAGCGGCATCAACCTTTCCTACAGCACGTCCGCACCGATTGGCCCGGCCGACGCCGATATTCAGGTGGAGCTCGCACACGACCACCGGCCAACGAAGGAATACGTGCGCGCTCTTCGCATGAAGCTCACTCGCGATTTTCCGGGCGTCACCTTCTACAATTTGCCCGTGGATATCGTCACGCAGATCCTGAATTTCGGATTGCCGGCGCCGATCGATGTCCAGATCGTAGGACGGAATCTCGTCGCGAATCGCACGTTTGCCGAAAACTTGATGAACAAGTTGAAATTCGTTCCCGGAGCAGTGGACCTGCGAATTCAGCAGCCTTTCAACTACCCGAAGTTCCATTTTGAGGCGGACCGGACAAAAACGAGCCAGGTGGGCTTTACGCAGAAAGATGTGGCGAATAATCTGCTGATTTCGCTGAGCGGCAGTTCGCAGACGACGCCGACGTTCTGGCTCGATCCGAAAACCGGGGTAAGCTATAACATTGCGACGCAAACGCCGCAGTACCGCATCGATTCGCTGCAGGATCTTGAGAACGTGCCGGTCACGAATGGAGTGGCGCGTCCGCAGATTCTCGCGAGCCTGGGCACGTTCTCGCGCGGGTCGGAGATGGCGGTCGTCTCGCATTACAATATTCAGCCGGTGATCGACATTTTCGGTTCGGTGGAAGGGCGCGATCTCGGAGGAGTTGCGCGGGATATATCGACGATCCTCGACGAGTCGCGAAAGGACCTGCCGCAAGGGTCGCAAATTATCGAGCGGGGACAAATACAGACGATGCGATCCTCGTTCGTCGGGCTGCTCGCCGGACTGGCCTTTTCGATTCTTCTGGTGTACCTGCTGATCGTCGTGAATTTTCAGTCGTGGCTCGATCCCTTCATTATTTTGATGGCGCTGCCCGCGGCGCTTGCCGGAATCGTGTGGTTTTTGTTTGTGACGGGAACGACGGTGAGCGTTCCGGCGCTGACCGGGGCGATCATGTGTATGGGCGTCGCGACGTCAAACAGCATTCTGGTGATCAGCTTCGCCAAAGAAAGGCTGGAAGAGGGCGAGGATCCCGGCGAGGCGGCGCTCAATGCGGGGTTCACGCGCTTCCGTCCCGTGTTGATGACGGCGCTCGCGATGATTATCGGCATGCTGCCGATGTCGCTCGGGCTTGGCGAAGGCGGAGAACAGAACGCTCCGCTCGGACGCGCCGTGATCGGCGGGCTTTTGTTTGCGACGGTGGCGACGCTTTTCTTTGTTCCGGTATTTTTTAGTTTCGTGCACAGCTGGCGTCAAAGCAAGTCGCCGGACGCGGCTGCCTAGCGGATGGCACGCGCGAGCAGAAGACATTGGCTGGCCCGACCGTGAAGAGGAAGAGGAGATATGGCTCAGACTGAAGGAATCGTAAACCAACCGGAACGCGGCGGCGCCGGAGCGCCTCGTCCACCCGAGGGAAAGCACGGCATTTTGATCACCGCGATCGTTCTCCTGATCGTTGCCGGAATCGTCGTTGGCGGTATTGTTCCGCGACTGAGGGCGAAAGCGGCGCTCAAGAGCGAAACGTATGACCTGGCGGTTCCCTCCGTCAACGTCGCGCGGCCCAAGCAGGGCGCTCCCCAGTCGGAAATCATTCTCCCGGGAAACATGCAAGCTTTCACAGACTCCCCAATTTATGCCCGTACGAACGGTTACCTGAAAAAGTGGTACGTCGACATTGGCGGCCGCGTGAAGGCCGGGCAATTGCTCGCCGAAATCGAAACGCCGGAAGTTGACCAGCAGCTCCAGCAAGCCCGCTCGCAATTGAATACTGCGAAAGCGAATTACAACCTTGCCCAAATCACGTCGAATCGCTACCAGGAGCTGAAAAATACCGATTCGGTGGCTCAACAGGACGTGGATAACGCTCTCGGCTCCGAGCGGGCGAATGCTGCGACTGTATCCGCCGCCGAGTATCAGGTGAAATATCTCGAGCAGCTCGAATCGTTCAAGAATATTTATGCGCCGTTCGACGGCATCATCACGGTGCGTAACACCGACGTCGGTCACCTGATTAATTCGGGCGCGGGCACCGCTGCCTCCGAGTTGTTTCACATTGCTGCGATCCGAACGCTCCGCGTCTACATCAACGTGCCGCAACAATTCTCACCGGCCGCCAAGCCCGGGTTGGTCGCCAACCTGACGCTTCAGGAGTTTCCCGGGCGGCAATTCAAGGGCAAGCTCGTACGTACGGCGAACGCGATCGACTTGGCCACGAGAACTCTGCTCGTTGAAGTCGACGTCGAGAATCCGACGGGCGAGCTGTTGCCGGGAGCCTACGCCGAAGTCCACTTGTCGGTGCCATCGGGAGCGCCCACATTCATTTTGCCCGTGAGCGCGTTGATTTTCCGCGCACAAGGATTGCAAGTCGGCAAGGTAATGGATGGAAACCGCGCAGAACTCGCGACAATTATTCTTGGCCGCGATTTCGGCAGCGAAGTCGAAGTGGTCTCGGGGCTGCAGGCGGACGACGCGATCATCATCAACCCGCCCGACTCGCTCGTCGCGGGCGAAACCGTTCGCATCGCCCAAGCCCAGGCGCCACCGGCGCAACGACCTCAGCCGTCTTCGGGAGGGGACAAGAAGTGAACCTGCGTCTGCACGTCCATTCGCTCCGCAGATTGCCGGTTCCACAAAAGCCCGCAGTTGCGATGCTCGGGTTGTGCGCCGTATTTGCGCTCTTTGGATGCACGGTGGGTCCGAACTACGTTCGTCCGCCCGCCGACGTTCCCGCAAATTACAAGGAGATGGGGAACTGGAAAACCGCGCAGCCGAGCGACCAGACGACCAAAGGCAGCTGGTGGGAAGTTTACGAAGATCCGCAGCTGAACGCTCTCGAAGAACAAATTGACGTCTCAAACCAGAATCTGAAAGCTGCACAGGAACAATTCGCGCAGGCGCGAGCTGCGATTCGAATTTCGAGATCGAACTTCTACCCCACGGTAACGGGCGGCGCGTCCGCTTCGCAAAGCCACATTTCCTCGAAGTCGCCGTTATTCAGAGTGGGCGCGTCAAAAGCCGATTACTCCGATTACACAATTCCGATCGATGCGTCCTGGGAGCCGGATCTTTGGGGTCGTGTGCGCCGCACGGTGGAAGCGAGCCGTTCCGAAGCGCAAGCGACGGCCGCCGACGTTGCGAATGTGAGCCTGAGTCTCCACGCCGAGCTTGCGCTGGACTATTTCCAACTGCGCGGCTTGGACGCGCAAAAAGATCTGCTCGATTCCACTGTGGTGGCCTACGAAAAAGCGCTCGATCTCACGCAAAACCGTTATAAAGCAGGGCTCGCGTCAGCAGTAGATGTGGCGCAAGCAGAGACTCAACTAAGGACCACGCGGGCGCAAGCGATCGACGTCGGTGTGAATCGTGCCGCTTTCGAACACGCGATTGCCGTGTTAATTGGCAAGCCGCCTTCACAATTCAATTTGCCGAGCTCTCCGCTCCGGGCATCTCCACCCGCCATTCCACCGGGCGTTCCGTCGGACCTGCTTGAACGCCGGCCGGACATCGCCGCATCGGAGCGCCGGATGCAGGAATCAAACGCGCAGATCGGAGTGGCAAAATCCGCATACTATCCGCTCGTCACGCTGACGGGTGGCGGAGGTTTCGAAAGCGGCGTATTCACTACGTTGCTTCAGGGGCCCGCGGGTTTCTGGTCCGTCGGCGCAGCTGCCAGCGAAACGATTTTCGAAGGCGGGCGTCGCCACGCCGTCACCGAGCAAGCGCAGGCAGCCTACCGGCAGACGATCGATAGCTACCGCCAAACGGTGCTCGGCGCTTTTCAGGAAGTGGAAGACAATCTCGCCGCGTTGCGTATTTTGAACGACGAAGAAGTGGTGCAGCAGTCCGCGGTATCTTCGGCGGAGCACTCGCTGGCGCTCTCAATCAATCGCTACAAGGGCGGAATCGTCAACTATCTGGAAGTGATCACGGCGCAGAATGCCGCGCTTGCCGACGAAGTGACCGAAGTGAGTATTCTGACGCGCCGCATGCAAGCGAGCGTGTTGCTGGTGAAAGCGATCGGCGGCAGCTGGAACGTCTCGCAGATCCCTCCCGTGTAAGTGGCCGGATTCTGCGGCGTTCTGTTCGGTGCGAAGCGTTCATTCATGGGGTCAGCGATCAATCCGGCTCTTGCGTAACAATGTGAACATCAACCGCGGGCGCATCGCGCAAAAACCGGTTGATCGCATTCAAGAAAAGCAATTTCCGCCAGCCCTCCACTGCCGTCCGTCCGAAGATCACCTGCGTGATGTGTTTCTCGCGCACAAACTGCGCGGTCGCGTCTGCCACATTGTCGCCCTTCAGTCGCACCGGCTTCGCGCCAAGGCTTTCGGCAAACTGCAAATTCGCGGTCAGCAACTTCTCGTCCTGATCGCTCGAAGCGGTGTGATCTGTGTCAACGTGCACAGCGTAGAGATCGGCGTCCATCCTTCGAGCCATCCGCGCCGCCCTTGCCACCAGGTATTGCGCTTTAGGGTTTGGGCTGACGAGGACCGCGATCCGTTCGCGGACTCCCCAGCTTTCGCGGATATCCTTCTCCACCATGTACGATTCGAGGCTGCGGTCCACCTGCTCCGCCACTTGCCGCAGCGCCAGTTCCCGCAGCGCGATTAAATTGCCGCGCCGGAAGAAATTCTTGAGCGCCTGCTCCACTTTGTCTTTGTTATACACATCGCCGCGTTTGATCCGGTTTTGAAGCGCTTCTGGCGTCAGGTCCACCATCACGGTTTCGTCCGCGACTTGCAGTACCCAGTCCGGCACGGTTTCGCGGACGGCCACGCCGGTGATCGCGCGCACAGTGGGGGCGATGCTTTCGATGTGCTGGATGTTGACGGTTGAGATCACGTCGATCTTCGCTTCGAGGAGTTCGAGCACGTCTTCGTATCGCTTGCGATGTTTGCTTCCCGGAATATTCGTGTGCGCGAGCTCGTCCACCAGCACGACGGCGGGGCGACGGGCCAGAATTCCGTCAGTATCCATTTCTTCGAAGAGCGTGCCTTTGTAATCGATCTTCTTACGCGGCACCGTTTCGAGTTGCGCAGACAAGTCGCCGATTCCCTTGCGTCCGTGGGTTTCCACGAAGCCGATTACGACGTCTTCGCCGCGCGCCTTTCGCCGGATCGCCTCGCTGAGCATTCCGTACGTCTTGCCCACACCCGGAGCATAGCCGAGGAAAAGCTTCATCAAGCCCTTGGCCTTTTCGGGCTGCTTGGACTCCGCGAGCCATTGTTCAGGGGTCTTCGGCATGCCGGTATTCTCTTTTACGAGCGCATGGAAAGCTACGATAGAATGACGCGATGCGCGAAACTGCCTTCAGCCGTGCACTTCAATTCGCGGCCGCTTTTGGCATCGTGCTCGGGATCACCATTTTTTACCGCAGGGTGCTTCCCGTCAACGCCACCACGGTAGCCCTTACTTTGTTGCTCGCCATTCTAGCGGTTTCCACCGTTTGGGGCATCGCTGTGTCGGTCTTTATGTCCGTGGTCGCGATGCTGGCCTTCAACTATTATTTCTTGCCGCCGGTCGGAACGCTCACGATTTCGGACCCGCAAAACTGGGTCGCGCTCTTCGCATTCCTGGTTGTCTCGGTCCTGGCCAGCCATCTTTCCACCCGCGCGCGCAAACAGGCCCAGGATGTTTCCGCGCGCCGCCGGGAAGTGGAACGGCTCTACTCGTTCAGCCGGGGGCTGCTCGAATCCGGCAACGTGATTCAGCTTCTCAATCGAATCCCCGCCCAGATTGTGGACACGTTTGAAATCGGCGCCGCCGCTTTGCTGCTAGCAGAAAAACAAAAAATCTACCGCTCCGGCCCGGTGATGCCGCTGCTCGATCTGGAAAGTCTGAAAGCTGTTGTTGTGCGCGAGGAGCCGGTGATCGACGCCGTCAACAGCCTTTGCTTTGTTCCCGTCCGCATGGGTGTGCGGCCAATCGGAAGCCTCGGAATTTCCGGCACAATTCTTTCACGCCAAACGCTCGAAGCCATTGGCACCCTGATCGCCGTCGCCATCGAGCGCGCTCGCGCCGTCGAACAGCTTGGCCAGACGGAGGCGGCTCGCGAAGGCGAACGCCTGCGAACGGCCCTGCTCGATTCCGTCACCCATGCGCTCCGTACGCCGCTTACCTCGATAAAAGCATCGGTCACGAATCTGCTTTCGAATCCGGCGCTAAACAACGACCAGCGAAGCGAGCTGCTCACCATCATCAACGAAGAAAGCGACCGCTTGAACCGCCTCGTCGGCGAAGCCGCAGAGATGGCGCAGCTCGATGCCGGCGAAGTGGTGTTGAAACTCGAGCCCCGCCCGCTTACTGACGTGATTGACGCTGCGCTCTTGCAAACCAAAACCGTTCTCGGGAACCGCCGCATCGACTTGCGCGTCCCTGCCAATCTGGCGCTCGTTCGCGTGGACCTGGCGCGCGCCCGCGAGGCGCTGATTCACTTGCTCGAAAATGCAAATCAATATTCGCCGCCCGACCAGCCGATTACGATCACCGCCGAGCAGCACGGCGATTTCATCGTCACCAGCGTCGCCGATCGCGGCGCCGGAATCGACGATCCCGAGCAAAGCTTGATCTTCGAGAAATTCTACCGGGGGCGCGACCAGCGCTACCGCGTCGAAGGCACCGGTATGGGCCTCCCGATTGCGAAAGCAATCGTTGAGGCGCATGGCGGCACGATCAGTCTCACCAGCCAGCGCGGCCATGGTTCCGTCTTCTCCTTCACGTTGCCGATCGACCGAAGCCGGGCTGCCGCCGTATGAACTCCGGCACGATTCTCATCGTAGACGATGAGCCGCAAATTCGCCGCGTGATGCGCACTACTCTCACGTCTCAGGGTTACGGCGTGATCGAAGCAAAGTCCGGCGAAGAAGCTCTCGAAAAACTCCGCACCGAGCGCGCTGACCTGATTCTGCTCGACGTGAACATGCCCGGAGTTTCCGGCCTCGACACTTGCCGCGAAATCCGCCGCAGCAGCGATGTGCCCATCATCATGCTCACGGTTCGCAACACAGAAAAAGATAAAGTTCAGGCGCTCGACGCCGGCGCCGACGATTACGTCGTCAAGCCATTCGGCGCAGAGGAATTATTGGCTCGTATTCGCGCCGCGCTGCGGCGCGCCGCGCCCGGAGATTCACCTCCGGTCTTCACCTCCGACGAATTGACGATCGATTTTGGCAAGCGCACCGTGACGGTGAAGGGAACTCCCGTCCGGTTGACTCCCAAAGAGTTCGAACTGCTCCGCCAGCTTGTCGCGAGCCAGGGAGTTTCGCTCGGCCATCGCCGGTTGCTCCAGGCGGTCTGGGGCCCCGACTACGGCGATGAAACGGAATATTTGCGCGTTTTCATCAACCAGCTGCGCAAAAAAATCGAACCCGATCCGCACCACCCGCGCTACATTCACACCGATCCGTGGGTCGGATATCGCTTCGAGCCGTCGCGCGAGAAAAACCGCGGCACTCGTTCCGGCAAATAGGCGCTCACGAAAGGCTAGCGCATGGGATGCGCTGCATTCAGTTCGAGGTTGAGCTCCAACACATTCACTCGCGGCTCGCCAAGAAAGCCAAGCTGTCGCTGCTCAGTGTGCTTTGCCACCAGCGCTCGCACATCCGCAGCTTCCATCCCGCGCTCCCGGGCCACGCGCGGAACTTGAAACTCCGCCGCCGCGGGAGAAATATGCGGATCGAGCCCCGAGCCTGACGCCGTTGCAAGATCTACCGGAATTCGCGTGCCGGGATTCTCTGGCGTAAGCGATTGCACGCTGCCGGCAACCCGGTCGATCAGCGCCTTGTTCGTCGGCCCGAGATTCGATCCACCAGACGCCATCGGATCGTATCCGGCAGCGCCGGCAGCCGATGGCCGCGAGTGGAAATATCCCGGCGAAGTAAACGGCTGCCCAATCAAGCTGGAGCCTGCCACTGTCCCGTCCGTCTTCCGGATCAATTCTCCATTTGCCTGCCGTGGATACAAGAGCTGCGCGAGCCCCGTGACAACGAGCGGATAAATAATGCCCAGCAGTACCGTCGTTGCCAGCGTCATCCAGATTGAAATCAGAAGGTTTCGCTTCATGTTGTCCTCAAGCCCAGCCAATGTGCGTAATAATCAAGTCGATCAACTTAATGCCAAGAAACGGCGCGATGATTCCGCCGATGCCATAGACCAGCAGATTGCGCCGCAGCAGCGCTTCCGCTCCCAGCGGACGGTATTTCACGCCGCGCAGCGCCAGCGGAACGAGCGCGATGATGATGAGCGCGTTGAAAATCACAGCCGAGAGCACTGCCGAGTGCGGCGTCTTCAGGTGCATCACATTCAGCACGTCGAGCTGCGGAAACGCCCCCGCGAACATCGCCGGTATAATCGCGAAATATTTCGCCACGTCGTTCGCCACAGAAAATGTGGTCAAGGACCCGCGCGTAATTAAAAGCTGCTTTCCAATCTCTACGATTTCGATCAGCTTCGTCGGATTTGAATCCAGGTCCACCATGTTGCCGGCTTCTTTCGCAGCCTGCGTTCCCGCGTTCATCGCCACGCCCACGTCCGCTTGCGCCAGCGCCGGCGCGTCATTCGTTCCATCGCCCGTCATCGCGACGAGCTTGCCCTTGGCCTGTTCGCGACGAATGAGAGCGAGCTTGTCTTCCGGTTTTGCCTGCGCCAGAAAATCGTCCACTCCCGCTTCGCGCGCAATTGCTGCCGCCGTCAGCGGATTGTCTCCCGTAATCATCACGGTTCGAATTCCCATTGTGCGCAGCTGGTCGAACCGCTCGCGCATTCCGCCCTTCACGATATCTTTCAGATAAATTGTTCCCAGAATCCGCCGGTCTTCCGCCACCAGTAGCGGCGTACCACCCGCGCCGGAAATTGCTTTCACCGTGTTTTCCACTTCCGTGGGCACCTTATTTCCGCTCTCTGCCGCATATTTCGCGATCGCGTCAAACGCTCCTTTGCGAATTTCGCGCCCGTCCAGATCCACTCCGGACATTCGCGTCGTCGCGGAAAACGGAATGAAGTTCGTCGCCACCGATGCAAGCTCGCGTCCCCGCAGCCCGTACTTCTCTTTCGCCAACACCACGATCGAACGCCCCTCCGGCGTCTCATCCGCCAGTGACGCAAGCTGCGCCGCGTCTGCCAGCTCGTCCTCTGAAGTCCCCGGCGCGGCGATAAACTCCGTTGCTCGCCGATTCCCCAGTGTGATCGTTCCGGTCTTGTCCAACAGCAGCGTATCCACGTCTCCCGCCGCCTCCACCGCCCGCCCCGACATAGCCAGCACGTTCCGCTGCACCACTCGATCCATTCCCGCAATTCCAATCGCGGAAAGCAATCCGCCAATCGTCGTTGGAATCAGGCACACCAGCAGCGCAATCAGCACGAACACCGTTTGCGGTGCGCCGGAATAAATCGCCATCGGCTGCAGCGTTACCACCGCAAGCAGGAAAATAATCGTGAGCCCCGCCAGCAATATGTTCAGCGCAATTTCGTTCGGAGTCTTCTGCCGCTCCGCTCCTTCCACCAGCTTGATCATGCGATCGAGAAAAGTTTCGCCAGGATTCGAGGTGATCTTCACCGTGATTTCATCGGACAGCACCTTCGTCCCGCCCGTTACCGCCGACCGGTCTCCGCCCGATTCACGAATCACGGGTGCCGATTCTCCGGTAATCGCCGATTCATCCACCGACGCCACGCCCAACACCACTTCGCCATCGCCAGGAATGAATTCTCCGGCCCGGACGACCACCACGTCCTCCGCGCGCAACTGCGATCCCGGTACATCTTCGAACGTGCCATCGAGCTTCATCCGCCGCGCATGCGTTTCCGCACGCGCTTTCCGCAGCGTATCGGCCTGCGCTTTTCCGCGTCCTTCCGCCATCGCCTCGGCAAAATTCGCAAACAGCACCGTAAACCACAGCCACAGCGTAATCTGCAGCCCGAATCCGAATTCCACTGAGTGGTGCGGAATCTCGCGCAACAACGCAACGGTCGTCACCACCGCGCCCACTTCCACCACAAACATCACCGGATTCTTCATCAGTGTCCGCGGATTCAGCTTCAGCACCGAATCCCGTAACGCCCCGGTCACAATTCCGCCTGTCCACAGCGATTTCTTCGTCCGCTTCGGTCTCTCGCTTCCGTCCGCCGGCACTTTGATATTTTCAGGTGTCATCGTCATTCCCGCGCTCATCGCCTTATCCCCCAAACGCTTTTCCAGCGTGCATCAACAGGTGTTCCAGTATCGGACCCAAACTCAGCGCCGGGAAAAACGTCAGCGCCCCCACAATCAAGATCACGGAAACCAGTAGTGTCGCAAACAGGGGCGTCGTAACGGGAAACGTACCGGCCGTTTCGGGCGTGATCTTCTTGCCAGCCAGATTTCCGGCGATCGCCAGCACCGGAAGGACCATGAAAAATCTTCCGAACAGCATGTCGAAACCGATCGTCACGTTGTACCAGACCGAATTTGCGCTCAGCCCTGCAAACGCCGATCCGTTATTCGCCGCGCCCGAAGTGTACGCGTACAAAATCTGCGAGAGCCCATGCGGCCCTGGATTCGTAATCCCCGCCCTGCCATCCGGCGTCACCGCTCCCACGGCCGTGAACACCAGAATGATCAGCGAGAAAACCAGCACCGCCAGCATCGCCATTTTCACGTCGTACGCTTCAATCTTCTTGCCCAGATATTCCGGCGTTCGTCCCACCATCAACCCGGCAATAAACACCGTCAGAATGATGAATACCACGATCCCGTAAAGCCCCGCGCCCACTCCGCCGAACACCACTTCGCCCAGCATCATGTTGATCATCGGAATCATTCCACCGAGAGGGGTATAGGAGTCGTGGACGCCGTTCACCGCGCCGCAGCTGGCGTCCGTCGTAATCGTCGCAAATAGCGCCGAGTCGGCAATACCGAACCGCACTTCCTTGCCTTCCATATTTCCGCCCGGCTGCATCGCGCCCACGTGCTGGTCGACGCCGGCGCTGCGCAGCTGCGGATTTCCACGCGCTTCCGCGCTGTAGGCGAAAAAAACTCCAGCCAAAAACAACGTCGCCATCGCGCCCCACACCGCCCACCCGTGCCGTTGCGAGCCCGTCATCCGGCCCAGCGTGTAGGTGAGCCCCGACCCAATCGAAAAAATAAGCAGCATCTGCACGAAGTTCGTCAACGGCGTGGGATTCTCAAACGGGTGCGCGCTGTTCGCGTTGAAAAAACCGCCGCCATTCGTGCCGTACATCTTGATCGCTTCCTGCGAAGCCACCGGCCCGAGCGCAATCCTCTGCTCGGTTACGCGCTGCGCCGCGGGCTTTCCGTCCGCGCCGGTTACCTGCACTGTTTGAGGGTCCACCAGTTGCGCCTTCGCATACGGCTTTAGGCTCTGCACCGTTCCCTGCGACACCAAAAAAAGCGCCGCTGCCAAACACGCCGGCAGCAGCACCCACAAAATCGTTCGAGTCAGGTCGACCCAGAAATTACCGATTGTCGCCATTTCCCGCCGCGCGATTCCGCGAATCACTGCTATCGCCAGCGAAATCCCCACGGCCGCCGACAGGAAGTTGTGATACGCCAGCCCGGCCATCTGCGTGAAATAGCTCATCGTCGTCTCGCCGGAATACGCCTGCCAGTTCGTATTCGTCGTGAACGACGCCGCCGTGTTGAAAGCCAAATCGGGCGCCACCGCTCCGAATCGCTCCGGATTCCACGGCAGCCACTGCTGCAGCCGCATCATCGCGTACAGCACGATCATTGACACCACGCTCAACAGCAGCATCGCCGTCGCATACTCGGTCCAGCGCATCTCGTGTGTTTCGTCGACGCCCGTCACGCGATAGAGCAGCCGCTCCAGCGGGCGCATCACCGGGTCCATAAATGTTTTTTCGCCGCTGAACACGTGCGCCATGTACACGCCCATCGGCTTCGTCACCGCCAGCAGCACCGCCACGTACACCCCGATCTGAAACCATCCATTCGCGCTCATCGTTAGAACCTCTCCGGCCAAAGCAACGCCGCCAGCAAATACACGACCAGCAGCGCAGAAAGTCCCAGTAGCAAAATATTCCCCAGCATCGTCGCCGCTCCTTACTTCAGCCGCTCACATCCCCACACGTACGCAATCGCCACAACAAAAAATCCAATCGTGCACGCCGCAAACACAATGTCTCGCATCGCCCGCCTCTCTTCGTCCCTTTCCTTCGTGCCCGCGGACTTCGGCCTAATCTGCCGAAGCGCCGGTTTTGGTGGCACAGGCACTCTTGCCTGTGCTCCTACGAACACTCAATTCCATTCGCGCACAACCGCCACTGGACCCCGTCACACGCGTGGACGCCCACCGCAAACGTCAACACTTGTGCTCGCCTCTCCCCTAAAACTTCACCATGATGGAAAGATCCACAAACGACTCATCCCTCCTCAAATCCGGAAACCACACCGTCGAACCCAACGCCCCGCAAGCCGTCTGTGCATCGCCCAAACTCGTCTCACCAGACGTCACTCCACTCTGGCATACGAACTGCGTCGGCAATCCCGTATTTCCGCCCGGCGGCGTGATCCCGCCGCGGCCAGTCCAATACGGCACATTCGCGTGGCGATAGTCATACTCCGCGCGGAACGTAATGTATTGCTTGGGCATGTAGTCAAAGGTGATCGAAGAGTCCCATGCCTTGTACGGGTCGCCCGGATTCTCTGTGAAGTACGGAGAATTCGTCGAAGCAGTAACCGCGCTCTCCCCATTGATCGGCGGCAACAGCACCAGATACCGCCCGGGGTTGTTGATTTTTCCTCCGCCAAGCGTCAATCCGAAAAGATCCCGATGGAACCAGAATCGGTTGTAGAACATGAATCCCAGGAAACTCTGCTTTGGTCCGCCCGCTTTGTTGCCATAGCAGCTGACGCCGCCGCCGTACTCGCATCCAGCATCGGCGGTCAGCGAAAATGCCATCTTGTCCAGGGTGCTGTCGGGCCGATCGAAATACTTAATCTCGATGCTGTCGTCCGTGTGGATCCTTCTACGGTTCGGTATGAAAAGATCGTCCCGCCCGAGTGCGTAGTTGTTGGAAATGATGTTTATCCACGGCGCCGGAGTCCATTTGATCTGTCCGCCGAGACCGGGTCTGTGATTGGCGGATGCATACGCCTGCCATCCGTTGATGAACCACGGCTCGATCTTCAAATGCGCCGTGGGGAAAATCTGCACTCGCACTCCCTGAAAAAACCACGGCGTGTTCGACGAAACATACGAAGGCTGATACGCCCAGTTGTCGAAGTTGTAGTAGCTGAATAGGCCGATATAGGAAAGGAAAATTCCCGCATCCACGTTGACCCCGTGCAACGCATTCCAGTGATATCCTCCGTAGGCCTCAGTAAGGTAGCGATAGGCAGAGACGAGATCCCATTGCCCGTGACCGGGGCTGGGGTCGTTTCGTGGAGTGGTCGCAGAATACATGCCGAACTGCGTCATCAGCCGGGCTCGCACGTTGTCATAGTGGAAGTCGCCGCCGATACCGAGCTGCTCGAGCTGCACCTCCGACGACCGGAAGAGCTCGCTCGATCCTCCGATCGAATGGTCGGTTGGATGGTTGAAGTCCGACACGTAGTTAATGTCCGCGCGTATTTCGGGCGTAAAGAATTTCGAGTCCCAGAAGATTTCTTTCGTTCGCGGGTTGCCGTTCAACCACGTCCAGTCCGCATCCGAAAATGGCTCCTTTTGGGTAGGAGTTTCCGTCGCGACAGTCTTATTCGTAGCCACCGTTGCTTCCTGCGGCGCCGCCGCGCCTGTGCTCACCGGTTCGCTGGCACTCGCTGGCGCGCTCGTCTTCACAGGGAACGTCGCTGGCACCAGGCCCGGCTCGCTCGATGTTTTCTCGGCCACCTTCTGCGCCTTCAATTCCGCCTCCAGCTGGTCGATTCGCTGCCGCATCGCCTCCAGCTCCTTTAATACCGCCGGGGGAATCGGCTGCTCCGCCGAAGTCGCAGCCTGACTTGCCGCTCCGCTCGAACTCTGAGCGAAGCACGGCAATTGCATCAACGCCATCACCAGCCCGCACAAAGCGGCGCGCCACCGGTTCTCCATCAGAAATTTCACCATGACCTTGTCTCCCCTTTTTTTTGTCGTCCCGATCCCGTCGATCGCGAAGCCTCTTCCATCCCGGGGGCACGATTAGAAGTCTCGCCTGCCGCAAGCGATGTGATTCCCGTCACAAACTGTTGTAATCCGCCTACGCTTTGATTTCTCGGGGTATTTCAGTACCAGTGAAGCCGCGTCACCAACGAGTTTAGGATCGCGATTCCAGCATATAGCGCCACCAGCCCGCCGACAGCGAGACTGACCTGGATCAATGTTTCCCGGCGGAAGATCTCCTGAAGGTCAGCCTTTGGCAAAGTCGCTGCTTTCGCACTTAAAAACTCCGGGTCCTCGCGGTCTTCGGAACTTTCCTTTCGGTCGGCTTCAGGCTCCATCTCGTACAAATGCTCCGGCAGGCGCTTCTTGTTTGCATTGAGCCGCCTCTGCTCCCGGTGGAACTGCACGAACACATATGCATAGAATCCGAATACCGTAAGGCAACTGAGCGTGAACGTGACGGCGAGCATTCCCGCCTCCTTCGCCGCATCCAGCCGAATCGAAATCCAAGGGCGGCGAACCGAGTCCAACGCTACCCGGTTGCGCATCAAGAAGGCATAAGGGAGGCGTAAGGTTTTCGTAAAGATTCCGACAGCTGCAAGCGCACTCGCGGCCACGGACAGGTGAACCAGTGCTGTACCGGACCTGCCCGTTTTTACGTGTTCTCATAGCGGACAAATTCAGTTACGCGTGCTAGCCTAACTCGAGATTTCAGCGAGGCAGCGATGCGGATCGACAGCAGGCTGGCGACGACGCGAATCTCGCGAATGCGAAGGTTGGCAACCGGACGAGAATGCGCGCCTGTCGCTGGATTTCTAATCTACGGTGGCGCGATTAGAATTCCCCGTAACCCATTGAAAACATGGAACCGAGGCCATTTCTAATCTACGGTAAAAGGGGGGTCCACACTAGCGTGAGAGAAGCCCAGCCAATCTCATGGACGGTGAGAGTTCGATGACCAGGCAGCGAGTGGTTATCCTCGGCGGCGGCTTCGGCGGCCTCAGCGCCGCACGCCGGCTCAAGCATGCGCCGGTCGACGTGACGCTCATCGACCGCTGCAACTATCACTTATTCCAGCCGCTGCTCTATCAGGTCGCCACTGGCTCGCTCTCGCCCGCGAATATCAGCGGCCCTTTGCGCCAGGTCCTCAAAAAGAACAAGAACACAATGGTTCTGCTCGGCGAGGCAATCGATATTGACGCCGCCAATCATCGCGTCATCCTGAGCGACGGCATCATCCACTACGACAGCCTGATCGTCGCCACCGGCTCGAGCCACCAATACTTTGGTCATGACGATTGGGAGGAATTTGCGCCCGGCCTCAAGACCATCGAAGATGCCACGGACATGCGCTCGCGAATTCTTCTGGCCTTCGAAGCTGCCGAGCGCGAAGAGAATCCCGATAACCTGAAGGAGTGGATGACGTTCGTGATTGTCGGCGCGGGTCCCACCGGAGCCGAGCTGGCGGGCGCACTGGGCGAAATTGCGAACGACACGCTGAAGCATGATTTCCGCCGCATCAATCCGACCGAAGCGCGCATTATCCTCGTCGAAGGCACTGACCGAGTGCTGCCCACCTATCCGCCGAGCCTCTCGGAAGCCGCGCGAAAAATGTTGGAGCGTCTCAAAGTCGATGTCCGCACGAACTCGATGGTGACGGACATCAAAGCGCATTCCGTCACGATCAAGGCGGGTGAGCATACCGAAATTATTCCCACTCGCACCATTCTCTGGGCCGCCGGAGTGCTCGCGTCACCGCTGGGCCGCATGCTGGAAAAATCTGCGGGGGCAAAAATCGATAGGGCCGGACGCGTGATCGTCGAGCCGGACATGACTGTTCCCGGCCATCCCGAAATTTTCGTGATCGGCGACCTTTCGAGCTTCAGCCATCAAACCGGGAAGCCGCTTCCAGGAGTCGCGCAGCCCGCCATTCAACAGGGCCGCTACGTCGCCAAGGTAATCCAGCGGAGGATTCACGGCGAAGAAACTAAGCCGTTTCATTATTTCGACAAAGGGAATCTCGCGACGATTGGCCGCGGCGCCGCCGTGGCTGATTTGAACTTCCTCCGCCTCTCCGGCTTGCCGGCGTGGCTCATCTGGATTTTTCTTCACCTGATGTACATCGTCGAATTTAAGAATCGTCTGCTGGTCTTCACGCAATGGATGTGGCTCTACCTCACATTCGACCGGGCCGCACGGCTCATCACCGGCAAGAATCTATTGCCGCTGGATTTGTGATGAACCAGGCTCTCGGAAGCAGCGTCGCGGGCCTGCGGACGTGCCGCACCGTTTTCTTGTGGTGCCGCATCGAACGCCATACTCCAAAATCATGTTCGGCCGGAATCCATGGGTAAGACTCAAAAGACGATACTCACAATTTTGACCGTGCTTGCAGTTGCGGCGCTTACTGCCGTGATCCTCACGTGGCACTGGGCAAATTATCGCGAACGCCTCCGCGCAATGCGCGCCCCTTCCAGACAACAGTCGGCATTCGTGGATACGCGCGCGGTCGACACGGCCGAACAGCTGTCGCAGCTCGCCGTATCTCGAATCGAAAAGAGCTACGCCCAAGAAGCGTTGCGTCTGGCCGATTATTCGGTTGACGCGGCCTTCGCGGCGGCGCTCCAGGACGCAGCGGAAAACCCAGCGCCACTGACGCCGGAAACGCGCCTGATCACCGCGCGCTTGAAAGCGGCGGAATCCGCGGTGACGGCGGACCAGAATCGCATCGCGCAATTGAACCAGCAAATCGCCAAGGCGCGCGCGAGTTCGAAAGAGAACCTCCAGCAGCAGCTCGACGTCGTCGAGGCCCAACTCGAACTCGACCAGGATGACCTCGATGACGCTCATCAAGATCTTACCCGCGCCGGTGGTGACAGGCAGGCTTCCATCCAGCACCTCCTGGATCAACATGAAGCGTCCCAGAAAGCCTCCGTGGCACAAGGTGGCGCCAACAGTTCAGCCAACGCTCCGCCGTCAATCGAGCTGACAAAGTCGAGCAGCCTCGTCGCACAGGCAGAGGCTTGGCTTTCCCTGAATTCGAAACAGAACCTCCTTCTCCAGGCGCAGCAAAACGCCCTCAATCGGCAAGCGAAACTCGCTGCCGCGCACGACGCGCTCGAAAAAGACGTGAACGAGGAAAAGGCGCAGAAGAAAATTATCCGCAAGAAATCGAATAGCGCCGCGAAAGCCGTAGCGACGCCCAACGCGAACCGGGCAAATCCGGCTCCAGGCGCCGGCGCGGCGCCGGCGGCCAACGAAACTGCCGTACCGAATGGCACACCTGAATCGAACGCAACTGCTGCGCAGAATGCTACGAATGTTCCTGGCGCAGCACTGCAGGCTGGCGGGCCGGTCGCATCCGCTGGCGCGGGCGATACGCTGTCGTTCCTGAAAGATCTCACAATCGATCAGAAAAATCTCTCGCAGCTCGATAAACGGATCGGAAACGAGGAAGAGCTCGCGGCGCTCTACGGAAACTGGATCAATTACGTAACAGTTCGCAAACAGGCGTTCTTGCACGGAATGTTTCTTGCGGCGCTGTGGATTTTGTTCATTGCGCTGTTCGTGTTCGGATCCTACGAAGGAGCGCAGCGTTTCTTTTCGGATCTGCCGCCGGAGCGGCGCCAATTTCACACGCTGCGGACCGTCATCTTATTTGCGTTGCAGGCGCTCGGCGTGATCTTGATACTTCTCGTCGTCCTGGGAATGCCGAGCAACTTCGCGACAGTGGTAGCGCTGGCGGGCGCCGGACTAACGGTTGCGCTGAAGGACTTCATCGTTGGTTTCTTCGGATGGTTTGTTCTGATGGGCAAGGACGGAATCCGGCCGGGCGACTGGGTGGAAATCAACGGCGTCGGAGGCGAAGTGCTCGAAGTGGGTTTGTTCCATACGGTGTTGTTGGAAACCGGAAACTGGACGGATGCGGCTCACCCTACGGGAAGAAAAATCACGTTCGTGAATAGTTTTGCGATCGAAGGCCACTACATCAATTTCTCGACGTCGGGCCAGTGGCTCTGGGATGAATTGCAGGTGCAGGTGCCGGCAGAAGCGGATCCGTATCCGCTGGCCGAGGCGATTCAAAAGATTGTCGCGGAAATCGCTGGTTCGGAGTCGAAAGGTTCGGGCCTTGGTCCGGCCGGCGTCACCTCCCCCGGTGCGACAGGGAAGTCTTCCACCGAGCCGTCGGTGAGCGTGCGCCTTGAAAGCACCGGCATAAGTATTCTCGTCCGGTATTTCACTCGCGCGAGCGAGCGTCCGGAAATTCGCGCTCGTCTGTACCGCGCTCTCATAGAATTGTTGCGTCAGGAATCCGCCGGTCGTCCCGCCCGCTGATGCCGCGAAATCGCACGCTTTGGAGCGTATGCAAATGCCGGTTGAAGGCCCCGCCTAGAGCCGCATAAAGGCGTGGTAGCCGAGCATTCCGAGAATCACGCCGATCGCCGATCCCGCGAGAACGTCGCTCAAGAAATGCATCCCCAGAATGATTCTCGACGCGGCGATCAGGATCGCAACCGTCAGCAAAGGTCCCAACAATTCCGGATAGAAACTTCCGAGCGCAATTGCGACGGCAAATGCCGTGATCGAGTGGCCGGATGGGAACGAGTACTTGTCCGGCGGCAGTATCGAAGCCCAGCAGTGCGGCTCGATTTCGCAAGGCCGCTTGCGATGGCTGGCGTGCTTGAGAGTGCGGAACACGAAGATTCCCACGATGGCTGCCGAAGCGGCCGCGCCAATCGCGACGAAGCGGTGCGGGCCGCCGTACATAACGAGAATCATGCCGAGCGCGTACCAGAGCCACCCGTCGCCGCCACGCGTTGCCACAATCATGAGGATTCTAAACCAGCGAGGCGCGCGCCAGCGATGCACCCGGCGCATGAGCCGGTGATCGTTCGATTGAATCTGGTTCCATACCGATTGTGCGACCGTCATACCCATTCCTCCACCGCAGGTTGCGGAACGGTGATCCACCGAGGACGTTTGCGGGATTTCGGCTCATCGATAATTTCAGCGGCCCAACGCCGGCTGAACCGGCGTTCTTCTTGATAGTTGAAAAATGTGAAAGCCGGAAGCAGCAGGCCGAGCGGCGCGAGAAGCGCCGTCCAGGAGTTCTCGCGCATCATTGCACCGGCAATCAGGAAGCAGTCTCGCGTCAGCTTGGCGAAGCCGCCGGATTCTCCGGCAACCTGTCCCATGCCGCTGCGCAATCCGGCAAAGAATTCCTCTTTGTCTCGCGCGCCCGGAACTTCCGTGTAAGCCGTTCCCGCGGACGGCAGCGCATGCGCGTCGCTGCCACCGATTGCAATTTTGTTCCACTGCTGTGCCATAGCTTGTGCATGAGCGTTGGACCTTTCGAGCATGTGGCTGTTGCGAGTCTCGATGGCCGGAAAATATTCGCGGAACCACGCGAAGTCTTCCTTCTCTCTCGCACCGGTGAGATTCGAGAACACATGATTGATGCTGAAGAAAAGCCGGCGCTCGGTGAGATATATGAGAAGCGCGACGAGATCGTTGCGCCGCTGCTGAAGATGCGCGTGCTGCCGTTCGGTGATATCGTAGACGCCGACGTGAATCTCGGTGCCGCTTGGCATCCGGCACGTCAATTCCTCACTCAGGAAGAAATTCGGAAGACCGCGCAATTGTTCCGAGCCTTCGATCGAATCGTGGTCCGTGAGTGTGAAAAGATTCATGCCGCGGTCGCGGAGCAACTCGTACACTTCCACGGGGTCGCTGTAGCTTTCACGGCAAAATTTAGAAAGGAAAGGGGTGGTGCAGGCGCCGGAGAAGTACGAGTGAACATGCATGTCGCATCTCACGTTGCCAAGGATGAAGCACGGGGGTTACGCGCGTGTGACAGTGGTGCTAAACTTCTGAAAACACAGGCACTTAATTGTTTGGACACGCGCAACACTCTTTTAACCGAACTGTAGCACTCGGCGGACGCTGATCTGCCAGAATCCGCGTCGCATGTTGAGAATCGAGTTCGGTTTTTTCGACGCCGGCGGCGGCCATCGTGCTGCTGCCACAGCACTTGATATCGCGATCCGCGGGCACGAGCGCCCGTGGGAAGTCCGCCTCACGAACCTGCAAGAGCTTCTCGACACGCTCGACGTCCTGAAAAAATACGCAGGCATCCGAATCGAGGATTTTTATAATTGGATGCTGCGATCCGGGTGGACACTCGGTAGCACACAATTGATGAGGGTGCTGCAGGGCGTAATTCGGCTCTATCACGGGCCGACGGTGCGGATGCTCGAAGCGCACTGGAGAGAAACACAGGCGGACATGGTGGTTTCCTTCGTGCCGCACTTCAATCGCGCGCTGGGCGAGAGTTTTCGCCGGGCATTTCCCGGACGGCCATTCGTGACGGTGCTTACCGACATCGCAGACTATCCGGCGCATTTCTGGATCGAGCGAGAGCCGCAGTACTTCATCTGCGGCTCCGATCACGCAGTGGAGCAAGCGCGAAGCATGGGACATTCGGAGGATCGCATTTTCCAGACGTCGGGAATGATCTTGCATCCGAGGTTTTACGAGCCTCCGATCGAGGATCGAATCTCCGAGCGTGAAAAACTCGGATTGCGAGCGGACTTGCCGACGGCGCTTGTGCTGTTCGGCGGCTACGGTTCGGAGGCGATGCTGGAAATCGCGAAGAAGCTTGACCGGTCAGACCTCGAGCTTCAGCTGATATTCATTTGTGGGAAAAATGAGAAGCTGGCGAAAGCGCTGCAGGTACAAAAATCGCGATTGCCGCGGTTCATCGAAGGCTTCACGACAAGAGTGAATTACTACATGCAGGTGGCTGATTTCTTTATCGGTAAGCCGGGCCCGGGAAGCGTGAGCGAAGCGCTGGCTATGCATTTACCGGTGATTGTGGAGCGCAACGCGTGGACTCTGCCGCAGGAGCGGTACAACTCCGATTGGGTGCTGGAGAACGAGGTAGGAGAAGTGCTGAACAGTTTCAAAGAAATCGTACCGGCAGTCGCCCGCCTGATCGATCCGCCCACCTTGGAGCGTTACCGGGCGAACGCCGCGGCGATGAACAACCAGGCGGTATTCGAAATCCCGGCCATTTTGGAAAAGATCTTCGAAAGGTCGCACTCCACCCCGAGCGTTGGAACGGAAACGAGCGGGGAAGCACTGGTAGCCGACAGGCCCGCGTAATACAAGAAGCGCCTGCCTAATTGCACGAATCCGAATTTCGCCGCCGAGCCAATCCACTTTGCATCCGAGTTGTCATGTCCGAGGTGAACTCGACGCTATAGCAGCGTTGTGGCAACATAGAGGATTCAGGGGCGAATCGAGAGGGGATGCAATCATGGCTAAGGCGACATTTGCTGCAGGATGTTTTTGGGGAGTGGAGGAAGCGTTCCGGCATCTTAAGGGCGTGAACTCCACGACCGTCGGCTACACGGGCGGGACAAAGAAGGATCCCACCTACGAGGACGTTTGCACCGGGCGTACCGGGCATGCAGAAGCGGTGGAAGTTGATTACGATCCGGCGCAGGTGAGCTACGAGCAACTGCTGGGGATTTTTTGGGAGAGCCACGATCCGACGATGCTAAATCGCCAGGGACCTGACGTCGGGACGCAGTACCGGTCTGCGATTTTCTATCATGACGCGGCGCAGGAAGCGTCCGCGCGCGGCTCGAAGACGCTGCTCGAGAAGTCTGGAGTATTCAAGCGTCCTATCGTGACGGACATCGCGCCGACTTCTGAATTCTACCGGGCAGAGGAATACCATCAGCAGTACTTCGAGAAAAAGGGAATCAAATCCTGCCACTTGCCCTAAAAAGCGGGTGAAGCTAGTTCAGGCACGCCATCCGGGAAGGGCTCTCGCAAAGCTTGTTCCAAACGGCCCAGGTGACGAGCGCAGCGCCGCCGACAATCGCTACTTTCTCCGCGATAGGTGTTGCAGCAGCTCTCTTGGTGCCACTGCCCTGACTTGTCTGGGCCGCAGCAGCGTTCGGTTGTGCCGGCGGTTCGAGGTCTTTCGTAATGCGGTAGGACTTTCCTTCAGGGATCGTGTGCAGATTGCCGTTTTCTTCGACGATGAGATCGCCGTGGTAGGCGGTGACAATCATTTCGACCGGGCTTGTCAGCATCACCTGACCAAAAGCAGCGCGACCGTCCTCGGGATGAACGAAGCCGAGAGGAGTGTCGAGACCCACTGGTTCATTTGCGGGGGAAGAGAAACCAACGGTGCCGTGCGCGACGACAACATGGACCATATTCGGAAACTGAGCCAGCGACGCGCCACTTTCGGAGAGCAAATAAACCTGGCTGGAGCCGACTCGCAACCGCATTGTGCCGCCCGCTTCCGTGAATACGCTATCGCCCGGATATACGGTCGAGCCAATCGCGGCTTTCGCAGGGCCCAGATGCGCGAGTCCCTCGGCTTGTATGATCATGCCAAGCGGTCTGTCGTTTGCCGCAAAGACGGGCAAATTCAGCAGCCCGGCGACCAAAACGGCTACAAGGCAGGCACGGGAGCAGAGTCGCATAGCTATCTTCCTCCGAGGGCTACTTGCCAATTTAGGCGCAGAATCCACCTGTGTCAATAGGATACAGGCACAATTTAGGGTTGGCGACGGCCCCGCAGGATCGTTCGCGATCGGAGGTTTGCCGTGGCGGCTGAAATTGTCAGAGGCCCTCAATCCCGGCACGCTTCTGCGATAGAATGGCTTTCGCCCCTCGGGAGGAGCGCATGATCCACCGGTTCATTTTCCGAAACGATCATCTGTCGCCGATTGAAGAGGTGCGGCTCTCTCCGGGGCAGGCGGGACTCGTGAACGGCTGGGGACTCTTCACCACAATTCGAATCTACGAGGGTATTCCTTTTGCGTTCGAGCGTCACTGGAAACGCCTGGAACGCGATGCGGGACGGACGCATTGTCCATTCCCATTTAAGCTGGAAACGGTGAGGGATCAGTTGGGAGAAGTTCTGCGGGCCAATCGCGTAAAGGAGGGTTGCGCGCGGATCTACGCCATTTATAACCAGGTGGGCTTCTGGCGCAGCGAGGAGAATTTTCCTCCGGTCGATCTGATTATTTGTTCGGCGGACCTGCCGTCACACGGTGAGGTGGTGCGTCTTGGGTTGCGTGAGCACGGACGGCACGCGGCTTCGCCGCTGTCGGGAGTGAAAGTTACCTCGTGGCTGAACAACGTTTGGAGTCTATACGAGGCGCAGCGAGGCGGATTCGACGAAGTTGTGCTGCTGAATGAGCGCGGCGAAGTGGCTGAGTGCACGGCTGCAAATATTTTTTGCGTGAAGGGCGGGCGCGTGGCGACGCCCCCGCTGAATTCAGGGTGCCTTGAGGGAATTACGCGTGGAGTTCTTCTGGAGATTGGAGCGGCGGCGGGAGTTCCCGTAGAAGAGCGCTTGCTTATGCCGCAGGATCTGTATGCCGCTGACGAAGTTTTTATTTCATCGACGAATCGGAGCATGCTTCCTGTAAGCGAAATTGCAGGGCACAAGATAGGCTCGGGAAAGGTTCCGGTCGTTGAGAAGCTGGAGAAAGTGTTCTCGGCATATGTCCGTGAGTACATCGATGCCCGGGCGACCGCGTCTGGCCGCCACTGAATCTCGCGAAAAGCAGTGGGCCGAGCGATAACCAGGTCACTGCAAACGGAAGATTGGAGAGAACTGATGAGCGATCTCGCAAGCAAGACGTGCGTTCCTTGCAGGGGCGGAGTGCCGCCGTTGGCAGGGAAGGAGCTTGAGGCGCTTGCGAAACAAGTGCCGCAGTGGAAAGTGGTGAACGGGCATCACATTACGCGCACGTTCACGTTTCCGGATTTTCGGCAAGCGCTTGCATTTGTGAATAAGGCCGGAGAAATTGCCGAACAACAGGGACATCATCCGGATATTCTGCTTGGCTGGGGGAAAGCGGAAATTACCACCTGGACTCACAAGATCGACGGGCTTACCGAAAGCGATTTCATCCTCGCGGCAAAAATCGACACACTATAGCGTGATTCGAATTTTCGCGACGAACTCCGTAGCCAATTACGAAAAGTAGCGCGCTGGAAGAGAAAAAGCCCGGCGGGCATTGCTGCGCGCCGGGCCCAAAGATTGGGCGGAAACTTACTCGACTTGAGCGGAGCGGTTGGTGCGCCGGCGCCAAATGCCCAACGCGAACAAACCGGAGCCGAGGAGCAGCATACTGGCCGGTTCAGGAGTGTTTACAAGGTACTCCTGCGCCGATCCTGAGCTGCTATCCGTGGGTGTGAGAATTATGAAGTTAGCAAACTCCCCGGACGTGTAAATCTGGTTTTGGGCGTAAGTGAGCCACCACGCCGAATTCCCGGTGCTCGGGACGCCGGAAGAGAATATCGACCAGATCGCGAAAGAGATGTCGTTGGCGGCTCCAGGATTCGAAGCGAGCTGCTCGACGAGAAATGCGGCTTCCTCATACATCAGGAGCGTAGCCGCAGCATTGGCGCCTTGGAATCGAGCTTGGCCAAGCGTTGCGAACGTATTCTCGGTGGCCATCCAGCTTTCGCCGACGTACACCTCATGCCAGTAGTCATCGCAAACGATCGCTACGCCCGTCTGAGTGCCAATCGTGCCGTAGTAAGGGCTGGTTTCGACGCCGTTCGCGGAGCCGCCGCTCACACCTGTGAGGGTTACTTGAACGCCGTCCGCCCTGACTGCCGGGGCGGCCAGCACCAAAGCGGCCACGGCAACTAGGGCTAATATGGACAATCTCTTCGACATGGGCACTCCCGTGGGTTGAATTCTCATAGATTACAGGCTATTCACACCGTATTCATTGGCATGCGGCTTGCCATCGAAGGCAAATCGTAACTAGTTGAAAACAGGTTCCTTGCTGGCGTCTCAAATTGGGAACTACAAGCGTCGTGGAAAGCGACTGGTTGGGAGCGGGAATTATGTGTAAATCGTTTCGTACAGGCTCGGTGGTAGCGGCACTGCCCGGGGGGGGGCGGTTTTGGAGCAGCTCAAGAACGTAAAATGGTGACGCCAGTGCGAAAATGCAGCGAAGATTTCGCTAGGCCGAATGCAGGCGGACTTTCTATTATGTTTGCGCTCTATTCTGACGAGTAAGGCGGGAAATGTTTCCAAAGTTGCGGCAAGCGTTCCGGAACAGCACGCTTTTTCATTGGTACAAGAAGATTTCTGCGCCCGGCGAATATGCATGGTGGCGGATTCGCGGCTCTCCGGGTGTGAAGGCGCCTCATTTGACCAAGCAGAGAGCGATCGAGCGATATGCTTGCGAGTACAATCTGCATGTGCTGGTAGAAACCGGCACGAACTACGGCCACATGATCTATGTGAACAAGGATCGGTTTCGGGAGATCTATTCGATCGAGCTCGATCCGTGGCGGGTCGAGAGCGCACGGCGAAAGTTCGCGGACCGGCCGAATATCCATGTGCTTGAAGGTGACAGCGGGGCCGTGCTTCCTAAAGTGATTCCGGCGCTGAAGGAGCCGTGCCTGTTTTGGCTCGACGGGCATGATTTCGATATCTCATCGCCAATCAAGCAAGAACTGGATGCGATCTACAAACAGTCGCCCTACGACCACGTGCTGCTGATTGACGATGCGCGGTGGTTCGATGGCCGGACGGACTATCCGACGATGGAAGAGCTGCGCGAGAAAGTGGCGCGCGAATATCCTGGCCGGGTGGTCGAGCTAACAGACGATATTATCCGCATCTACAAACCGAGGAAGTCTCCGGCCGCCTGATCCTCCGCCTCGTCCACTTTGAAACACTTACGCACGAACGCCCTACCCTAAGCTCCTGCACCGTGCTCACCTTTCCGATGGCGGCTCGTCGAATGGGATTATTGACACTATATCGCATCACGTTATAGTATCCAGCCGTACGTTATAGAGATACGCACTCCTGGAGGCAGGATATGAGCCGTTCCCGCGATACCGCAGAAGCTGATTTGCAGGAGCCTTTGACGCCGGCGATGTTTCACGTTCTTCTTGCGCTGGCCGATGGAGAAAAGCACGGATACGCGATCTTGAAGGAAGTGGCGCGGCGGACGGGCGGCAAAGTGCGGCTGAGCGCCGGCACTCTTTACGGGATCATCAAGCGCCTGAACGCCGAGGACTGGATCGTGGAATCGACCAAACGGCCCATTGCTGGCCTCGACGACGAGAGGCGGCGGTATTACCGGCTGACGGAAATGGGCCGGCGGGTGGCGGTGAATGAAGCGCGGCGCCTGGAAGAGCTGCTTGCCATGGCGCGCAATAAGAATCTGTTTCGCAAACCCGAACTCGCATAGACATAGAAAGGACAACGCCCATGAATGCGACGAGTGTTCCGCTCTCCAAGCGAGTATTTCGCGCGCTGCTGCGTTTGCTGCCGGATGATTTCCGCTCCGATTATGGACGCGACATGGAGCACACGTTTGAGGATCAGCAGCAGGAGGCGCGTGACAGGGGGAACCCGGCGGGGATCGCGAGGGTGTGGTGGGAGACGCTGGCCGGCATTTTCACGACGGCGCCGCGTGAACATTGGGAAATGTTGCGTCAAGACGGCGGTTACGCACTGCGCACGATGCGCAAGAATTTGGGGTTCACGATGCTAGCGATCCTCACGCTGGCGCTTGGAATCGGAGTGAATACCGCGATCTTCAGTGTGGTGCACGGAGTGCTGCTGCGGCCGCTCCCGTACGCGCAAGGGCACCAACTGGTTTTTGTCCAGCAGCAAGCGCAGAAGGTAGGAATCGACGACATCGGATTCTCGGTCCATGAAATTCAGGACTACCGCGAGCAAAACAAGACTCTCTCCGGACTCGTTGAATACCACTCGATGTCTTTCATTCTGTACGGTCACGGCGACCCCGATCGCGTGCGCACGGCGGTGGTGTCAGCGAACTACTTCGATCTATTTGCACTGAGCCCACTACTCGGGCGGGCGTTCGTGCCGGATGACGAAAAGCTGGGAGCGCCGCCGGTTCTGGTTCTTAGCTACGAGTACTGGAAAAATAAATTTGGCGCGGACCCTGACATCGTGGGCAAAACGTTCGAGCTGAACGACAAAGTTCATACCGTGGTGGGAGTGCTGCCTTCTGTTCCGCAATATCCGGCCGAGAGCGACGTCTACATGCCGACTTCGGCGTGTCCCTTCCGTTCTTCGAGCAAGGTAATCGACAACCGCGACGCGCGAATGATGGAGGTGTTCGGAAGGCTCAAGCCCGGCGTCTCAATGGCTCAAGCGAGCGCTGATTTTTCGACAATCGCCGGGCGTCTGAAAACGGAATACCCGAAATCGTATCCAGAGAATGAAGGATATTCGGCGATCACGACGCCTCTTCAAGAGGTGCTGACGCACGACGCCCGTCCGACACTGATGGTGCTTCTGGCGGCCGCCGGGTTCGTTCTGCTGATCGCCTGTGCGAACGTGGCGAATTTGACGCTCGCCCGAATGTCACGGCGGGAGCGTGAACTCGCGGTTCGGACGGCCTTGGGAGCGGGTCGAAGCCGGCTGCTGCGGCAGCTTCTCACGGAGAGTTTTTTGCTGGCGCTCGCGGGGGGAGTGCTGGGACTTGCCGCCGCATACAGCAGCCTGGGATTGCTCACGGAGTTTGCATCGCGACTCACTCCGCGCGCGCGGGAGATTCGAATCGACTTTGGCGTGCTGGTGTTCACACTTTTTGCGGCACTGGGAACAAGCATCGTTTTTGGCACGATCTCAGCGCTCTTTTCGAGGGTAAATCTCTCGTCCGGGATGAAGGAGGGAAGCTCGGGAACCGGAGCAGGCCAGCGTCGGAATCGCGTGCGCAGCGTCCTGATCGTCTCGCAGATCGCATTTTCGTTCATGCTCTTGATCGGAGCGGGGCTCATGCTTCGGAGCCTTTTCAAGTTGCAGCAGGTGGATCCAGGATTCGTTCCGCAACGAGTGCTTGCGATGCGAACGACGTTGAGCTTCAGCAAGTACGCCAAGACCGAACAGCTGACGGACGCGGTGAAGAAACTTCTCGTCCGAGTGAAGTCTGAGCCGGGAGTTTTGTCTGCGGCGATTTCATCCGGTTATCCGCTCGAATCGGAAGTGATTACGGCGGGCGCGAGCGCTTTTTCGGGACCTTTCCAAATCGAAGGACGCGATCTGAGGCCGGGAGAAACTCCGCCGGTGGGAGGCCAGTTCACGGTTTCGCCCGAATATTTCTCGACGCTCGGGATTCCCCTGAAGCAGGGCCGCCATTTTGAGGATACCGATGACGCGGGCCGCGAACTGGTCGTGATCATTAATGAGGCGATGAAACGGCAATATTGGGCCCACGAAGATCCGATTGGAAAGCGCGTGTCGGGAGATAACGGGGAGCATTGGGCGACGGTCGTCGGAGTCGTCGGAGACGTAAGAGAGTTCGGACTCGACCGCGCTCCTTCGCCGGAGTTCTACGTCCCACAAGCGCAAGGTCCGGGGCCGGCGACTCTGATCGTGCGCACAACGGCGGAACCGGGAAGCATGGCGAGAGCGATTACCCGCGCGGTGCACGACGTGGATTCGCAGGCAGCTGTCACACGCGTGATTACTCTCGAACAGGCGCGATACGATTCCATGGCTTCGCCTCGGGTCACTGCGAGCTTGCTTAGTCTATTTGCCGGTCTGGCGCTGCTGATTGCGGCGTCGGGGATCGGCGGGATCATGGCGCTCACGGTGAGCCAGCGCGTCCGCGAGATTGGAATACGCATCGCTCTGGGGGCACAACCCTCGGCAATTTCGCGGATGATCCTGGGACAGGGATTGCTGCTCGCCGCGCTGGGTGTGGGACTCGGCGTCGCTGGGGCGCTTTCGCTGAAGGGACTCTTGAAATCGCTGCTGTTCGGAGTGACGCCGGCTGACCCTGCAACGTTTGCCGCTGTTGGGTTCGTGCTGATCGGAGCCGCGGTCATCGCGAGCTACGTTCCAGCGCGGCGGGCTGCGTCAATCGACCCGATCAACACGTTGCGCATGGAGTGAAGGCAAAGAATCCTTCCGAATTGGGGCACTGAGCGAGGCGGGCAGCGGTATTTCCCCGTGTGCGTTATTCGTTCCTACTGCAAACGAATCCTTATAAACTGAGAGTGCTTTGTTTTCTTGCACCCGCTTCCTGCGCGTTTTCGTCTGCGCGGAAGGGTTCTGCAGAAGCGTCCATCCATGCTGAAGCGTTTGTTCTTACATTACGTCGCCGAAGAAGCGCGCCCGATGCTGCGCCTGGCGATCCCGCTCGTGCTAGCGGAGCTTGGCTGGATGACGATGGCGATTGTCGACACGATGATGGTGGGGCGGCAGGCAAATAGCGCGGTGGCCATCGGCGCTGTGAGTCTTGGCAGCATTCTCTTCAACGCTGCGGCGATATTTGGCACGGGATTGATGCTCGGGCTCGATACGCTTGTTTCGCACTCCTACGGCGCTGGAGATGTGGAAGACTGCCACCACTCGCTGGTGAACGGTGTGTACTTGAGTTTTGGGATCACGCCGATTCTTATGGGGATTGTGTGGTTATTCGAGCCGGTGCTTCGCTCGCTCGATATTGAGGCATCGGTGCTGAACCAGGCGATCCCTTATCTGCGCGCATTGAATTGGGGAACGTTGCCGCTGCTGCTCTATTTTGTTTTCCGCCGGTATCTGCAGGGGATGGATCTGGTGAAGCCGGTGATGTTCGCACTGATCACGGCGAACCTGGTAAACCTCGTGGGGAACTGGGCGCTCGTGTATGGGCACCTTGGTTTTCGCGCGATGGGAACGGTGGGATCGGGATGGTCCACGTGCGTTGCGCGAATTTATATGATGAGCGTCTTGCTCGTCTACGCAGTGTATTACGATCATCGCTACCAGACGGGACTCCGCGGCACTCCGCGGCTTCCGAACTTTCTTCGGATGTGGCAACTTGTCCGACTGGGACTTCCGGCCGCGACTCAATTTGGAATGGAAGTAGGAGTGTTCGCGGTTTGCACGGCCCTCATTGGCAAGTTGGGCGCAGTGGCGCTGGCGAGCCATCAGGTGGCGCTGAATAGCGTGAGCCTCACATACATGGTACCGCTTGGGATTGCCTCTGCCGCTGCGGTGCGGGTGGGCCAGGCGCTTGGCCGAGGCGATCCGCACGGGGCGAGCCGGGCCGGCTGGACTGCGATGGCGCTGGGCATGGGCTTCATGTTTTGCATGGGCGTGATATTTTTTCTCATCCCGGACTACATCGTTCGGGTGTACACGCCCGATCCCGTGGTGATACACGCGGCTGGCGCGCTCTTGTACGTGGCTGCGTTCTTCCAGTTATTTGACGGGATGCAAACCGTAGCGACCGGCGCTCTTCGCGGCGCAGGGGATACGCGCACGCCCATGCTATGCCACTTGCTGTTGTACTGGGGAATCGGGCTGCCCCTGGGAGCTTACCTGTGCTTTCGCCTGCACTGGGGCGCTGCTGGTTTGTGGACCGGGCTTTGCGTGGCTCTGATTTTGATCGGGAGCGCGCTGCTCTATTTCTGGCATCGCAAAGAGCGGTCTTTTGTAAGAATGGAATTCACGCTAGCAAAAGAACGCGTGGGCGTCGAATAGCCCGTGTTGGCGAAACAGCGGACGGGACATTCCGCGCATTCGCTTAGGACGGCTGAGCTACAATCAGCCGGCGCTCCTTGGGGGAGCGCCAGTGAGTTAGATTCGCCGAATTCGCCGAGGGACAGGGCTGGGCGAGCGTCCTAGCTAAAGATAACGACGAAATGCACAATCCATTCATGGCTCGGGCGATCGAAATCTCTCTGGAGAATATTCGTTCCGGACGCGGAGGACCTTTTGCAGCCGTCATAGTGAAGGACGGCAAGATCATCGCCGAGGGAGCCAATTGCGTTACTTCGACGAATGATCCCACTGCGCACGCGGAAGTGGTGGCAATTCGCGAAGCCTGCAAGAACCTCGAGAATTTCGAATTGCAGGATTGCGAAATTTACACTACTTGCGAGCCATGCCCGATGTGCCTTGGTGCGATCTACTGGGCTCGGCCCGCACGCGTCTATTTCGCGAGCACGGCGGCGGATGCGTCCAAGGCAGGCTTCGATGACTCGCTCATCTATGAGGAGATTCCGCGGCCGCATGCGGAGCGGAAGATTCCGCTGATTCCGATGATGCGGGAACAAGCGCTCGAAGCGTTTCGCGTGTGGGAATCGAAGACGGACAAGACCGAGTATTGAGGCGATCTCGATGGCAACCCGTGTCATCGGAAAATCCGTGCCACGCAAGGAAGGCCGGGAGAAAGTTACCGGCCGCGCGAAATACGTCGACGATATCAAGTTCCAAGGAATGTTGTATGGGGCGACGGTGCGCAGTCCTGCGGCGCGCGGGCGGATTCGTGGGATTCATTTCGGTCCGGGCGTTCCCTGGAACGAGTTCACGGTCGTTACTGCGAAGGGCATTCCCGGGAAGAATTGCATCGCGCTGCTGATCGACGACCAGCCCTGCCTCGCGGATGAATTTGTAAATCACCCCGAAGAACCCGTCGTGCTGTTGGCGCACCCTGACAAATATTTGGTCGAAGAGGCTCGGCGCTGCGTACGGATTGAAGTCGAGCCGCTGGCTCCGATTTTCTCGATCGAGGACTCGCTCGCCCGGAAGGAAATCGTTTGGGGCGCCGACAACATTTTCAAGTCATTTCACGTCAAGAAGGGTGACGTCGACGCCGCGTGGCTCGGCGCAGATTTTATCGTCGAAGGCACATACGAAACCGGGGCGCAGGAACAGCTCTACATCGAACCGCAGGGAATGATCGCTCGAGCGAACGCCGAAGAAGGCGTGACCGTGTGGGGCTCGCTGCAATGCCCATATTACGTTCATAAGGCTTTGACGGCGCTCTTTGCTCTGCCGAAAGATCGCGTTCGCGTGGTCCAGACGGAAACGGGCGGTGGATTTGGCGGCAAAGAAGAATACCCGTCGATGATTGCGGCGCACGCTGCATTGCTCGCGTGGAAATCCGGCAAGCCCGTGAAGATTATTTACGATCGCGCAGAGGATATGGTGGCGACGACGAAACGGCACCCTTCGCGCACGAAACATCGGACGGCTGTGACGCGGGATGGCAAGCTGCTCGCTATGGACATCGATTTCACGATTGATGGCGGAGCGTACGAGACCCTTTCTCCGGTGGTGCTCTCGCGCGGGACGATTCATGCGGCCGGGCCGTATAGCTGTCCGAACGTGCGAATTCGGAGTCGAGCGGTAGCGACGAACGTCCCGCCACATGGAGCCTTTCGCGGCTTCGGCGCGCCGCAAAGCGTCTTCGCGCTCGAACGGCATTTGGACCGCGTTGCAGAAGCTGTGGGGCTGGCGCCAGACGAATTGCGGCGGCGGAACTTCATCCGGCAGGAAGAAACAATTGCAGTGGGGCAGGTAATCCACGAAAAAGTGGACATGGATCGCTTGATGAATCGCGCGTTTGAGCTGAGTGGGTACCACGAAAAGCGCCAACGCTTTGCCGCGGAGAATCCCGGGAGAATGATTCGAAAAGGAATGGGGTTCGCTTCGTTCCTTCACGGAGCGGGGTTCACCGGGTCTGGCGAGGAATATCTTGCGTCAGAGGTTGCGGCGGAGGTGACTCGCGAAGGCCGCGTGCGCGTGCTGGCTGCGAGCACAGAGATGGGGCAGGGCACCAACACAATTTTTTCGCAGATTGTGGGTGAGGCGCTCGGAGTCGTTCAGGACCAAATCGAAATAGTGCAGCCCGATACAGCAAACGTTCCGAACAGCGGGCCAACGGTTGCATCCCGCACGTCGATGATTGTGGGCAAGCTGGTCGAAACGGTGGCGCTCGAAATCCAGAAGAAGCTGATGGACAGTGGCTTTCTAGGCCGCGAATACAACACGATGCAGTTTGCCGAAGCTGGCCGGCAATACATAGACAAGTTCGGATCGCTGAAAGCGTTTGCGAAATACGCGCACCCGCGCGACTTGCACTGGGACGACGAGCACTATCAGGGCGACGCGTATGGCGCGTATGCCTGGGCCGTCTATGTGGCGGAGGTTTCCGTGGATATGCGCACCGCCGAAGTGCGCGTCGATGATTTTGTCGCCGTGCAGGAAGTAGGCAAGGTGATCAATCCAGTCCTTGCGGCAGGCCAAATCGAAGGCGGAATCGCACAGGGAATCGGCATGGCGCTTTACGAAAACGTTGTGTGGCAGGAAGGGCGGATGGTAAATGGGCAGATGACGAACTACATCATGCCGACGTCGATGGATGTGCCGCCGATTCGCGTGTTCTTTGAAGAGATTCCGTACGAGCGCGGGCCTGGGGGAGCAAAAGGCATTGGCGAGTTGCCGCTAGACGGCACTGCGCCGACAATCGCGAACGCGATTTCGCATGCGACCGGCGCAAACATCACACGGGTTCCGGTAACGCCAGAAGTCTTGAGCGAGATGTTAGAGAGAATGCATGCCTGATGCTTTGAAAAAGATTCGCGTGCGATTGACGCTGAACGGGAAGGCCGCGATCCTCGAAGCGTACCCGATGTCGCGGCTGCTCGACGTGTTGCGAGAAGAAGCCGGGCTCACAGGAGTGAAGGAAGGGTGCGGCGAGGGCGAGTGTGGTGCATGTTGCGTGGAACTCGACGGTGCGCTGGTGAACAGCTGCCTCGTCCCAGTGCTGCAAGCGGAAGGCACCACAATTCGTACGATCGAAGGAGTCGCGAACGGAGACGAGCTGCATGCCGTACAGCACGCGTTCGTCACGCACGGAGGCGCGCAATGCGGAATCTGCACTCCGGGAATGGTGCTTGCCGCTGTGAATCTTCTGGCACGCAAGCCTCACGCGACGGAAGCAGAAATTCGCGAGGGGCTTGCGGGCAATCTTTGCCGCTGTACGGGTTACACGAAAATTGTCGAATCGGTGATAGCGGTTTGCCGCGGAATGGAGCGCAACACTTGAGGTCGAACGTTCCGTCTTACGAGCTGGTTGCACCGCGTAGTCTTGAGGCAGCGCTCGATATGATGGCGCAAGGACCCGGCGCGTGGAAGCCATTTGCAGGCGGGACGGATCTGATGGTGCTGCTCGAGGCGGGGAAACTGCCGCATCGAAAGTTCGTGAGCATTTGGAAATTGCCGGAGCTTCGCAGAATTGAAGTGACGCCTGGTTTCGTCGCGATTGGTGCGCTTTCTACCTATGCAGAGATTCAGCGTGATGAAACGCTCCGGCGCGAATTCCCGCTACTCTGCCGTGCAGCTTCCGAGACTGGAAGTGTGGCCACGCAGAATCGGGGAACGCTCGGAGGCAATATTGCGAATGCGTCACCGGCGGCGGATTCTCCGCCAGCGCTTGCGGTCTATGATGCGGAGATCGAACTCATTTCCGCACGCGGGGCACGGCGGCTGCGGTATCGCGGCTTCCACAGCGGTTACAAGCAGATGCAAATGCTCAATGACGAACTGATCAGTCGCGTCCACTTGCCTCGCGTGCAAACCGGAGGCAAACAATACTATCGAAAGGTTGGCACCCGACGAGCGCAGGCAATCGCGAAGGTGTGCTTCGCGGCGGTTGCCAAGGTCGATAGTGGACGAATCAGCGAGGTGCGGATTGCGCTGGGGAGCGTGGCTCCCACTGTGCTTCGAGCAATCGAAACGGAGAAGACACTGCGAGGCGAAAAGTTATCGAGCACGATACTAAAAGCGGCGCAAGAAGCCCTCGGGAACGAAATAACTCCGATTGATGATATGCGCTCGACGGCGGTGTACCGCCGTCGTGTCGCGCAGAATCTCCTGGCCGAATTCTTCGAGGTCATGAACGCTTAACCGCTCATGCCAACTTCACCGAGCCCGCCGGTTGATCTCGCAAATATCGCCGATCTGATTGTCCGAGGACGGCGCGTTGTAACGCCGGACGGAGAACGCGCAGCGGCGATTCACGTTCGCGGCGGTATCGTTACGGCGATCGCTGGATTCGATGAGGTTCCAAGCGGCGTTCCCGTCCACGACGCAGGGAATTCTGTCGTGATGCCGGGGCTCGTCGATACCCACGTTCACATCAACGAGCCTGGCCGCACGGAATGGGAGGGTTTTTCTACCGCGACTCGTGCCGCGGCAGCAGGCGGAGTCACGACACTTGTCGAGATGCCGCTCAACAGCATCCCTGCTACGGCCACGGCAGCGGCATACCGCGAAAAACTGGCTGCGGCGGCAGGAAAGCTATGGGTCGACACTGGATTCTGGGGTGGGGTGGTGCCAGGGAACTCTGCGGAGATTCGTCCGCTCTGGGAAGCCGGCGTATTCGGATTTAAGTGTTTTCTCGTGCCAAGTGGAGTCGAGGAGTTTGCGCACGTCACCGAAGCCGATCTTCGCACGGCATTCCCGGAACTCGTTGCGCTCGCCGCGCCACTGCTAGCCCACGCGGAATTGCCCGGACCAATCGCAGAATCGGCAAAACAGATGTCCAAAGGGGATCCGCGGCGTTATGGGACGTGGCTCGCTTGCCGGCCGCGAGTGGCGGAAGATGAGGCGATCGAATTTTTGTTGCGCCTGTGCCACGAAGCAGGTGCTTTCGTTCACATCGTGCATTTATCCTCGTCGGATGCGATTCCGGCGTTGCAGAAGGCAAAGTCGAATGGCTATGCGGTTACGGTCGAGAGTTGCCCTCACTACCTCACGTTTGCCGCGGAGGAGATCGCCGACGGTGCGACGGAATTCAAATGCGCCCCGCCGATCCGCGAACGCGAGAATCGCGAAAAACTGTGGGCCGCGCTCGGCGACGGCACGATCGATTTCATCGCGAGCGACCATTCACCTTGCCCGCCGGCAATGAAGCTTTTCGATACTGGCGATTTCCTGCGCGCGTGGGGAGGAGTGGCGGGTCTCGAACTCCGCCTGCCAGCGGTGTGGACGGAAGCGTCGTCGCGAGGCTATGCTGTGCCGCAAGTTGCCGGGTGGTTATGCAGCGGTCCGGCGCGACTCGCGGGTCTCGACAAAAGGAAAGGAACGATCGCGGTGGGTTTCGACGCTGATTTTGCGATCTGGAATCCGAATGCCAAGCTCTCCATCGAGCCAACGCAGCTTCACCAACGGCACAAAATTACCCCTTACACGGGGCGCGAGCTCTCGGGCCTGGTAGAAACAACATTTCTTCGCGGGCGCAAGATTTTCGACAAGGGCGAGTTCTCTTCCAGCCCACTGGGCCAGGTCCTTCGGCGAGGCAGCGTGTGAAGGATTTCAGCCACCTTGTCGATCTCGCGTCGCGACGGCTCGGCGGACGCGTTCTTGAGGCAAACGATGACTTCTTCGCGCCCAAAGAAAATCTGCTGAAGCCATCAAAGCCTATATTCATCGACGGCAAGTATACCGACCGCGGCAAGTGGATGGACGGCTGGGAGACCCGCCGCCGCCGGACACCCGGGTACGACTGGTGCGTCATCCGGCTGGGGCTGCCGGGAGTGATTCGTGGGGTCGTTGTGGACACAAGTTTCTTCAAAGGAAACTTCCCGGAGCACTTTTCATTGGAAGCGTGCGACCTGGGAAGCCCGCCATACAGTGCCGAGAAGAGCCGGCTCAAGTCTCCAAAGACGAACTGGATCGAGATCGTATCGAAAACCGCTCTTGAAGGAGACTCGAGGAATTCATTCTCCGTCGCGAATTCCGGGCGGTTCACTCACCTTCGCCTGAAGATTTATCCGGACGGCGGCGTCGCTCGCCTCCGCGTACATGGGGAGATGGTGCCGGATAACAGATTGATCAGGCGGGCGGAAATTGATGTGGCCGCGGTCGAGAGCGGAGGACAGGTGGTCGCGTCGAGCGATCAGTTTTTCAGCGATCCGCTCAATCTTCTGATGCCCGGGCGCGGCAAAGACATGGGTGACGGTTGGGAAACGCGACGAAGGCGGGGACCCGGGCACGATTGGGTGATCGTAAAGCTGGGATTGCCCGGAAACATCCGCCGAGTGGAAGTAGATACCGCTCACTTCAAGGGAAATTTTCCCGAGGGCTGTTCGCTCGAAGGATGTTACGTCGAGCGGGTTCGGGGCGAGAGTGCCGCGATCGAGGCCGACGCCTGGAGGGAAGTGTTACCGCGGATTTCGCTGGGCGCAAATCGACGGCACATTTTCGGGAAATTGAAGGATGTGGGCCCTGTTTCGCATGTTCGATTCAACATCTACCCCGATGGAGGCGTGAGCCGCCTGCGAGTTTTCGGCCGGCCGATCCGCCCGGAAGATCGACTGAAGGGACTCGAGCGCGTGAATCAGCTTACAGCCGAACGGGTGAGCAAGGCTTTGCTCGATTGTTGCGGTTCAAAAGCATGGGTTGAGCAATTGGTCGCGCAAAGACCATTTGCAAATGACGCGCAACTGTTCGACTGCGCCGAAAGAATCTGGAAGCAACTCGACCGGAAGGAATGGCTGCGTGCATTCCGGCATCACCCTCCGATCGGGAGCACGCGACCCAAATCGAAGCAGTCAGAAACCGCGCGACAATGGTCAGCCGGCGAGCAATCCGCCGCGACGAAATCGGCGCCCGAAACGCTGGCTGTCCTGGCAGCCGCGAATCAGGCGTACCAGGCGACGTTTGGATACGTGTTTCTGATCTGTGCGGCGGGAAAAAGCGGAGACGAGATCCTGCAGAGCGTCCAGCAGCGCCTGTCGAACGATCCAGAAACCGAATTGCACGTAGCTGCGGAAGAGCTCCGGAAGATCATGCGGCTGCGCCTGGAGAAGCTACTCAAATCATGAGCGATATAACGACGCACGTTCTCGACGTTTCGATCGGACGGCCCGCCGCCGGCGTACCGGTAATTCTCGAAATCGAGAAGGCGGGCAGCTGGAAGGAATTGTCTCGAGGGGCAACGGATTCAGATGGCCGGCTTCGGCACCTGCTTGCGCCCGGCTCTCTTGTGAAAGGGACGTACCGGCTGAGTTTTGAAACGCAAGCGTATTTCGAGTCGCGCAAAGTAGAAGGGTTCTACCCGCAGGTAGCGGTCGTGTTTCAGGTGCGCGACGCAAAAGAACACCATCATATTCCGCTGCTGCTGAGTCCGTTTGGCTATTCCACCTATCGCGGGAGCTGACGCATGGCCATCAAGCTCGGCGCAAATAATTATGGCAAGTCGCGCGTTCGATTGCTGCGCGTCGTGAAGCAGCAGGGCCGCCACGATATCAAAGAGTTGACGATCCGCATCCGCTTCGAAGGCGATTTCGAGGCCGCGCATACGAAGGGCGACAATCAAAGGATTTTGCCGACGGACACCATGAAGAATACCGTGTACGTCCTCGCGCGCCAGTATCCCGCTGAGGCAGTTGAGGATTTCGCGCAGCATCTGATCGAGCATTTTCTGACTTACAATCCTCAAGTTTCGCGGGTACGAATCGAGACGAGCGAAAATCTCTGGTCGCGGTTGGTTCTGGGCGGGAAACCACACGCGACTGCCTTCGCCCGGTCGGGCGACGAAAAGCGTACGGCGACGCTGGTCGGCACTCGCGAGGGGATCAAGATTCGCGCTGGTGTCAGCGATCTGACCGTTCTCAAGACGACAAAGTCGGCTTTCGAAGGATTCCTCCGCGATCCTTACACAACACTCACAGAGGATCGCGACCGTATTTTGTCTACGGTGATCCATGCGGACTGGCTTTACGAAGGAAATGAAACGGAATTCAGTCCGATCTGGCACGGCGCGCGTCAAACGATGCTGGAGACGTTTGCCGAGCACGATAGCCACTCGCTCCAGCACACGCTGTACGCGATGGGAGAAGCGGTTCTCAACAGCTTCGACCGGATTCGCGAAATTTACCTCTCGCTTCCGAACAAGCACTTCAATCTCGTGAACCTTGCACCGTTTGGAATGGACAATCCCGGGGAAGTATTCCTGCCGACCGATGAGCCTCATGGGCTGATTGAGGCCACTCTCCGCAAGGAATGACTGATCGCTATTTCTTGCGGCCGTCGAGGATCTTCACGAACGACGCGCTGCGCAATTCTGCCGGCGTAAGGCTGGTGAGCGAGTGCGCTTCATCCGCTGTGATCGCACCGCAATTGATCGCCCGCAAGAAATAATTTAGCAGTCCTTGTCCGGTTGCAGCATCGTCGAAGACGTCGCCGACGAGCGTTGCTTGCGCGGCCTTGTCAATGAAATTGCGCAAGCGCTCCGACGCTGAATCAAGTCCGCTCAGAAAAAAAGAGTACACGGCGGCATAGCGAGTGGGCAGTTGGGCCGGGTGAAGGTCCCAACCCTGGTAGTAGCCGTTCATCAGTGAGTGGTGAATGTGATCGAAATGAAGTTTCCAAGCAGAATGCACGGCTGCCCGGTTCTCCGCTGCCTGTCGAGCCGTTATTGGCGATCCATTCTTGTCAGCGCGATGTGGTGCGACGGGCAAAATGTTAGTCGCGCCATCCGACAACCAGACTCCGGTGCCCGCGAGTGCGACCTGCATTACCTCGCGAGCGAAGTCGCAAGCAGGATGGGCCATGTGCTGGTGGGCGGCAGTAATGCTCCGTCCTGCTGTGTAATCGTAGGTGCCGAAGTGCGCCGCGACGCAGCGGCCGTGACCGGCTGTCACGAGGGGCAGCAGGTTGACCTCGCCGCGCTCGTTGAAAATGGATTGCGTCGTTTCAATCATCAGCTCAAAACGCAGCGCCCCGGGTTCGAGATCAAGCAATGGCTCGAGCTGCGCGCACAAGTCCGCGAGTGCGGCAACCTCGTCGGGAAGCGTGACCTTGGGGAGCGTCAGGAAGAAATTCTTCGGCAACTCGCCTCGAGTCTTCGCGGCGAGCTCTGTAAGAAATATGTCCATCGTGCGGATGCTGCGATCGCGAAGTTCCTCCGTGAAGGGTTTGATCCGGATGCCAATAAACGGCGGGAGCTCTCCGGAATTGATTCCCGACGCCACTTCGGCAGCGGCCGCTGCGGCGTGGCCGTCTTCTTCGGAATCAGGGCGGTTGCCATATCCGTCTTCGAAATCGATTCGAAAATCCTCTACCGGCTCGCGCTTCAATTTTTCTCGCACACGACGGTAGATCGTGAACGCCAACCATGCCGGCCGGTTTTCCTTTCTCGCCGCGTCCGGATCCGTCTCAATGGACTTTGCGATAGCGGCGGCCGCTTCCGGCGACTCGGTAAGTCGGCTGGCTTCGGGCAATCCGAGCACTTTCGCGAAAGTGACGAAATCGGGCGCAAATTCGTCAAGCGAACGGATCGCAACCTCCCCAAGCCGCTTCGGCGTGTCTGCCCGGAAGAGATGCGCGCCGCCGTACACCGTGTGAACCGGCTGGCGTTCGCCTGTGGAACCTGGGTAGCGCTTCTGAAATGCCCAGTGCGCCTGCTCGAGCCGGACCGTTAGTTCATGCAGCGAATCTGGATGAAGCGTCCTTTTCATTTCGTGAGCCTCGAATCGTGGTTGAGCCGCGAAATCTCCCGGGCAAATCGGTTTTCGATTCCGGGGTTGTTCGCAAGTAGCCGACAGGATACATTTGTTCTCTTCCGATGAACGGGAAAATCCTAGTGGTAGATGACGAGTCGTCCGCGCGGGGCGCACTCGAAGTGCTGCTGCACCGTGAAGGGTTTGAAGTGCGCGACGTGCACGATGGGGCGTCCGCACTGGCCGAATGCGCCGCATTTCGTCCGGATCTCGTACTCCTCGACATCGTGATGCCGGGAATAGATGGCTTCGAGGTTTGCCGCCGGATCAAAAATACCCCCGAGACCAGGCTGACGCCCGTGGTTTTGATTACGGGGCTTTCAGCGACACAAGACCGGATCAAGGGAATCAACGCAGGTGCGGATGACTTCCTCAGTAAGCCGATCGATTTCAGCGAGCTCCTCGCGCGGACCCGTTCGTTATTGCGTCTGAAGCAGTACACCGACGAGCTCGAAAATGCTGAAACGGTTCTTTTTACGTTAGCGCAGAGCATCGAAGCGCGGGATCCGTATACCCACGGACACTGCGAGCGGCTCGCGCAAATGTCTTCGAGACTGGGAGAACGCCTCGGGATCCCCGAAGAGGACGTGAAGGCGTTGCGCTGGGCCGGAATTGTTCACGACGTAGGAAAAGTGGCCGTACCGGACTCGATTTTGCTGAAGCCGGGGCCACTGACACCGGAAGAGATTTTAGTGATGCGCAAACATGCAGAGGTCGGCGAGCGAATTTGCGCTCCGCTGCGGTCGTTTCGGCTGGTGCTCCCGATCATCCGCCACCATCACGAGAAGCGCGACGGTTCGGGCTACCCGGATGGCTTAAAGGGTGAAGCGATTCCGCTCACCGCGCGCATTCTGCAGCTTGCAGACGTTTATGACGCATTAACTACGGACCGCCCCTATCGAACGGCCGTTCCTTCGGAAGTTGCTCTGTCGATGATGGATGAAGAAGCGACACGCGGATGGTGGGATCGAGAGTTGTTCGAGAAGTTCCAATCTATGATCCGTGATAACAATCCTGTCGTCGCGCCGCACGGCGCGCATCGCTTAGAACAATAACTAGTGCGGGAGATCACTCGGGAAAACTCAAGCCTTCCCTACTCGTTCTTCTCCCGCGTAAATTACGAACCGTTTGCCGCGTAAGAACCCTATCAGAGTGAGGCGGAGTTCGCGGGCGAGTTGAACCGCGAGGCTCGACGGCGCCGATACGGATGCAACCAGTGGGATGCCCGCAACGATCGCTTTCTGAACGATCTCGAATCCACCGCGTCCGCTGACAAGGAGGACGCAGTTCGCCAGCGGCACGCGGTCATCCAGCAGAGCCCATCCGATCACCTTGTCGACGGCATTGTGCCGGCCGATGTCCTCTCGTAGAACTAATAATTGTCCTCGGGCGTCGAACAACGCCGCGGCGTGAAGACCGCCGGTGCGTTCAAAGACATCTTGCGCAGAACGAAGCGCCTCGGGCAGCGTTATGAGCAACCCCGGATCGATGCGGAAGTCCGGATTGGGAGCGCGCAACAAACGCGACCGGACTGAGTCAATCGAAGCCTTCCCGCAAATTCCGCAGCTCGAAGCCGCGAAAAAGTGTCGCCGCATTTTGTCGAAGTCCGGAGCGGCTTCGGGGGCTAGGGTGGCCTGCACTACGTTTCCACGCTTCCCGGCGTCATCGCTCGATGCATTTACAAGCGTCAGAATCTGGTCGCGCTGCCGCACCAGGCCCTCCGTGAATAGAAAACCCGCTGCAAGTTCCAGATCGTGCCCCGGCGTGCGCATCGTGACGCTCAGCGGATTTTCGCCGATGCGAATTTCGAGCGGCTCCTCAGCTGCCAGGTAGTCGTCTTTGCGCGATAGTTTCCCGTCATTCCATTCGGAGACCTGCGTGAGGTCAACGCTTCGAAGTTTTCGGGCCATGAACGCTCCATATGCAACGGCGAGCGTTTGCAAGAATACCGCCGAATGCGTTCAGGGAAGCGCCGAAAACGGGGCTGGCCCGTCCCGAGGGATTCGGAACGAGCCAGTGGGCCTTGCTTGAAGTGAGGTAACGCGGACAACCGAATCGTAGGCGGCGGATGTTAGTCCCAGATAAAAGGGATATGAAAACTGGCGGACGCACCGGGGCAAGTTGCCGTGCCTCCGCTGAGCGGCTCTCGTAGAATAGGCGCCGAACCCTGTTCGTTCCGCACCTAGCCAGCTGGCGCTAGCCAAACCTAGCAGGCAGATGTAGTATCGGTATTCCGTTTCACCCCATAGAAATGGTACTTCATGGCACAAACGATATCGCTACCTGTTCCGCCTTCTGCTAAGCACGATGGCCTCGAGAAGTGGATGGACCGCGTTCTGAAGCGCAGCCAGAAGGTCCGCAAAACCTGGAGCGCAGGCGATGTCCACGACTTGCGCGTCGCATTGCGACGCTGCCGGACGATGGCGGACGCCCTGACCGAAACGAACCCGAGTCCGGGGTGGAATAAACTCAAAAAGAACAGCAAGAAGGTCTTCCACGCTCTAGGAGAGCTCCGGGACCTGCAAGTCGAACAAGAGTGGGTCAAGAAGTTATGCCCCTCGGAAGATGCCACGAAGACGTCTATGCTGAGGCATCTGCGCAGCCAGGAGAAAGAAAGGCTGCAGGCCGCGCGGAAGTCGCTCGACGCCTTCGACCGGAAAGAGTGGCGAAAACTCTCGCGAAAGTTGCACGGCAAAGCGGATATTTTCCCGCTTGAGAGCGTTGTGTTTCAGCGCTTAGCCTTGACAAAATTGAACGATGCCGTCGCGCTGTATCAGCAGGCACGCAAGCGCCAGAGCAGCATTGCGTGGCACCGGGTTCGAATCGCCGTCAAACGCTTTCGGTATATCGTGGAGAATTTCTTGCCGCAACATTACGAATCGTGGGCCGCGGACTTGAAGGAAATGCAGGATTTGCTAGGAGACGTTCACGACCTGGACGTTTTGCGAACCTATGTTCGGCGCCATTCCGGCGAACTGGACCCGCAAGCAGTCGCCGAATGGGTCGAGAAAATCCAGACCACGCGCAAGGCGCGCCTCGAGAAGTTTCTGTCAAAAACCAGCGGCAAGGAGTCTCTTTGGCTTGACTGGCGATCCGGACTTCAGGGAGGCCAGACACTCCGGCCGGTTCAGCTCGACGAAAGCAGAGCCGCCTACTCGGCCAGTTGACGCAACATCTTCGAAGTCAGAAGCCAAAGCAGCTCCCACCGTCCCTGCGAAGCGCCGTGTTCGAAGCAAGCAACTCCCGCTTTCCTCATGGAAGTAAACACACCGCGCGCCCCAGCCAGTTGCGAAATCATGGTGTCGACGTGCGGGGCATGCCCAATGCACATCACTTCCTTCACTTTCAGCCGCGTGAGTTCTTTTAAGAACTCGGCAGGATTGGCGGCCGGTTTCAATTCATCGCTCGACCGGATTTTGCTAGGTGCAAATCCAAGCGCCTCGGCGAAAATTTCTGCGGTCTGCACCGCGCGGATCATAGGACTCGTGATGAATGCGTCAGGCTTGATGCCCATTTTCGCGAGACCCAGCGCCGCCAGTCGGGTCTTCTTCACGCCTCTCGCAGTCAGCGGTCGTTCCGGCTCGGGAGGACTATTCGGATCGCTGCGATCCACCGCAATTCCATGACGCACAATGTAGAGAATCATGGTTTAGGCTACCTTTTCCTTTCGCTGGTCGCGGCGAAATTCCGGCTTCAGATGGAACTCTTTTTCGAACAGATCAGCTTTCCTCTCCAGGCCAGCAACGTCCAGGCGTGTTCCGTCAGCCGTGCGAATCTGGAAGATTGCCTTGCGTCCCACAATCTGAACATCCACTCCCGAAATCCGTTGCTCGTGTTCCGATTCGAGCTTTTCCGCGATTCGCAGCAGGGCTGTCAGCAGACGTGCCTGCCGCCGCCGCTGGCCATCGAGCGCCGCGTACGATGTGTGCTCCACCTGTGGCTCCGATTTCGAATTGTGGTACCGAACAAGCGCCGCGACCATGTCGCATCGCCACCCGCGCAAGCCCGGGATTTCGCCGTTGCGGATCAAGTATTCCCCATGGCGGTGATGCGATTTATGGCTGATGGCGTCACCCACGTCGTGCAGCAACGCAGAAATTTCCAGAACGAGCCGCAAGTCCGCTCCCATCTCGTGGAGCGGACGCAATTGATCAAATAACGAAAGAGCGAGGCGCACCACCTGCTCTGCATGTTGCTCGTTGTAATCGAATCGCCGCCCAAACCACCGAGCCCCGGCGAGAAGCTCTTCCGCGCGGTCCTTTTCTTCTTCGGATGAAATACACACAGAGTATTGCTCGGCGACAAGATCAAGCAGAATTCCCTCGCGCACTCCCACTCCGGGTACCAGCAGCGAACGAAGATTGAGCCACTTGGCCAGCGTCGTGATGATGATGGCCGCGATTCCCATTACTTCTGCCCGGTCTTCCCTCACGCGGAAGACCCTCATGCGGCCGGGGATATTGAGCGCCAGCAGCCGCCACGTTTGATCCCGGAGTAGCCGCACGTTGATGGTCGGCATTCGGCCAATCAGCGGGCCGGAAGCCAGCCGAACGAGAGCTTCGGCGTTACCGCCGCAGGCGACAGCCACGGCGCGCGAGAGGTTGGGCGGCGAAGGCATGGCGCTGCGCAGAAGCGACAGCACATGAAGGCGCAGCCGGTTCGCATTATCCTCGTCGATCGCGCCTTCGATCGCATACGTTTCCATCAGCCGAATCGTGCCGAGCGGCAGCGCGACCCGGTGCTCAAGAGCTCCTCGCTCGAAGAAATTCAGCTCCAGGCTGCCTCCCCCAAGGTCAAAGATCAACCGCGGCTGTACTAGATCTCCCACCGTCCGCAGCACCGCTGCGCAAACAAGCCGCGCTTCCTCCTCGCTGCTGATCACTTCGAGTTCGATGCCGGTCTTACGCTGGATGCGCTCCATCAACGTGCGATAGTTGCGCGCTTCACGTGCGGCGGCTGTGGCGACGGCGCGATAAGCGGTCACGTGGTGATGATCCATTTGCTCGCGAAATTCCTGGAACACTCGCGTTGCCCGGGCAATCGTCTTCGGGTCGAGCAGCCGGCGCGTAAATGCGTTGTGGCCCAGGCGCACGGCGGCGCGCTCGCTGTCGAGAATCTGAATGTGGTCGGGAGAGGTCGCGTGTGCGATTACAAGGCGAATCGCGTTCGAGCCCGCGTCAATCGCCGCTAACTGGACTGGGGCAGCCACTCTTAGCGCCAGAGGTGCGCGAGTGCGTGCGAAGGTTTGTAGTGAGTGCTCCGGATTCCCAGTGTTGACGCAATCCGCTTGCGCAACACCCGGTTCACTTCCGAGACGCTTTCTTCGCCGTCCACTTCGATGAAGCCGTGCCGTTGCGAAAGATAATCGAATTCACGGCGGATCAACGACTGGTACCGGATGAACGATTGAAACAAATCGTTCGAGAGGGACATATCGCGGCCCGATTCCCAGTAGCTGATCGTCTGCGACTTTTTGAATTCGCGATCGAACGCGATTTCGGGCTTTACGTTGAGCCAGAACGTCAGGTCGGGCCGCAGCGCCATTTCGTAGATGCCGTGCAGGTAGTCTCGCCCAATTCCACGCACCGCCGAGCGGGCGATCAGCGTGTAGATATACCGGTCGGCAAGCACAATCAATCCTGACCGGAGCGCGGGAAGGATCCGTCGCTCAAGTTGATCAAAGAAATCCGTGCCGTACATCAGCGCCAGCGTCATCGGCGTGACGGAATTCTCCGCCAACAACGTGTCAATGTCTTCGGCAACCAGGAACGACCGGCGGAGTCCCATGGTTTGCACGGCGAATCCTTCCGACTCAAGCCATTCCGTCAACAGCGAAATTTGGGTGGACCGCCCCGAACCGTCCGTCCCTTCGAGGACGAACAGCGTTCCGCTGAGTTCTTCCAGCTTCACACCAGGCAGAGGCACACCATAAAAACGCGAGGGGGCCTCGCTCTGGCCGTTTTTCTTCCTGCGCTTTTTGGAAATCTTGAGTGGGTTGCCGTTTTTCGAGTTGAGCGAGGCCATGTTCTTGTTGGAGCGCGTCCCTATTTTTTCGGTGCAAACTGAGCGAGCTGAACTTTCTCGCCGAGCACCTGTCGCATGAGCTTCTGCAGTTTGTTCACCTGTACAGTCCCATCCATCAATACGAAATTATCCGTATCGACCATCGCGTCGTAGTTCGTCAGGATTCGTTCCTGAAAAATCCGAAAGCTCTCCGCGCGATCGAGGGAAATTCCCAAATCCATGCCCGCTTCGTAATATTTCAGCTTGGGCCGGCCGGCCACGATGCGATTCACCGCCACATCGAGCGGTGCGCGAAAATAAAATGTAATGTCCGGAATCGGTGCAAAGCTGTAGAGATTCCGCAGCCAGTGGGGCGAGCAGCCTCGTGCCGCATCGCGCGCGAAGGCCGTGTAGATATACCGGTCGGCAAGAACCAGGTAGCCGCCGTGGAGCAGCGGCAGAATCTGCCGCTCGCAGCGATCGGCGAAATCCGCGGCGTGAAGCAGGGAAAACGTCGTCGGCGTCAGGAGCCGCCGCTGTTTCCCCCGGCGGGTAGCGGATTTCACCAACGGCGACGAGTTCCACTCCGTGAAGTGAATGCGATAGCCCCCGATTTCCAGCCAACGCTTCAGCAGGTAGAGTTGCGTGCTCTTTCCCGAGCCGTCGATCCCTTCGACGACGACGAGTGCGCCGGGAAATTGCCGCTTCGGCGCAGCAGATTTGGTTGGCGATGTGTGAGTCGTAGTCGGAGATACGGGCAAGACACTAGCCATAAGGAGCGCACCTGATAGAAAACCTATCATACTTCGGAACTGTGAATCCCAAGTCAAAAAAGTGTTACAACACCAGGTGGCCGGATGCTCGAAATCGAGAGGACGGCGAGATACTCGGCACGCGCGGAACAGGGTAAGCTCTAGCAGTTGGTCTTGATACGCGGCGTTGACGGAGAAGAGACACCGATGGCGACAAATTTCACCAAAAAACTGATGGTCACTCCCGGAAAGAAGCGCCTGAATCTATCGAAGTGGGACCCGGACGAAACGCTCGGCTGGGAAAAAGACCGCAAAATGAAGGCCAGCCTTGAAAAGAACCTCAAGAACCTCGATGCGTTGCAATATCTTCTCTATGCGGAGAGAAGACACGCTCTTCTGATCGTCCTGCAAGGTCTCGATGCCGCCGGAAAAGACGGCACGATTCGCCACGTCATGTACGGAGTCAATCCTCAGGGCTGCCACGTGACCTCGTTCAAGAAGCCTTCGATCGAAGAGGCTGGTCACGATTTTCTATGGCGCATCCACAAAGCGATCCCCGCAATCGGCGACATCGGGATTTTCAACCGTTCTCAGTATGAAGATGTGCTTGTCGTTCGTGTCCACAATCTTGTTCCCAAGTCGGAATGGTCAAAGCGCTACGACGAAATCAACGGTTTCGAAACCATGCTCAACCAAAATAACGTCAAGATTCTTAAGTTCTTCCTGCACATCAGCAAGGATGAGCAGAAGCGGCGATTTCAGGAACGGATTGACGACCCGGATAAACGCTGGAAGATTTCAGATGGTGATTTCGAGGAGCGGAAATTCTGGGGCGATTACATCGGCGCGTATGAGGACACACTCTGCCGGTGCAGCACCGAGGATGCTCCCTGGTTCATCATCCCGTCGAACAAGAAGTGGTTTCGTAATCTGGCCGTTTCCCACATCATCGCGGAAACGCTCGAAAGCATGAATATGAAATTCCCGCCGCCGACCGTGGACGTAAAGAAATTGAAATGGAAATGACGACCGCGCCCTTGCAAATCATTGCCAATATGAATACGCTCGGCACGGCTCACCGGCGAGGTAACGCTTACTTCCAAATCAGCCGATAATGAAAACAGTACCGGGGCGCGAAGATGAAACACGCCTGAGCCGCGCCCGACCGAGCAACAGAAAATGAGTGAAGCTGTCTTTCCCCGAAATTTCCTAAAGAGCTATCCCCAGGCCGTTCGCGGCGAGGGATGTTTCATCTTCACAGCAGGTGGCCAGCGTTATCTCGACGCCTCAGGGGGCGCGGCCGTCGTCACGATCGGTCACGGCGTTCCCGAAATCGGGCGGGCCATGGCGGAACAGGCCACACAACTCGCCTACGCTCACACGTCGCAATTTCACACGGAGCCGGCTGAGAAGCTGGCTCGCCGCATACTCGCTCTCGCCCCTCGCGGCATGCGCGATCAGGGCCGCGTCTATTTCACCTCCGGCGGTTCTGAAGCCACTGAGACAGCATTGAAGCTGGCACGCCAATATTGGCTCGAGCGCGGCGAAAAAAAGCGCTACCGCGTCATCTCGCGATTGCAGAGCTACCACGGCGCTTCCATTGGCGCTCTCGGGGTATCGGGCAACGTTCGGCGCCGCGAGCCTTTCGCTCCCATGTTGTCGGAGTGGGGACATATCGTCCCCTGCTTCTGCTACCGCTGCCCACTCGGGCTGGAATATCCCTCCTGCAACGTGGATTGCGCCGACGAACTGGAACGCACGCTCGAGCGGGGCGAATCCGATGATGTCGCGGCCTTCATCTTTGAGCCGGTCGTAGGCGCCACGCTGGGAGCGGTTGCGCCGCCCGAAGGCTACGTGCAGCGGATCGCCGAAATTTGCCGCCGCCACAAGATTCTCCTGATTGCCGACGAAGTGATGAGCGGCATGGGCCGTACCGGCAAGCCGTTCGCCGTCGAGCACTGGGGCGTCACACCGGACATGATTCTTGTTGGCAAGGGAATCGCGAGTGGGTACGCTCCACTCGGCGCCGTCATCGTCGCGGGGCACGTAGCCGAGACGATTTCACGCGGTTCCGGCGCCTTTCTTCATGGATTTACGTACAACGGGCATCCTGTTGCAACGGCGGCCGGGAATGCAGTCCTCGACTACATCGAGCGCGAACATCTCTTCGAGCGCGTCGAACCGGTTGGTAAGGAGCTGCGGGCGGCGCTCGAGACGCTTCGCCGGTTTTCCGTTGTCGGGGACGTCCGCGGCAAAGGTCTGCTCCTGACAATCGAAATCGTCCGCGACACAAAAACCCGCGAGCCTTTCCCGGCCGACGCGCGAATGGCGGCGCGGATTCAAGAAGACGCGCTCGACGCGGGCGTTATGACGTATCCGATGCAAGGCAGCGCTGACGGAGAACGTGGAGATCACATCCTGATCGCGCCACCCTTTACCATATCGCCCGCGATGATCCAGATGCTAGCTTCCGCACTCGACCGCGCTCTAGCCGAGCTGGAAAAGACGCATCTTGCCGGCATGGGAGGAACTTCTGCGCTCGTCTGATCGGTTCTTCCGGTGGCATATTTCTGTGATTTCCATCTTTTCTCTCTCTGTGGTTGCTCTCGCTGCTCCGTCGGATATCACCCCGATCGTGGGGTTCTCAGCTCGCGGGGCGCAGCAAGAGTACGCAACGGAACAGCGGTATCGCGCCCTGGCCTCCGCCGACAAAATTTCGAAATTTCATCGGTACTTGACCGCAGAGCCGCATCCGGCAGGATCCCCGCGAAACAACGAGCTCGCGCAGTGGGTCGCTGCCAAATGGCGCGAGCAGGGCCTCGAAGACGTGGCGATTCATCAGTACGACGTTCTGAATTCCTCTCCTCGTGAAGTTTCGCTCGAAATGATTGCACCGAAGCGCTATCGCGCCGTTCTTCGCGAGGCTCCGTACGATGTCGATCCCGACACGAAAAACCCAAACGTCTCGGGCGCGTACCTCGGTTATTCAGCATCGGGTGAGGTGACCGCCCCGCTCGTCTATGCCCACAGCGGGAATCCAGAAGACTATGCGTACCTGCGCAAGCACGGCATCGATGTCCGCGGGAAAATCGCGCTCGTGCGATATTCCAATCCCTATAGTTATCGCGGCTTCAAAGCGCTCACCGCCGAGCGGCTCGGTGTGGCTGCGCTTCTGATTTATTCCGATCCCGCCGAAGACGGCTATAAACGAGGAACTGTTTATCCGGACGGCCCATGGGGCCCGGAAACTCATATTCAGCGCGGCGCAATCACCTACGATTTTCTTGAGCCTGGGGATCCGTTGACGCCGGGCTGGGCTTCGGTTCCAGGGGCCAAGCACATTCCGGCGGACCAGGCCGTTTCGTTACCGAAAATTATGGCGGTGCCTCTTTCCTGGCATGACGCAAAGCCGCTCTTGCAAAACCTCGACGGATCCGTCGCCCCGGACGAATGGCAAGGCGGCCTCGCGCTGAAATATCGTCTCGGAGGCAAACGCGTGCGCGTTCATGTGAAAGTGGACATGAATACGAGCGTAGAGCCTTATTACGTTTCGGAAGCCAGAATTCGCGGCTCGGAATCGCCGGACGAGTGGGTGATTCTAGGAAATCATCGCGATGCCTGGGCTTATGGCGCCGTCGACCCGTCGAGTGGGACAGCCTCCATGCTGGAGCTTACGCGCGATCTGGGCGAACTCCTGAAGCAAGGCATTCGACCCAAACGCACCCTCGTCATTTGCAGCTGGGACGGCGAAGAATACGCGCTAACTGGCTCGACCGAGTGGGGTGAGCAGTATGCCGACGAACTCAAGAAAAAGGCGGTTGCTTACCTCAATGTGGACGAGGCTACTTCCGGGAAAGACTTCCAGGGCGATGCGGTAGGCTCGCTCGCGCCTCTCCTTGTGGAAGTGAGCCGCACACTCCCTGCGCCGTCCGGCACGACGCTCTACGATGAATGGAAAATCTCCCGCCAGTTCGAGCTTCACGATACGCAGCCCGTCCCGGATTCTGACCTGGCCAATACGCGCATCGGCAGCGGGTCCGACCACACCGTGTTCTTGAATTTTCTCGGCATTCCCACTGTGGGCCTTACTTTTGTCGGCCCCTACGGCGTGTATCATTCCATGTACGATGATTTTTACTGGATGAATCATTTCGGCGATCCGGGCTATCGCTATCACACTCTGATGTCGCAGCTCTGGGGCGTCATGGCGCTACGGCTCGCCAACGCTGAGATTCTCCCTTTCGATTTCGCGTCGTACGGAGCAAACATTCGCAAATTTATCCTCAGTCTGGATGCGGCGTCTCACGTGAGCGGCAAGCTCGATCTGATTTCGCTGCAGGATCGAGTCTCGGCCTTTGAGGCTGCCGGTCGTGAGCTGAACGAGAGCGCGGCTCGTGCCATCGCAAGCGGCCGGTTGGATGTCGTCGCCTCCAATCATGTAAATGAGGAACTAATGCAGGTCGAACGCAATTGGTGCAGTCCGGACGGAATTCCCGGCCGTCCTTGGTGGAAACACACGCTCTACGGCGCTCGATACACGTACGCTCATCTCGAATTACCCGGGCTGACGGAAGCCGTCGAAGCGGGCGATTGGCACCGAGCCGCGGAACAGGCAAAGATCCTGGAAGCCGCGCTCGCGAAAAACACAGCACTCTTGCAGCGCGTGCGGCAAGAGCTCGCGTTCATCTCAGATGGGGAGAAGCGGTGAAGAGCTACGCGTACTTGGTCGCCCTCGCCTTACTCGTGTCTGCTTTTCCAATCGCCGCGCAGGAGGTCCCGCGAGCCCGGGATCTCGGCGTCCCATTTGAAGGCACGCCGGGACCTCTCAACTCCATCACCGACGTCAAGGGCGTTGAAGTCGGCTATCGCACGCTGATTTCAGGGGAAGGGAAGCTGCAGGTCGGAGTTGGTCCGGTACGCACGGGCGTGACGGCGATTTTTCCCCGCGGGAAAAGCGCCGTTGATCCGGTATTCGCCGGCTGGTTTACCGAAAACGGTAACGGCGAAATGACCGGCACTGCGTGGGTCGAGGAATCGGGGTTTCTCTACGGCCCCGTGATGATCACCAACACCCACAGCGTCGGCGTTGTTCGCGACACCGTGATCGACTGGGAACTTAGGCATGGCACTCCACTCCCGCTCGAGGATTGGTGGTCGCTCCCCGTTGTCGCGGAAACGTGGGATGGCGATCTGAACGACATCAATGGCTTCCACGTAAAGCCCGAAGACGCCACGGCGGCCATGCAGGACGCTCATTCGGGGCCGATTGCCGAAGGCAACGTCGGCGGCGGCACGGGAATGATCTGCTTCGAATTCAAAGGGGGCACCGGCACATCCTCAAGGAAGCTGCCAGAGACGCTCGGCGGCTACACGGTCGGCGTTCTCGTTCAATGCAATTTTGGCGTGAGGCACCTTCTTCGCATTGCGGGTGCTCCCGTCGGGTACGAGATTCCCAAAGATTCCCATCGCGCTGACGTTGGCTCGATCATCGTAGTCGTCGCGACGGACGCGCCGCTTCTACCGCATCAAATGAAGCGAATTGCCCGCCGTGTCACGCTTGGTCTCGGCCGGCTCGGCAGCATCTCCGGCAACGGTTCTGGCGATATCTTCATCGCATTCTCGACGGCCAATGCGGGAGCCGGGCTGGCTCAAAAATCCGCAGCTGTCCAGATGCTCGCGCTCGATCAGATGGACAGTCTCTTTGAAGCCACCGTTCAGGCAACCGAAGAAGCTGTCGTGAACGTGTTGGTCGCCGCGAAGACGATGAGCGGAATCAACGGCTACACGGTCGGAGCCCTGCCGCACGACCGCCTTCGCGAAGTATTGAAGAAATACAACCGCCTCGCTGCGGTAAAATGATCTAGGCCCGCTCTTGAGCAATTGACATCCTCTAAGGAGAAGCCAGATGCGGAATTTCCTCTTGGGGTTTATCTTCGCGCTCCTCGTTATTCTTGTGGGTGGTTATCTATATCTGAAGCAAGGCTATGTCGATTTCTCAGCAGACCAGCAGCCGTCTCGCGTCGAAAGACATTTTGCGATGGCCGCAGTCGATGCCTCCACGGACCGGCACGCCTCCGATCAGAAAAATCCGCTCCCCGTCACGGACGAGAATCTCGTCGCCGGCGCTGTCCTTTTCCGCGATCATTGCGCCGGCTGCCACGGCACTCCATCGAATCCCGAGACCCAGTTCTCGAAGTCTTTCAACCCGCCGGTTCCCGGGTTCTTCAAAGAAGGCGCGGACATGGCCGATAACCAGAACTTCTACATCATCCGGCACGGCATACGCTGGACGGGCATGCCCGCGTGGAACAGAACCCTCAGCGAGAACCAAACCTGGCAGATCGTCAGCTTCCTCAGCCACATCGAAAAGTTGCCCCCGGCAGCTCTGAAGGAATTCGAGCCAACACAAGCCTCCGCAACGCCAGCGGCCGCCCCTCCTACTCGCTGACGACCTTGCGCCCACCTGCGTCGCGATGTGTGAAATGTCAGGCGTGAAAATCATCGCGCCATGGATTGGCCAGTCCTGCTAGAATTTGACTTCTTCGCAGGCCGTGCGCTACGGTTTGAAGGGCTGTGAAGGGCTGCTTCCAGCTCAAACAATGCATCCAATCAGTATGAATAGTGCGGAGGATACGTTCGATGTCTGATGCCGTTGCGGATAAAGTGATTGCGACGCTGGCGTCCGTAAAGCGGATCCCTGCGGACAAGATCACGCTGGATACAAACCTGCAGGAACTCGGCATCGACTCGCTCGACGTTTTTACGCTCCTTTTTGAACTCGAAAACGCCTTTAAGATTTCGATTCCTGACGATGACGTTCGCTCGATCCGCAGCGTCAACGATGTCGTCGAAGGCGTCAAAAAGATCCTCGCCAACGCGACGCCTGACGCCTCGATGGGCTCGGCCACGCCGGCGGCCTGACGGATGGCTCCTCGTCGAGTCGTCGTCACAGGCCTCGGAATTGTTTCTCCGCTGGGCCTCAATCTTGCCGATAACTGGAAGTCACTAAGCGAGGGGCGGCCGGCAATCGAGCCCCTCCAATCCAAACAGGTTTCCGGGATCACAGCAAAAATTCAGAATGGCGCGCAAGTGCGCGGCTTCGATCCTGAAAAGTATTTCGAAGCAGGTCGCGACGCCTACCTCGACCGTTTCGCGCAATTTTCTGTTGTCGCCGCGCGCGAAGCGATACGCGATTCAGGGCTCGAGTTGACTCCCGGATTGCGTGAGAACGGTGCCGTCATTTGCGGCTCAGCTGTGGGAGGGCAGCAGGCGATCGAAACTGGCTTCGAAGACTTGTACGTTTCCGGACGCGGACGCGTTCATCCGCTCACGATTCCAAAGACAATGGCCAACGCCGGAGCGAGCGGAATTTCCATGGACTTGGGACTTACGGGGCCGACCTATACGGTTTCGACCGCTTGTTCTTCCGCCAATCACGCGATTGGACAGGCCTTTCGTCTGGTTCGGGATGGCGGCACGGATTTAGCCGTGACGGGCGGCGGTGAAGCGCCGTTTACTCTTGGGCTGTTGAAGGCCTGGGAAGCGATGCGGGTGATTTCGCCGGATACCTGCCGGCCATTCAGCAAGGACCGCAAAGGAATGATCCTGGGCGAAGGTGGCGGGATGATGATTCTCGAGCCGCTCGAAGCTGCGAAGGCGCGCGGCGCGCGAATTTACTGCGAGATTTGCGGTCTCGGTATGAGTTCGGACGCGCACCACCTGACGCAGCCGCTTGTCGATGGACCCGCTCGCGCCATGCGCGGCGCCTTGAAGGACGCAGGGATCAACCCGGAAGAGATTGGCTACATCAACGCACACGGCACAGGAACTCCCGGCAACGATCCGGTCGAAAGCCAGGCGATTCGCGCGGTGTTTGGCCCGCATGCCGACAAGCTTGCGGTCAGCTCCACGAAATCTATGCACGGCCACGCTCTCGGCGCAGCAGGCGCACTCGAGGGCGTCGCGACGATTCTCGCTCTATATCACGGCATCCTGCCACCAACCGCGAATTACAACGAGCGCGACCCCGAGTGCGACCTTGATTACATCCCGAACCAGCCCCGCGCACAGCGAGTGGGCGCAGCGCTCTCGAATTCCTTCGCGTTCGGCGGACTGAACGCCGTCATCGCATTCCGCTCGTTTCCGCGGTAATTCTTTCCCACGAACGGCAGCCTGCCAACCACCCGATTCCTGCGGTATGATCCCGCGACAATGCAGCGCTCCATTCAGCCGGGAGCGCGCAAATAAGGATGAACCGCGGAGGATCTGTGTCGAATCAGAATCTGCAGGAAGCGGAGGTAGACCTCTCCGAGAAGGTTTTCGCGAATTCGCCGAACATGCTCGTGCTGTGCCTTACCGTGATCGGCCTGATCAAGATCTATACACGATTTGAAAAAATCACCACCCTCGCCGATAATTTTCTCGCCTTCGTTTGCGTCGGCTACTTTATTGCCACAGTTCTTGCTTATCTGGCGCTCCGGAGCCACGACAAATCAAAGAAACTGAAGCTCGCCAAGATTGCCGACATGCTATTTCTAACGTCGCTGTGTTGCACCGGCGTAACAGCGGTGTTCATGACGTTCGCGCTGGAGGGATAAATCGCCAAACGCGTCGGGCAACCGGTAGCGCTGACGCACGACGGCTACCGTTGACGTTAGGGATTGAGGAAGGGAAGTAGCACACTCCAGGGCCGGGCCGTTTCCGTCCAACCGCGCGCGAGTTCGTCGGAAAGTGTCAGCGCGATCAGAATCGCGAGCCAGAAGAACCCCGCGACCACCACCAGCCTTGTAAGCCCCGGGCTGTACTTCACATGCATGAAGAAAAGCACCACGAGCAGCATTTTGACCACCGCGATCGCTAGCGCCGCCACAGTGTTCCAGTCGATCGCGTGAGACTTTCCAATCACAGTTTGCCCCAGGTCGATGTACGCAACCGTGGTCGTGAGCCCGGTTAGGATCAACAGGCTGACAAAAACGGCAACGTAATTCTTCACCGGTACGACGTGCTCGGACATTAGTGCCCGCCTCCATAGCGCCCGCCAATTAAGTAGAGCAGCGGAAAAAGAAATATCCAGACGATATCGACGAAGTGCCAGTAGAGTCCGCTCACCTCAAGCGGCGAGTAGTAATCGGAATTGAAACGCCCTCGATTTGCCATCACGGTCAGCGTCGTCAGTATGCCCAGGCCGATGATCATGTGCAGGGCATGCAGACCAGTCATAAAAAAATAAAAGCAGAAGAAAAGTTGAACGCCCTGCGCGTGCGCTCCGCTATACATAAAATGCAAGCCGGGAACCAACCCCTCCGTCCAGTCGCGCGTCCACTCGAACGTGAACTTGATCCCAAGGAATGCCGCCCCAAGCAGCATCGTCAGAACTAGGTACGTAATAATTGTGCCTTTGCTCTTGCCCGTCTGAGCCGCGTGGATTGCCAATGCCATCGTCAAGCTGCTGCAGATCAGTACAGCCGTGTTTGTGGCGCCGAATGCTACGTCGAGGAAGTGGCTGCCCTGAATGAATGCGTCCAAGTGCAAGGCTCGATACACGATGTACGCCATGAAGACGCCGCCGAAAAACATGATTTCGGTGACGAGGAAAACCCACATGCCAAGACTTCCGGCTTCGTGCTGCTGCTCTTTGGTTTCGAACTGATGCACCAGGGCAGGCGAATGAGCGGTGTGAGCCATGTCAGCCACGCGTTTGCCTCGTCCCTGTGTAGTTGTAGGCCTCTTCTGTAACCACCGGAATTTCTTCGAAATTTTCAGTTGGCGGCGGCGAAGGCGTCTCCCATTCCAGTCCGCGCGCGCCCCACGGATTCGGGCCGGCAGGCGGCCCGTAGCGCATCGACCAAATCAAATAGATTAGCGGGATCAGGTAACCAACACCCAGAATCGATGCGCCGGCCGACGACATCACGTTGAGCACCTGAAATTCTTCGGGGTAAACCGCATACCGCCTCGGCATGCCTAAATACCCGAGCATGAACTGCGGAAAGAATGTGAGGTTGAACCCGATAAATACAACCAGCGCCGCAAATCGCGCCCACGCGTCCGGATACAACCGCCCCGTAATCTTCGGCCACCAGAAATGGATTCCGCCGAGGTATCCCATCACCGCGCCGCCGACCATGATGTAGTGAAAATGCGCGACGATGAAATACGTCCCGTTGAGATGAACATCCGTTGCGAGCGAGGCGAGGAACAGTCCCGTCAGCCCTCCCATCGTGAAGAGCCCGATAAATCCAAGCGCATAAAGCATCGGCGCTTCGTACGAAATCGAGCCTTTGTAAAGCGTGGAAGTCCAGTTGAATACCTTGATCGCCGAAGGGATCGCCACCAGGAAGCTAAGCACGGAAAAAATCAACCCCGCATAGACGGATTGTCCCGTCACGAACATGTGATGGCCCCACACCAGAAAGCTGATGATCGCAATCGCCATGCTTGAAAACGCGACGATGCTGTATCCGAAGATCCGCTTCTTCGAGAAACACGTCACCACTTCACTGATCACTCCCATCGCGGGAAGAATCATGATGTACACGGCCGGATGCGAATAAAACCAGAAAAGGTGCTGGAACAAAATCGGATCGCCACCCACCGCCGGGTCAAAAATGCCCACGTGAAGAAGCCGCTCGAGCCCCAGCAGAAAAATCGTGATCGCGATCACCGGCGTGCCAAGAATAAAAATCACGCTCGTTGCGTACAATGCCCAGATAAAAAGCGGCATCCGGAACCAGGTCATTCCAGGCGCCCGCATTTTGTGAATCGTGACGATGAAATTCAGGCCCGTAAGAATCGACGAGAACCCGGTGATAAAAACACCGAGCGCTGTCGCAATCACGTGGGTCTGGGAGTACATGCTGCTGAACGGCGCATAGAACGTCCAACCCGTATCGACGCCGCCCGAAACCATCGCGTAGAGCGTGAAGATCGCTCCGATGATATAGATATACCAGCTCAGGAGATTCAGCTTTGGAAACGCCAGATCGCGCGCTCCAATCATCATCGGAATTAGAAAATTCCCAAGCGTCGCCGGAATCGACGGCACCAGGAAAAAGAACACCATCACGATTCCGTGCATCGAGAACAGTTTGTTATAAGTTTCCGGCTGTACCAGTGCGCCCTGGGGCTCGATCAAGTGAATGCGCATCAGGACTGCCGCTGTCCCGCCCACAAGAAACATGACCGTGATCGAAGCCAGATACAGCAGCGCGATGCGTTTGTGGTCGGTTGTAAATAGCCACGATTTGATGCCATAGCTCGCGTTCAAATAGTTGACGCGCGACTCGGCGGGAACCTCGTGGATGTCTGCGATGGCCGTACTCATTTCCCAGTCCTTTCCTGCGCTCCCAGCGACTTCACGTAAGCGATCAGCTGCAGGACCTGCTCTTCATTGATCTGTCCCTGAAACGTCGGCATTACGGGCGGGTAGTTCGGCAGAATGACGGAATTCGGAAACACGATTGCCTGCCGGATGAGCGCCTCATCCACCAGACGCGTCTCGCCGCCCCGGAGCTTTTCGGGCTTCCCGTAGAGTCCCACCAGAGACGGCCCGCGCCCTGTATTGTCAGTCAGGTGGCACGTCACGCAGCCGAGCTGATTGAATAGCCGTTCGCCTGCTTGCGCCATGGATTCATGCGACGCTCCACCGGAAAGCCACGCCGCATAGTCGGCTGGCTCCATCACGTAGACCCATCCAATCATCTTCGCGTGGTCCGCGCCGCAATACTGTCCGCAAAAAATGTGGTACGTGCCGGTTTTGGTGGCCTGGAACCAGAGTGACGTGTAGCGGCCCGGCACTGCGTCCTTCTTGACGCGAAACGCTGGAACGTAGAAGTCGTGAATCACGTCTTCGGACGTCATCGTCAGCTTGATTGGAACGTCCACCGGAACGTGCAGCTCATTGATCTCGCGCACTCCTTCCGGATGCTGCAAATGCCACATCCACTGCTTGCCGACCACGAAGATTTCCGCCGAGGCGTCCGGCGGGCGCGCATTTCGTATATAGAGGCTCGCCGACCAAAAAAATAGGACCACGCAAATCAGCGTGGGAATCCCGGTCCATACAATTTCGAGCGGTATATTCTTCTCAATTTCCGGAGGCACCTCATCTTCCGATTGCCGCCGGTACTTGATCATAAAGAAGAAAATCGTCGAGAAAATCACCACCGTGAAAAACAGCGTGATCGCCGTCAGCGTGAAGTGCAGCTTGTCGACGCCTTCCGCAATCGACGAAGCCGCGGGCGGGCGAATCGGAATCGGCGCGAGCGCGCCGGCGATGCAGGTGGCGCCGAATTCAAATAGTCGTGTCATGCCCATTCCCGTCACGTTCGTCGCTCCGGCAGCGCGTAGTGCTCGCTGCGGGCCAGCAGAAAAATCCCAATTCCAATCACCAGAATTGTGAACACTCCCGCAGCTTTGATTACCCGCGAAATCAGCAGGCTGTATTTCCCGGTCGCGGGATCGTAGTGGTAGCAGAACAGCAGGATCTGATCGACCGGCGTCCCGATTTTTCCTTCCGACGCTTCCACAAGCCCGAGCCGCAAGTCTCGGGTCGAATACTGGATTCCGTACAGATAGCGCGAAATCTTTCCTTCCGGTGTGAGGATCATGATCGCGCTTGCGTGCGCAAACTGTTTCGACTGGGCGTCGTACGCATACCGAAAGCCTACGGCATTCGCGAGCTGCTTGATTTGCGCCTCGTCGCCCGTCAGGAAGTGCCAGCCTTCCGCCGCACCAGGGCGCCCGTAGAGCCCGGTGTAGAGCGCTCGCTTGGCCGATGCGAGGACGGGTCGCTCGGTTGGATCGATGCTCACCGTCACCACACTAAATTGCTTTCCGATATCCATCGGTACGTCTTTGAGGCTGCGCTCCATTCCGTTCAACACCTGCGTGCAAAGCATCGGGCAGTTGTAATACACCAGCGAGAGAACGACCGGCTTGTCGCCGAAATACTGACGCAACGCCACTGTCTGCCCGTTCTCATCGCGGAATGTGAGATCGAGTGGAACCGAATCATTCAGCTTCTGATCGATTCCCACGTCCTTCAGCAGTTCCGGCCGCACACCGATGTTCTGAGTCGGATACTGGAACTGCGCTTCGGCGACGCCCGGGATCGAGAGCGCCCCCGTAGCCAGTGCCGCCACGACAAGCAACCAGCGCGTTGGGCCCGCGCCAACCTGCCCCGAATTGCTATTTGCTTTTTTCACTTGAACCTTTCAACCTTTCAACTACTTCGATTCCGGCGATTCACCCGCGGGCTTTGCGAGATAACCGCAAGGCCCCGCAATTCCCATCGCTCGTGGTTCCAATGCCGAACCCACGGGAGTTACTTGCGGTTCCGCCGGCGCCTGATCCGCAGGTCGCGCTGGCAATCCCTTCTGAAGAACCATCTCCATCGCTCGATCCACAGGTATGCGAACGACCCCGTTGTGCTGATCCACCCATCCATACGTGCTCAATTGCTGCTGCTCCATTTCGCAGTAAGTCTTCAAATCGAAAGCGGGCCGCGGCTGCAATCGCGGCTGCGGCGGCAACGGGCGTTGAGTTTCGAACGGTGACGCGGGGGGACCCAGCGACTCGTGTCTTGCAAAAAAATTGTACGTCCGCACCATCGCCACCATCACAACCGCAATCAAAATCGCCAGCGTCAATCCGTACAGGAACAGGCTGCGAACATTCGCATCCGAGTGTTCGTATCCGTCAGCACCGTGCTTCGGTGCCTGCTGTTTAGGTAGATGTTCAGTCGCCATGCTGGTGCTCCAGCTCCCCGGCGAAGCGCGGATCTTGCAGCGGCAGTAGCGGCATCTTCTTCAACTGCCACACGAACGTGCCCATCCAGATTCCGCCGATTCCAAACACGGCCAAAATATCCGATGGATGCACGCGGGGAGACCCTTGATACGCGGGCGCCACGACCCAGTACACATCAATCAGGCTGAGCACGATCAACATGCCTGCCACAAATGAAAGGCGCGCCAGCCGTCGTTTTACGCCGCGCTGCAGCAGCAGCAGGAACGGGACCGCGAAATGCAGCACCATCAAAATCACGGCCACTGCGCCCCATCCTCCAAACGCGCGCGTCATGTACCACGGAATTTCCTCTTTCAGATTCCCCGCCCAGATGATCAGGAACTGCGAATACGAAAGGTAGGCCCACAGCATCACGAACGTGAGCATCAGATTGCCCTGATCGTTGAACTGCGCCGCCGTCACCACGCCCCGCAGCGGCTCGTAATCGGAAATTTTCCGCAGTACGAAAATCACGAACGACATCGCCGTCAGCGCCCCGATCACCATGAAAAGCATTCCGTAAATCGTCGAGAACCAGTGCGGCTCGAGCGACATCACCCAGTCGATTGACGCGTATGTGATCGCCAGCCCCCAAAGTATCAGTCCCGGCCCGGACAGCGCTTCGAACCGCCCTTCGATGCGGGGATCGCCGGTCTCGTCCTGTTCACGCGACCATTTGTTCAGCAGGTACGCCAGCCCCACCCAGATCGCGAAGTAAATCACCGCGCGCAGGGTGAAGAAACCAGGATTCAGATACGGGTGCTTGTATTGCAACAGTGGATCGGCTGCCACGTCGGCAGGGCGTGCCCACGCATAGAGCTGCGACATGCCCGCCAGCACCGGCAGAAAAAGAATCGCCATCACGGACAACGTTCGTGTGCCCGCTTCGAGAAGCCTCCGGATCGGATAGCCCCACCAACCACCCGTGAGATGATGCAGCATCAGAATCGCCTGGCATCCCAGCGGAATCGAAAGCCAGAAAACGAATGCCAGAAGATACGACCGGAAGAATTGCTGCCGGCTCTCGGCGCTGTGAAAGCTAAACAGAATTGCCAGTGCCACGCCGCTCACTCCGCACGCGAATGCAGCGCGCTGCACCCGCTCCAATCGTTCTCGAAGTTCGCCCGGCCAATTCATGGAGCCCGTCAAGCTCATGGCGCCTGCCCCAACTTCTGCCGCTCCGCTTCCGGCACGTCCTCGACGGTCGCATGCCGGCTCGCTTGCAGCACTCGAACATAAGCGGCGATCCGCCAGCGGTCTTCCGGCTCGATCCGCGACGCGTAGCTGTACATCGCGCCAAATCCGTTGGTCATTACATCAAAGAAGTGCCCGGCTGGCGCAGTCCGAAGCCGGTCGATGTGAAACGAAGGCGGCGCCGGAAACCCACGCTGCACGATCATTCCATCGCCCGTGCCGGTGTAATCATGGCAAGGGGTGCAGTAGATGTTATAGCGCTCGCGTCCGCGCTCCATGTCCGCCCGCGTGATTGGAAACGGGAATTTATCCGCCAGCGCTCCGTTTTCCTTGCCGGTATAGAGCAATTCGTCAAGCCGCAGATGCCCGCGCGCCACAGTTCCCTTCACCGGTTGCCGCTCCGAGCGCCCGTCCCCAAAAAAATTGGTCGGCTCGTAGGGCAAGTATTTTGGCTGAACGTGCATGTCCAACCGGCACCCGGCGACCAGCATCACGATCGCACCCACGCACGCGATTCCGCGCCAGCGCGCCATCATCCCAGCGAATTTGACTTCAAGCTTCAATCTCAAACACTCCGTGCGGCCGCAAATTCTCAAGAAACGCTTTCGTCCCCGCCAAATCAAACTTCCGGTCGCGCGCTTTGATGCAAAGGAAAAATCGGTCCTTCGACGCCAGCGCGAACCGCGCCACGTTGAACACTGGGTGATACGGCGTCGGCAATCCGTTCATCGCGAGCATCCCAAACACCGCCGCCAGCGCCGCTCCCAGAATCGTCAGCTCGAACGTGATCGGAATCCACATCGGCCAGCTGTTGTAAGGACGCCCGCCAATGATCAGCGGAAAGCTGATCACGTTCGCGTAATAGCACATAAAAAATCCGGCCAGCCCGCCGAGCAGCCCCCCGGTAAATACGACGGTGGGAAGCACCGTGTGCTCGAATCCCACCGCTTCCGCCAGCCCTTCGATCGGCATCGGCGTAAACGCATCGATCTTTTTGTACCCGGCGTTGTGCGCCTGGTGCGCTGCTTCGATAAGTTGCTCCGGTGTCTCGAACTCCGCGAGCAATCCGTAAATCGGTTTCCGTTTCATAGTCCTATTCGCGTATTTCCGGGTTCGGATTGCGCACGCGCGCCAGATACGTTGTGCGAGGCCTCGTGTTCAAATCTTCAAGCAAGCCGTAATTGCGCGTTTGCGCTTTCAGCTTCGACACGCGGCTCTTCGGATCGTTCACGTTTCCGAACACGATCGCCTCGGCCGGGCACGCGCTCTGGCAAGCCGTCACGATTTCTCCGTCACGCACCAGCCGCTCCTCTTCTTCCGAGCGGATCTTCGCCGCATTGATCCGTTGCACGCAGTACGTGCACTTCTCCATTACGCCGCGACTCCGCACCGTCACGTTCGGGTTCCGCAATCCATAGAAACTCGGAGTATTGAAGTCCGAGTACAATAGGAAGTTGAATCGCCGCACTTTGTATGGGCAGTTGTTCGAGCAGTACCGCGTGCCCACGCACCGGTTGTAAGTCATCTCGTTCAACCCTTCGATGCTGTGCGTCGTCGCGCCCACCGGGCACACCACTTCACACGGTGCGTTCTCGCACTGCATGCAAGGCAGCGGTTCGAAGTACATCTCCGGCGTTTCCAAATTGCCGCGGAAATAAGTGTCAATGCGAATCCAGTGCATCGCGCGGCCACGCGCCACCTGATCCTTCCCGACTACCGCGATATTATTCTCCGACTGGCAGGCCACCACGCAGGCATTGCACCCGATGCAGCGGTTCAGATCGATCGACATGCCCCACGCATAACCCTCGGACTTAAATCCTGGGAATAGCGACAGTTCCTTGGATCCTTCTTCTTTCGGATGCTGCGCAAAGTTCGGATCCTTGCGGAATTCATCGACTGTGGCCACCTGAATCAGCTCGCGACGGAACGCATTCACGCTCTCCGTATCCGCCGGATGACCGTCTTCTTGCATCATGTAGTGGTACTGTGGCACCGCGAAGAAGTACTTCTTCCCAGAATTTTCGAGCTGCAGCCCAGTCGCCATCCACGGTGCGCCCGACGTGCGCAGAAAATAAGCATTGAACCCCTGCCCGTTTCCCACGTTTCCCGCCCGCCGGCGTCCATAACCGAGGTGCAGCGTGATCGAATTGTCGGGATGGCCGGGGTCGGCGAATATCCCCGCGTAAACCTCGCGGCCCGCGAGCTTCAGCTTCATGTACTCACCGTGCCGCAGGTGCAGCCGTTCGGCGGTATTCGTGCTCACGAGCGCCGCGTTGTCCCACGTCAGCCGCGTGATCGTCTTCGGCAATTCCTGCAGCCAGCCGTTATTCGCGAACCGTCCATCGCCGATCGTGGGATCAGGCCGGTAAACAATCTCAAGCGTGTTCGGATCGGGAGCGGACGTTGCTGCCTGTTCGCCGATTCCAGCACGCACCGAAACTGAAATCGCCGGTAGCGCCGTGCCAGCCAGCACCCCGTCGTGCAACGACGTCTCCCAGAATGTTTCGAATGCTTTGTCTTTCTCGGGGCGTTGCTCCTTCCAGTAATCATGGATGAGATCGTGTCCCGATTTCCCGGACTCGCCCGCCAGCACCGACACAATCTCATGCCCCGACCGCCCCTGGTACAGCGGTGCGATCAGCGGCTGAACGATTCCAACCGTCCCGTCATAGGCCCGCGCATCGCTCCACGCTTCCAGAAAGTGGGTCTCGGGAACGTGCCAGTGGCAAAGCTCGGCTGTCTCGTCGTAGTAGAGCCCCGAATGCACACGCAATTTCGCTTTCAGCAGCGTCGGCCCGAACTCAAAATCCGCCGGTGCGTCGTACACCGGATTGCCGCCCAGCATCACCAGCAGCTCGACGCTTCCCGCGTTCATATCGTTTACAAGGTTGCGCAGCGAATTCATCTGGTTCGCGGGATTCGCCTCAATCGGTTCGGTGTAGTGCACCGTCTTCCCGGCATTTTCGAGCGCACCATTCATCGCGTGCGCCAGCGCGTGAACGATCGCCGGCTGCCCTTCGCCCGCAATCACGATGCACGCTCCGCGATGTTTGTTCAGGTCGCGCGCCACCGCTGCGATCCAATCGGCGGGAACCACCGAAGCCGCGCCACCGCCGGCGACGCGCACTCCGATAGCCGTCGCGAGCTGTCGCGCAACCCCTTCTACTTCGCTCGCGCGCACGGCGCGCCGGTGATCCGCCATAGATCCCGTGCTGCTCGGCGTGCACTCCACCACATACAGCCGGTTCAGGTTCGTTGCCGGGCTTTCAATCGCGCGCCGTGAAGAAAATTCACGCGCATAGCGCGTATGTCCCGGGCCGGTTGTCAGAAAGTCCGCGTCCAGCGATACGATCACTTCCGCTTTGTCGAAGTGATAGACCGAATTTACCGGCTTCCCGAATGCCAGCATCGCTCCGTCGTAAGCGGAGTCGCGCCCGCAAGGTTCGTACTGATGCCATTTCGCGTCGGGAAATTGCGCCAGCAGGGCGCGAATTTGTGCGGCCAGAGTAGGCGCTGTGACGGTCTCGGTAAGGATGCGGAATCCAGTTCCACGCGGCGCAATCTGCGACCGCACGTTGCCCATCGCCGTGATAAACGCCGCCCAGCTTTCGATGCGTCCCTCGTGCATCACCGTTTGCGAGCGGTCCGGGTCGTAAAGCGTCAGTATCGACGCTTGATTAAACACATCGGTCCCGCCCAGGCTTCCCGGATGCTCCGGATTGCCTTCGATTTTCGTAGGCCGCCCCATGTGGCTCTCGACAAGCAGCCCGGTTGCAACGCCCGATTGCGGCATGGAAGTTGCATAGAACAGCGGCTTCCCGGGGATGATTTCTTCCGGTGGTCTCACGTAAGGGACGATTCTCTCGGTCGGCAGTTTCGTGCACGCGCTCAGCCCGGCCATCGCTGCCGACGCTGCCATCAACTTCAAAATCCCGCGCCGGTCAATTCCCTCAGCTTCCTTCTCGGAATTCTCGGCAAACTCGTTTTCGAGCCGGTACCGATATTCCGGCGTCTCCGTCAGTTCATCCAGGCTCTGCCAGAATCGCTTTCCGCCGTCCTTCGCGAGCTTCGCTCGCGCGCCCGCGAGATCGATTGCCCCGTCCATGGACCCGTTCATCAATCGTTTCGAGTTGATCTCTTCGCTCATCGTCCTGTTTTCACCGGTGGCACGTCGAACAATTCTGCAAACTCTGAATCTTGTATTCCTTCACAAGCTTTCGGCCTAGTTGGAGTTGATTTTTCGGCGCCTCATAGTACGGGTTGAACACTTCGGATCTCGGCCGTACGTATTTCTCCGGTTCCCGGTGGCATTCCAGGCACCACTGCATGTAAAGCGACCCCGCCCGCCACGTCAGAGGCATCTCCGCAATTTGTCCGTGGCACGTGGTACAGCCCACGCCCTTGCTCACGTGAATGCTGTGATCGAAATAAACGAAATCCGGCAGCGCGTTCACTCGCGTCCATGAAATGGATTTGTCGTCGCGGTAGCTTGCACGGACCGGCTCGAGCATCGCCGCATTCGTCCAAATCCGCGAATGGCAGGTCATGCACGTCTGCGTCGGCGGCAATCCCGCGAACGAAGATTTCTCGACCGACGTATGACAATACCGGCAGTCAATCCCCAACTCCCCCGCGTGGTGCTTGTGGCTGAAGGGAACCGGCTGTTCCTGCGGCACGTTTTGCTCGGTGTACCACGGCGATAGTTCAATTCCGTACAGCGCCGCGCCCAGCAGGCCAAGAATGAAAACACCCCCGTAAATGCTCAGCTTCGAGATCAGGTTCGTGCTGTGATGGAATATCTGTGGCATCGCTTTTTCTGAGTCCCGCTATTTCTCCGGATTCTCGTCCGTCTCTCTTACCAGCGAACGCATCTCCACGATCGAAATCATCGGAAGGAATCGAATGAACAGATAGAACAACGTAAAGAATAATCCGAATGTCCCGATGAACGTCATCCAATCCCACTTCGTTGGGTAATACATGTTCCAGATCGAAGGCGTAAAGTCCCGGCTGAGACTCACTACCACAATCACGAATCGTTCCAGCCACATTCCCACATTGACGACCAGCGAGAGTACGAAAAGCGCGGCGATATTCGATCGCACTCGGCGCGACCAGAGCGATTGCGGAATTACGATATTGCACGCGATGAGCGTCCAATACACGATTGCGTAAGGGCCCGTCATCCGGTTCATGATCATCGAGCGGTCAAATAGATTGGCGCTGTAGAAGGCCATGAACGTTTCCATCATGTAGCCGTACGCAACTACCAGTCCCGTCGCCAGCATCACCTTGGCCATGTTATCCAGGTGACGCATCGTGATCATATCTTCCAGGTGGTAATACTTCCGGATCGGAATCGCCAGCGTCATCACCATCGCGAACCCGGAATAAATTGCGCCCGCCACGAAATACGGCGGAAAAATCGTGCTGTGCCACCCCGGAACGATCGCAATCGTGAAATCGAAACTCACAACGGTGTGAACCGACACAACCAGCGGCGTCGCCAGTCCCGCCAGCAGCACCGACGCCACCTCGTACCGGCTCCAATGCACGGCCGACCCGCGCCAGCCCATCGCGAATATTCCGTAGACGACTTTTGCGGCGCGATTCCTCGCTCGGTCACGCAGCGTCGCCAGGTCGGGAATCAATCCCACGAACCAAAACAGCAACGACACGGTCGCGTACGTCGATACCGCAAACACGTCCCACACCAGCGGGCTTCGGAATTGCGGCCACATCCACATCGGATTGGGGTACGGCATCAGCCAGAAAAACAGCCATGGACGGCCCATGTGCAGCAGCGGGAACGTCCCGGCGCATGCCACCGCAAAGAGCGTCATCGCTTCAGCAAACCGGTTGATGGATGTCCGCCACTTCTGGTGTAAAAGGAGGAGAATTGCGGAGATGAGCGTTCCTGCGTGGCCGATTCCGATCCACCACACGAAGTTGACGATGGCGAATCCCCACCCAATAGGAATCTTGATCCCCCAGATTCCCACACCCTTGATTAAAAGGTAGGTGACCGCCAGATTGAACATCATCAGCAGCGCCAACGCGACGCCAAAGCCCATCAACCAGCCCTTCGTCGTGCCGCGGCCGAGCACGATCGAGCTGATCTTGTCGGTGACGGTCGCCAGCGTGTGCCCCGGCTCGAGTACCGGCGCCTCGCCTGCTCCCGCTATGTTTTGTGAACCCTCAGGATCCACGACAAAGCCCCGTTGCTGGATTTAGAGATGCCTGCGAACTTCAAGAAGGGGCATCGAATGGGTTAGTGAAAGGCCGAGCTTCAAGTTTTCATGCAAGGGAACGCGTCCGGGACGTCCCGATCTTAAGAGCAGAGCGGGCGTTTGTTGCGCTCTTTGTTTTGCAACCTGTTCCGTTCATCCGCTCTCAAGAACTGACGATTCACTCAGGACAAAACAGGATAAGACCGAAGTCTATTCGAAGCAACACCAAACCCGAAAATTTTTGGCCGACGGAAATCCGCATTTGTAGTTTTTCGCAATACCAAAATGGAACTCAGTCTGTCCGGCAAAGCACTGTAAATCGCGGATCAATCACGATCCGTGACGGCCGCGTCTTGGAAACGAATCGAAAGCGAGTCTCCGGCCCACTTGTCACTACCGCTCCTAATCGCTCGACCTTCCCGCCAGCTCTTCCGGCATAGAGTGGTACGGAGGCCGTAAAAACGTCGTCCACGCCCGATTGTGTCAGTCGCCCGGCCACAAGAAATTCCCGGCCGCGCGGCTTCACCTGAAACTCAACCGAATAGCGCGGTATTCCCGTCCCGCGTACCCACTCGTCGAAAAACCAATTCATCGAACGCGTTCCTTCCAGGTCCATCGCCGGGGTCATTCGCTGTTCGACCGCTCGCTGGAAATCCGCCGTCGACAGCGCTGCAAAGCGATGCTCGCTGAGTATCCCTTTCAACAGTTCTCGAAAGCGCGCATCCGGATCGGGCGCCGTCGGATCCTTCAGCATTTCGTGAAGCATGTGAATCACCCAGGTCCCTTTGCCGTACGTCACCGCCTCGTATGCATTCGGAGCCTTGGTTGACAGAAGCCGCCATCCGAAACTCAGCGGGCCAGCCGCATCAGGGGTCAGCGACGTTCCCGGGATCTTCGTGGTGAGCGCAGCCCGGTAGTGATCGAGCCAGGTTTTCAATCTTTGATCTGCCGGCCGCTTACTGTCGGCGTAGAGAAGCGCCAGATAATTCGCCATCCCCTCCTGAATCCATGCGTCGCGATACTCTGCCGAACCCGCCACGTTGCCCCACCACTGGTGCGCCACCTCGTGGAACGGCATCAGTTCTCGAGACTCTTCCTGGGCGAGCTGGCTGAAACCCGCTTGTTCTTGTGTGGCTTGCGGTAAAAAGACGAGCGTCGAGAGATACACCAGCCCCGGCCAACCCTGTCCAAAGTTTCCCGGTATCTGCGACACATCCAGATGATCGAATGGAAACGGGCCGTTCAATCCCTCAAAAAATCGGATCGAATCGGTAACCTGCCCCCCAAGCCGTTTCAGCACCGCCGCAGGATTGGGCGGTGGTGCTTCGGGAATCACGCCGGAAAGTCCCCTCTGCCGTGGCGATTGAAACATCCCCGGCAATGACGAGGCGTCTCCCCCGGAGTTTTTCTGCAGAAGCGCCAAAATCGCCTCTTCGAGTTGCTGATTTGCGAAAAGCTCCACCGTGGGCCGGCCTCCTCCTGCTGTCTCCATCTTGTATTCGCCAAGATTGAATCCAGCCACCGCAAAAGGAAGCCCCGATTGCCAGCGCCCGATCTTCGCGTCACCTTCTTCGCGCAGTTCGGTTCGCGTCCCTGTTGCAACGAGCATAAATCGCTTCGGCCACCGGAATGTCAGGTCGAAAAGGGCAAAATGATCGCCTCCGCCTACGTGCGCATACCACGTTCCATGCGCTCCCACAAACTCCACGTCGTTTCCCGCGTTGCTGATCACATTCCCGCGATATTTCACCTCTAAACGAATTTCTTCGCCCGCCGTCGAGGGTGACGGAAGCACAGCCAGAAGCGCGTCATTGCCCCGCTCCAGAATGTCGTGCCGGCTCATATCCTCATTTTGAAAAAACACCAGCGGAGGCCCGTTCTCAAGCTTCACTTCCTCCACGATCAGATTCCTCGAAAGTTCCAGCAGCACGATCCGCTCGCCGGCCCTCACCGTTTTCAAATGCAACACGGTCCGGCCCTCCAGCGACAAATCGTTCGTGATCCTCGTATTCACCTCATAATCCATCGGAGTGAACATTTCGATCGGCGTCTTCGGAGCATCCAATGCCTTGAACGACGCCCACGTATCGTAGAATCGCACTCCGTTTTCGAATCGCGGCTGTCCCACCAACACCTGCTCGTCGCGCCGCGCATCCACGAGCACATCGAACGCGCCAATGTGCTCGTTCTCGACTCCGATGTAAAAATAGGGCAGGGGACTCGCCGACAGCAGATCGAACATGATGCGCAGTGAATGCCACGGATTCAGGCTGCTGACAAGCGGCCCCCAACTCTCCGCGAATCCCGGATCACTCGCCTCAATGCCCTCCGGTGAAGACAGTTGCTCCTGAATCTCCACTGCTGTCTCATCCGTGAATCGGAGATACGCCCGGCTGAAATCCTGCCCCACCATCGGCACTCCCAGGAATTGTGCGATCGACTGCCGCTCACCCGGATCGCGCGGAGTGGCGAAAATATGCCCGCGCCCCGTGAACACCGCCCCTGTCATGTGTCCGCCAAGCGGCTGGAGAAACGCCAATTTCCCGTCGATCAACCGCACGTTCACCACGTCTCGCCGCAGGTTTAGCTCGTGCACTGTGTAAACGTGCTCTCCGTCTGGCTGCAGCGCGTTCAGCGCCTGATACAATGCCCGCGGGTCGCTCGCCGGGATTTGACCGGAAGTCGCGCCGGACGCGTTCGGCACCCTCTGCCGCGCAAACGAGATAGGCGCAAATGCGAGCGCCAGTGCAAACGCCGCCACCGTCGCGGCCAACAGCCCGCGCCAGAAGTTTTTCGCATCCAACCGCATACTTGCGACTATAGCCACTTAGGGCATATCCCAGCAAGGCGCTCACCAGCCGCTCGTCGAGCATTGCTAAAATTAATCTGTGCAACGCGCAGCGCCGCTCGCAGCTTTGCTTCTCCTCGCCGTGTCCTCCGCGGCCGCCGATACTATTGTGCTCAAGAATGGCCGCCGCATTACCGCCGCCAATGTTACTGACGACGGCGAACACGTCAGTTACGAAACGTCGGCCGGCAGGTTCTCGCTCCCCAAGTCCATCGTCGCTCGCATCGAAAAAGACCAATTCGGCTACACCTCCGCCTCCGCATCTCACGCCGGCGATCCGCCGCCGGTTTCCGCTCCCCAAATCGAGCCCGTCCGCGGATACGACGACGTCGCCCGCCTCGCCGTTCACGACGACTCCATCGATTTCGGCTATATCGCCCGGCTCGAAAGCGAAGCTCGCTCCGGCTCCGCTTCGGCCATCGAAAAAGTTGCCGCCGCTCATTACACGGCCGCGCAGTTCCTCGTCACCAAAGGTGACGTCGACAGCGCCATCGACCACTACCGCCAGGCTCTGAGCTTCGCTCCCGAGAATCTCGGCTTGCTCCTGAATCTCTCCATCCTCTACCTGCGCCAGAGCCAGTTCACACCCGCGCTCGATCCGCTCGAACGCGCACACCGCGTCGCTCCGAATTCTGCCGATGTCGCAAAACTCATGGGCTGGGCGTACTACGGCGCAAACAAAATGGATCTCGCGGTTGCCGAATGGCGCCGCTCCGAACGTCTCCACGCCGATCCCGAAGTTGAACGCGCACTGGCGAAAGCGGAAAAAGATAAAGCCGAAGAGGAAAGCTACCGCGAGGGTGAAACAGCTCACTTCGCGCTGAAATATAGCGGCACCGCCACGCCCGACCTCGCCCGCGGAATCCTGCACGTTCTCGAAGACGATTTCCGCGACATCGAATCGCAGCTTGACTACACTCCGCCCGAACCCATCGGCGTAATTCTCTACACCGATCAAGCCTTTGCCGACATCACCCGCGCCCCCAGCTGGGCAGGCGCGATCAACGACGGCCGCATCCGCATCCCCGTCCAGGGCTTGAGCAGCGTTACGTCAGAACTCGCGCGCGTCCTCAAACACGAATTGACGCACAGCTTCATCGCGCAAAAATCCCGCGGCCGCGCTCCCACGTGGCTTCAGGAAGGCGTCGCGCAATGGATGGAAGGCCGCCGCAGTAATAGCTCAGCCGGCGCGCTCGTCGAGCTGGCAGGCCAGGGCCGCGCGCCCAGCCTGCAACTGCTGGAAGGCTCCTGGATGGCGCTATCCGGCGGCGCAGCGTCCTTCGCCTACGCTTATTCACTCGCGGCCGTCGAAGCCATCATCCAGTCGGGCGGCATCAGCGACGTCAGCCGCCTGCTCGATCGCGTTGCCACCGCTTCGTCAATGGACGCCGCCATCCGCGACGCCCTCCACTCCGATTACGCCGACCTGGACCAGCAAACCGTCACCTACCTCCGCCACGAATATCTCCGCTAACCGCCTACGGCCGCTTCACAAACTCACCAGCAACCCCGCAATTAACGCCGCCCGCACCGCCAACTCCCGCACCACCACATGCTCCCGCGGACTATGCGCTCCATCGCCCACTGCTCCAAGCCCGTCGAGCGTCGGCACTCCCAGCGCCGCCGTAAAGCTTCCATCCGACCCTCCGCCGGTAGAAGCCTCACCGAGCGAATGCCCCACTTCGTGCATCAATCCCCGCGCCACTCGAAAAAGCCCGTGCACGCCCTCACTCCGTTCCAGCGGCGGGCGCAAATCCCCAACCCGCACCTCTACTCGCGCCCCTCGCAATATCGGTCGCAAACTCCGCAGCTCGCGCTCAATCCCGCGCGCATCTGCCAATCTCGCAAATCGAATATCCACCAGCGCGTGCGCGTGCGCTGGCACCACGTTCGAAGTCGTCCCGCCGTCCGCGACCGTCGCTTGCACGGTAATTCCGCGCCCCGGATCGTTCATCTTCATCAAACGCGCAATCTGCAGCGCCAGCTCATGCACCGCGTTCACGCCCTTCTCCGGCTCAATTCCTGCGTGCGCCGACCTTCCCTTAACAATCACTTCCGCCCCGCCCACTCCCTTGCGCTGCGTTTTCAACCGCCCCTCGCGCCCCAGCGACGGCTCGAGCACCAGCACCGCATTGCTCCTCCGCGCTTCGCTCTCAATCGCCCGCCGTGACGTCTCGCTCCCAATCTCCTCGTCCGAGGTCCAAAGAAACACGATCCTCTTCCGCGGCCCCGCCGCCCGCAACGCGCCCGCCCGTCGCGACACGCTCGCCTCACGCAATACGTCCACCGCCGCAAGCGCCAGCACCAACCCGCCCTTCATATCAAACGTTCCGGGCCCCCAAGCCTTCCCCCCGGCCACGCGAAACGGCATCTTCGCGATCGTCCCCAGCGGATACACAGTGTCGAGATGCCCCAGCACCAGAATCTGCCCGTCATCCTGGCCCGCCGCGCGTCTGGCGCCTCCTCTCAATCCGCGCCCGTCGATCTTCGCCACGTTCGAACGATCCCCTTGGCCGTCCGCAACGCGTGCCGTTCCAACAGCGACCTCGATGCGCAAGTGATCCCCGCGCAAACGCTGCTCCAAAACTTTCACCTTCGCCCCGCGCCGCCTCCACTCGCTCGCGACCATTGCGCCAAACCGGTCCACCGCCGCTTTGTCATAACTAGGCGATTCGCATCGCACAAATCGCCCCAGCAACCGCACGACCGCGCTCTCGCGCTCCCGTGCCACCCGCACCAAATCCCGCATCACAGCGATTTCAGTTGTCATCGCGCCGTCATGCTACCAGTCACGCTCCGCTCCAGCAACGCGATCACGCATCGCCGCTCGCGATCGCGCGCATTTTCCCCAGTAGGTGCACGACATGCCTGCCCGCCGAAGGAGGGGCGTGCCCTCTCGACCGCCGGCAATGCGCCTCCCACTCACCGTCGCCGCGCGTCCTCACCATGTTCGCGGCTGCAGCAATGAATCTCCCCAGACTCCGCATGTCCCAGCTCTTCAGCCGCACTTCCATAACGCCGGCGTCCCGCCGGCTCTTCTCACTCAGTAGCCATGTGCCAAAAGACCGGCGCCGTCTACATGCGCGGAGCGAGGCTACGAAACCTTGAGAATCAACCACCGCCTCCGAAATTCTATCGCCGGTCCCCAGATTAGTTCGACGTTTCGCAAACGCCCCCCGCCCCGATTCCCCCGCACCCGCCTTTCGTATAGAATTATCCGCTTGTTCACAGGCGCACGCTTCCGACACAAAGTAAGCCGTCAGGCACGCTAAACTGGTATCAGCCAGTGCGCGCACCTCAACTCAGAGGCTCAAAATGATTCTCGACATCAACGCCATCCAGGCCATTCTCCCGCACCGCTATCCATTCCTCCTCGTCGATGCTATCGAAGAAATGGAACGCCGGAAGCGCATCGTCGGAATCAAGAACGTCACCTTCAACGAACAATTCTTTCAGGGGCATTTTCCCGGCAAGCCCATCATGCCCGGCGTCCTCATCATCGAATCCATGGCCCAGACCGGCGGAGTCCTCCTGCTTCAGGAAGTAAAAGACCGCGAAAAAAAGCTCCTCTATTTCGTCGCGATTGACGATGCTCGCTTCCGCCGTCCTGTCGTTCCCGGCGATCAATTGCGCATCGAAGTCAACGTGCTCGCCTGGCGCGGAACGTTCTGCAAACTTCGTGGCCGCGCAACTGTCGGCGACGAACTCGCTGCGGAAGCTACGCTCATGTGCAAAATGGTCGACATCGAAGAGATGCAGCCTCCAGCCGCGGATTCCGTCGAGAAGGCCCAATGAACCTGGCAACGGGTGATCGCGGTGCGTGACGAAGTGCGTGATATGGTTCGCGAAATCGATTCGCGCGCTTCCATCTCGGCCTCCGCGCGCCTCGGCAACGGAGTCAAAATCGGCGCCTTCGCCGTCGTCGGCGACGAAGTGGAACTCGGCGACGGTTGCATTCTCGATTCCCATGCGATGGTGCAAGGCCCCGCGCGACTCGGCCGTGGCAACCATCTCTACTCGTTCTGCGTCGTCGGCGGCGATCCTCAAGATCTCACCTACAAAGGCGAGCGAGTTTCGCTCGAAGTCGGCGACGAAAACGAATTCCGGGAATTCTCGACGATCAATCGCGGCACGGTGAAGGGCGGAGGCGCCACCCGCCTCGGAAGCAACAACTTGATCATGTCCTACGCTCACATCGGCCACGATTGCCAGATCGGAAGCCGAACGATTTTCGTCAACGGCGCCACTCTTGCCGGCCACGTCAGCGTCGAAGACTACGCCACCATCGGCGCGTTCTGTCCCGTGCATCAGTTCTGCCGCATCGGCAAACATTCCTATATCGCCGCTCACACCGTCATCACGCAGGATGTGCCTCCATTCTCCAAAATTGTCGCCCCGCGCGATACCAGATGTTACGGCGTCAATTCCGTCGGTCTCGAACGCAATGGCTTCTCCGCCGACCGCATCGAGTCCATCGAAAAGGCCTATCGCTTGCTCCTTCGCTCGAAACTCAATACCACCCAAGCCCTCGAACAAATGCGTGGAACCCTTTCCGCCTCCGAGGACGTCCAAGCCCTTATCCGGTTTATCGAATCAACGGCCGAGCGCGGTCTCACCAAATAGCGATGCCTGCGAGCGCAATTCCGGAGAAGTCTGAGCGCTGGGGGCTGATTGCCGGGAACGGTGATTTTCCTTTCCTCGTCCTGGAAGGCGCGCGGAGCCGGGGCATCGAAATGGCTGTGATCGCAATTCGTGAAGAAGCGTCGCCTGCGCTCGAGCAAGCCGCGAAGCGAGTGCACTGGGTGAGTCTCGGTGAATTGAGCCGTACAATTGAGTTGCTGCGCGAAGAAGGCGTCAACCACGCCGTCATGGCCGGCCAGGTGAAGCACAACAAAATATTCAGCTCGATTCGTCCGGACTGGCGCCTGGCGAAATTGTTGCTCTCATTGCCGTCGAAAAATACCGATTCGCTGATCGGTGCCGTTGCTCGAGTGCTGGATGATGAAGGAATAAAACTCGTGGACTCCACAAAATTTCTCGGAACGCTTTTGCCTGAGCCCGGAATTCTCACGCGCCGCTCCCCGGACGTTTCCGAAGCAGCGGACATCGCCTATGGCCGCCAAGTCGCCCAGAAAATCGCGGCGCTCGACCTTGGCCAGACAGTCGTCGTCCGTGATCGCGCCTGCGTCGCGATCGAAGCGATGGAAGGCACTGATGAAACTATCGAACGCGCCGCCCGCATCGCCGGCGGACAGCGCCTCGTCGTCGTCAAGATCAGCAAGCCCGCCCAGGACATGCGCTTCGACGTGCCGGTGATTGGGCTCAAGACAATCGAAGTCATGCGCCGCTCGAACGCCACAGCTCTCGCCATCGACGCGGGGAAAACGCTTCTCTTCGACCGCGATCAACTGATTCACGCCGCGGACGATTTCGGCATCGCAATCCACGCATTCGCTCCTGCAAATCCGGCCGGCGCTGTCGCGCAGAATTCTGAACCGTCAGCGACGCCGCGCAAAGGAAACCGTGAGCGATAAGCCAATTCGTGTAGCCGTCGTCGGCGTGGGCGAGTTCGGACGCAACCACATCCGCGTCTGGCGCGAGATCGAAGGCGCCGAGCTCGTCGGCATCATGGACACGAACACCGAACGCGCGCAGAAAATCGCCGCAGAATCCGGCACGCGCGTTCTTCGCGATCTGGACGCCCTCATGTCTGACGGAGTCGACGCCGTCAGCCTCGCCGTTCCCACCGCCGATCACGCGCGCATCGGCTCCCGCATCCTCGGCGCGGGGATCGACGTGCTCGTCGAGAAACCGATCGCAGCATCGCTGGCCGAAGCCGATGTGCTGATTGCTGCCGCGAAGAGCCGCAACCGGATTCTGCAAATCGGCCACGTCGAACGCTTCAATCCTGCCGTCGTCGCCGTCCGAAAAATCGTATCGCGCCCCATGTTTTTCGAAATCCATCGCCTCGGTATTTTTTCGCCCCGCAGCCTCGATATCGACGTCGTCTACGACGTCATGATCCATGACCTCGACATCCTGCTCTCGCTCGTCAACGCGCCAGTCGTCGATCTCAAAGCCGTCGGCATTCCCGTCATCAGCGAAAAAGTTGACATCGCACACGCTCGCGTCGAATTTGAAACCGGCACCGTCGCCAATCTCACTGCCAGCCGCGTCTCCACCGAACGCGTCCGCAAGATGCGCTTTTTCCAGGAGCACGAATACGTTTCGCTCGACTTCACGCGCCAGGACGTCCTCCGCGTCCGCGTTGACTCCTCCGGAACCGTTGCCGCAGACAACGCATTGCCTAAAATCGACTTCGAAAAAGTGCCCACCACGCCCGAAGAACCGCTTCGCGCCGAGCTTCGCTCGTTCCTCGAATCGGTTCGCACCCGCAAGCCTCCCGTCGTCGACGGCCTCGCCGGCCGCCGCGCCCTCGAACTAGCAGACCGGGTTATGTCGGGCATCCTCGAGCACGCTCGCCACGTCCAACTATCCAGCTTCGCCCCACAGGACGCTCGATGATCCCGCGAATACTGGTTCCCACTGACGTGCGCCCGTTTACCGACGACGAGGCGAAGAAGCGGAAACCCGCAGCCCGCTTCGAAACCTACATGGACGACCGCATCGTCGTTCCCTCCGGCTTGTCCGAAGCCCCGCCGCTCAATGGAAAATCCAGCATCCCGAGCCATTTCCCGCTCGATGTTCTCGTAAATCGCTCGCTCGTTCCTCGCAGCATCGAGCCCAAGCCTTTCGATCTCAAGCCGCTCTCCGATTACGTTCCGGTCTCGATGATGGATTCGCGTGTCGTCGTTCCGGTTTACGTCGAACCGCCCGAACCCGCCGAAATCGCGCGCTTCGACAAGCCGCAAATCATGACCCCCGAACTTCGCGAAGTGATTCAGCCGGACATTTTCACCACCGGCGACGCGAACCTCCTCATCGAGCCCGAAAGAAAAAAAGACGCCAAGTGGGACGCCATCACTCGCGCCGCTTCCGTCCTCGTCCACATCGGCATGATCATTTTCATCATCTTCATCCCGAAAATGTTTCCGCCGCACGTTCCCACAACAAGAGAAATCGAGCTCGCCAGCAAGAGCCTGGGAATCACCTACATCTCGCCCGACGACATTCCCAAAATGCCTCCCGGCCCGCCGGGCCCGAAAGTCCGCATTGATACGAAAGTTCTGAACAAAGTCGCGCCGCCGCGCCCGGAATCGCACGCCCCAGTCGCTCCGCCTTCCATCGCGAATCCGGCGCAGCCGAAACCCGAACTCCCCTCGGCGCCCACGCCGCGCGAATCCGCCAATCCTCCCGTCAGCGTCCCCGTCCAACCCAATCCTCAGCCGTCGCAAGTTCTCCCGGTGCCTCCGTCTCAGCCCGGCCACCTGAATCTCAATCTCCCCAGCACCTCGCCCGGCAAAGCAATTCAAAATCAGATTCAGGACCAGATCCAGCACGGTGGCGGCGGCACGGTTTACAATCCCGGCGCCGGCGGGGGCGGAGGTGGTGGAGGTGGTGGCGGCGGCCGCGGCGGTGTCCAAAACATGCAGCCCGGCGCGCAGATCCTCACGGACACGCAGGGCGTTGATTTCAATAGCTACCTCCAGCGCCTGCTCGCCACCGTCAAGCGCAACTGGTACACCGTGATGCCCGAGTCCGCGCTCATGGGCGACAAAGGGATCGTGATGCTCACCTTCCGCATCAATCGCGACGGCAGCGTTCCGCTCCCCGATCCGAATCTCGAGCGCACGTCCGGCAAGCAGCCGCTCGACTCCGCCGCGCTCTCCTCGATCCGCACCTCGAGTCCCTTCGAGCCGCTTCCTCCGAAGTTCAAAGGCGATTTCATCGAGCTGCGCTTCATCTATTTCTACAATCTGCCTCCCGACGCCGGCTCCGTCCGCTAACGGCCGAGCTTTTCGTATTGCCGGCATCCTGGCGGCTCTTTTGCATTTCCGGTTTTTTGCCCACATTGCGCGCGAAAGTCCGATTGTGCGAGAGTTAGCTTTCCGTGAAGCGCAGTCTGTGAAAACGATTCCATGAAAAGCCTCAACCGCACACAAGTCGTCGGCGCGCTGCTCCTCGCCGCCGTCGCGCTCGTCGTCCTCCTCCTCCGCTGGAAACTCGCGCGCTGAAAATGAGCGCCGCAAAAAACTCGCCGGCCGCGCCGCACTCGCGCCTCATCGTCATTCTCGGCCCCACCGCGTCCGGCAAATCCGCGCTGGCCATCGCGCTTGCCGAAAAGCTCGGCGGCGAAATCCTCGTCTGCGATTCCACTCAGGTCTATCGCCACTTCGACATCGGCACCGCGAAAGTTCCTCAACGCGAGCAAAAAAACATCCCGCACCACCTCGTCGACCTCGTCGAGCCCGCCGAAGTGTTCACCGCCGGCGATTACCGCCGCCACGCGCTCCTCGCGCTCCAGGATCTTCGCCGCCGCGGCAAATTGCCCATCATCACCGCAGGCACCGGACTTTACCTGCGCGCCCTCCTCGAAGGCCTGGCCGACGCGCCGCAGCGTTCCGAAGAATTGCGCGAGCGGCTGCGGCAGAGCGCCAAGGAGCATGGTCCCGAGCGCCTGCACAAAATTCTTGCGCGGCTCGATCGCGAATCCGCCGCACGCATCGCCCCGCGCGACGCGCAAAAAATCATCCGCGCAATCGAGATGCGCCTGCTCGCGGGCAAACCCGTCTCCGAAATTTTCAGCGCCGGCCGCGCCGGCCAGCATATTGAAGCGAGTGGCGAACTCCGTCACGAAATGCGTGCCGAGGTACGTGAAAATGCTCTCGAAGGCTACGCCGTCACCAAGATCGGCTTGCTGCCGCCGCGCGCCGCCCTCTACGCCCGCATCGACGCCCGCGTCCACGAAATGCTCGCCGCCGGCTGGCTCGACGAAGTCCGCTCGCTCGGGTTGCCTGAAAATGTGCGCGGCGTCCCAGCCGACTCCAAGCCGTTCCAGTTCATTGGCTACGCCGACCTGCGCGCGCACCTCGAAGGCCGCGTCGCTCTCGCCGATGCGGTGGCGCGGATCCAGCGGGCGACGCGCCGCTTCGCCAAGCGCCAGCTCACATGGTTCCGCCGCGAGCCAGATGTCCACTGGCTCGAGGGCTTCGGCGACGATGAGAAAATCATCGCCACCACGCTTAAACTCCTCTCAGCGCACGAATGTAGCTCGCCAATGTAGCTCACCTCTTTAGAGGTGAGGCTTTGTGAGGCTTTGTGACTTCGTCAGGTCTTGTGACGCTTTGTGACTTCGTCAGGTCTTGTGACGCTTTGAAGGATTTCGAGGTCGCTGCCGTCGGTTTGTGTCTGCTATTTCGATCAACAAACCCAAACATCAAAAACCTCGGGTCTGAAGACCCGAGCTACATTAAAATCGCCGCGTGTCACGCCTTCGACGAATTGAAGTTACCGCCCGCTATTTCTTCGTTACCGCAAATCTCCTGAAACACACGCCGCCCCTCTCTCCGTCAGAACGCGACATTTGCCTCGACCAAATCGACCGCGCGCGTGCCAAACACAAGTCTGCATTGTTTGCCTATGTGGTGATGCCGGATCACATCCACCTCCTGCTCTGGACTCTGGAGTCGCTGCTGCCGAAATTGATGCGTGACTGGAAAAGCGCATCCGGTTTCGCGATCGCGAAAGCGCGGACGAAGCACGGCGCAATCTGGCAAGAACGTTACTTTGATTTCATTCTGCGCCGTGCACGTGATTTCGGAAACAAGCTGGAATACATCCACGCGAATCCCGTCAAGGCGACGCTCGTCGTTCGTCCTGAGGATTGGGCATGGTCGAGCGCAGCCTTCTACATCAAGAAAGGCCCCGTTCGCGTCGAGCCAGACGTATTCACGCCTCCGTCAGATCCAAACGAGCCTCTCTGGCCAGTTCCCTGGCGGTAACTGGTCAAAGCGCCTGAATGTAGCTCACTCTCAATGTAGCTCACTCTCAATGTAGCTCACTCTTGATGTAGCTCACTCTCAATGTAGCTCACTCTTAATGTAGCTCATTCTTAATGTAGCTCACCTCTTTAGAGGTGAGGCTTTGTGAGGCTTTGTGAGGTTTTGTGCGGCTTTGTGAGGCTTGTGACGCTGTCTCTGGCTATTAGCGTGATTTGGTCCTTGATTCTCTGTGTGCCGTCGCCTCAGCCGCGCGCACGCTTCCGTTCGGTCATTCGCGAACGAACATCGTCCGCGTCGAGAAGTTCTCCGCGCTGGGCCGCGGCGTAACCTTCTTCAATTTTCAAATTGATATCGCTGCGATTCGCGACGAGCCAGGCTTCCTGCTCGTGAAGCATCGTGACGGCCTTTTCCACGTACTCGTCCACGGATTGATAGGGTCCGCGCTCTAAATCTTGCTGAATTAGCTCTTCGATCTTTGGCCGTAGGCGGATATTCATATGCGGATTTTACTCGGTGTAGCCGTGGCTGCAAAGGCGCGGAGTTGCGCGGTTCGGTCGACAAGGAAATCGCAACATGGCGGGCCGTCCCCTTTATTCATTCGCAATACGTAGCAAGAAGATTAATGACAGCATCTTTCAGCAGACCTTAGAATCTCCCATATGACGTTTAATGAGTCCGGCATCAGCTCAATTAATTATCTAGACCCAAAGACGGTGTATAACCTTATCGTCAAGGAACTGTGCGGAGAAAAATATCATCGCGCATTTAATGACTCGGATCAAAGTCATCTTTCGGAATTCCTCGGACTCGCTGACCAGGAAGGACTCACCTACGAAAGGTTTAACGAGTTGCTGTTATTACTAGAACAGGACCGAGTCTCCCATCCATTTTATCGTTTCTTCTTTTGTCCTGTCGATCCGCTGAAGCTCCGAGACCTCACGAAATGCGTCATAAACTTTCGGGGGTACGCAATGTTGCGATATGGAGACTTTCGATTTGCGTACAAGGATCTCAGCACTAAGAATTACTCCGATTTGGCGAAAGCCCTGAGCTCGTACTGCGAGACGCCAGCGGTAGCGGAGGCCCGATATTTCGACAGGCCGTCGGGAGCGCTTCGAATTGAACGAATTGATCGCGATAAGACCTGGTGCCTAGGTTACATCGCGGGTATTAAACACAATAAAGAATCTCTACTCCTAGCTGAGAATTTGACACGATCACCGAATGATGCCGAATTGTTGTGTTTGGCCGAACACTATGGGTCACTCGGCGACTCGATCGCGGCTGCTAAAACAAAGGGCAGAAGGAATACTGATGTCTATCTCACGTGGGACTACATGGACGTTTATGTTGCGACGTCAATGCGCAAACAATGGGAGTTTGAGGATGTCTCCGATTTCGTGAAGAATTTATTCTCTGACGCGCGTTTGGAAAAATTGAATCTGCGGTATTTCGACCCGACTCAATCTGACTGTGCGTCGAGAATTGATAAGGGTCTAGTCGAAGCGCTGATGTTGAAGCGAGCTTCATGCACGGTGTATCTGGTTCAGGAATCGGATACTTTAGGAAAGGATTCTGAACTTGCATCGACCTTAGCACAAGGGAAACCCGTCATCGCATTTGTTCCCAGTTTAGAGATCGATGAGTATTCAAACAAGATCAAGACCTATCCGCTGGAGTTTTTCAAGATTCGTATTCGTATTCTGCAAGCTGACGGCATTTTTGAGGATCCCGTTCTAGAACAACAGCTCATGGAGGCAGACCCCAATTTCGTGGACACCGTAAACATGTTCTTGGACGCCGCTGTAGTGCTCCCCGCTCAAACTAGACTGCCGAATTCGGTATGATTCAGGGCCTCCACACAGGAGGCAACATGGGCAGGAAACCGCGCGTAGATCGATCCCCGGAAGAGAAGTGGCAGATCGTGCA
>JBARFX010000091.1:0-1964 GCA_049797655.1 Candidatus Acidiferrales bacterium | reverse complement strand
CTAGCGGCCCCAGCGGCTGCAGCACGTTAAATGAAGTCGTGTTGCCCTGGTTGTCGACGATGTTGTAACCCAAACGCATCGTAAGCCGCTCGATCGGAGTCACGTTCAGGGCGAAATATCCGTACTGTGTGTGCGTCTGGTAAACCCCTAAGACCTCCATCAGGCTGTTATCTCCCACGCAAGTGAACGAGCCGGGAGGAGTTACATCGCCTTCAAAGCACAGGTTCATATTCTGTTGGATGGCGTCGAAGGTATAACCCAGGTCCAAGCCCCAATGTTTATTGGGCATGATCATCGCGCTGATCGTCGTGCTGTAGTTGTGCTGGTTGTAGGCGAGGTCGCTATCGCTGTTGGTGGCGCGTTCGAACAGCAGGTTGCCGCTCAGCATCAGCCAGGGCCGCGGCGCGTAGGAGACGTTGCCGCGGATATTGAAGAAGCGAACGGGATCGATCCGGTAGATCCAGTTGTCTGCGCCGCCATATTGCGCGTCGATGTTGGCATGCAGCTCGCTGCCCTTGCGAAACCATGCGCCCACCACACCGGAGTAACGGTTAATCTCTGTCGTCGGAGAGCCGGCTGGTGCGATCACTCCTGTGAACGTGCAACTGCCATCAGGATTCAACGGCTGTCCCGCACAGTCGCCGCGGTTGGGACTATTGGGGTAATAGATGTCGCCAAGCGCCGCCAGGTATGAATTCCCCGGCTGAATGGTGGAGTTGTTGAATACGAAGCCGGCGCGAACGCCAAAGAAACGTGACACGTCGTACTGCACCTGGAAATCATTTTCCTTGGTGTTTTGCCCGGTCTGGTTGAAGTTGGTCTCGTTGATGATGTCGGCGGGCGAACTCGAGCTGTGAAACAGCGGCGTGGGCGGAAACGTTGCAATGGGATTCAACAAGGAGGCTGATCCGAGGCTCCCCGCATTGAAGAAGTTCTGTTCCATATCGAGGAAGTTGCCAACCGTGTTGAAATTTCGGAAGCGGAAGGTCTCTACCAACCGTAAGCGATCGTTCAGGTGAATCGTCGCCGAAACATCCGCCGACGATGAATTCCACTTCGCATTGGAGCTGCTGCCGGCGGTGTTGAAGCCGAGCAGTCCGCTCCGGCTGCTCAGGCCGTTGAAAGTCTCCAGCAGCGGCGTATTCATGTCGGCGTGGCTGTATTGGAACTGGCCGTTGAAGTCGAGCCACGTCAGCGCCGACGACCGGAAGTTGAGCTGCTCGGTGGGTATGAAGGTGTGCTCATGCTGGAACAGGCTGTAGCCGGAGTAGGCGTTGCACGTAGGATTGGCAATCCCGTTATTCAACGGTGCGCTGCACGGACTGCCGCCATTGAACCACGGTAGCCCGAAGCTGACGGAACTGCCATTGGAAAGCGGCCAGGAGTTGAAGGGGTTCAGCGAATAGGTCGTAGCCCCGGTGTAATACTGCAGCAGTTGGGTGTAGCTGACCGTGGTCTTCGGATCCAGCCGATAGTCGACACCAAATCGAAAACCGTTCAACTGATTGTTGGTATCCTCGTTGGTCAACGCGTCGGTGCCCTGGTGCACACTGCTGAAAGCGGGACCGACGAAACGGTTTCGGTTATAGTCCACGCGAAACGAAATCTTCCTCATCGGCAAAAACACGAACCCGAAGTTATACAGGTTTTGCCGGTTGTAGTAGCCATGTGGCGAGTTGAGGATTGGAATAAACGGCTGGCCGGTGGGCGGATTCAACGGATTGGCGAAAAGGTCATAGTCGAAATAGTTCTGGATGTGCTGATAGCTTCCGCTAAAGGTATACCAGCGGTACTTCGACACGCGCATGCGTGCGGCCTGCTCCGGATCGCCTCCCCACCCGAAACTGTTGAGGGTCAGAGTGTCGAACCAATCCTGATGCGTCAACGACTGCATAGTGAGAGACTGGTCCAGAATGCGGGGCCCGCTCTGATCGTTGACCAGCGTGTTGTACATTGCCTGGCTG
>JBARFX010000090.1:0-63737 GCA_049797655.1 Candidatus Acidiferrales bacterium | reverse complement strand
GTCCCATCATAATCAGCAAGCCTCCGTGAATGGTGATGAAAAAGAGCATCGGCAGAACGCTTGCTCATATAGACGTCACTGCCAACACTTCAGTTCGCATTCACGAAGAGTTTTTCAACAGCCACCCCTGTTGCCAAGACCTATCCGCAATTCGACCGCTGTGCAAGTACCGCGATTTGGTTTTCATCTTGAGCCCCAGTGCCGGATAAGGCAGCATCCTGCGTAGAAAGAGAGGAATCTCTAGTGGCAATTCGTTTAAGCCCCGGTTGCCTGTATTTGTTGCTCATCCTGTTCGTGCCAGCAATTCTGACTGCCTACTTTCTGCATTCCGCAACCTGGCTCGTCATCATCCCGCTCGGAATAGTCACGCTGGCGTTGCTCGTGGCTGCCATACCGGGGCGGAAGCGGAAAGTTACCCCTGAGCAGTTTGCGGATGAACTTGAGAGGCATCTGCTCGGCACCGAGGGCAAATGGGATTGGGATAACCTAACCTCCGTTCCTTTCGCCGATGAGCGTCTAGAACAAATCCGCCGGGAGCTTCCGAAATTCGATTCTCTGGCCCAGGAAAAAGACAAGGAAGAGCTAAAGGCCATAATTGCGGCTCTCCGGCGCGGCGAGTTACCTGAAGTCGTTCCTCCAATACATTTAACCTACCGAAACTGATGACTCGGTTTCATTGGATGAGGTTGCAACCACACGTCGCCGCCGATTACTGTCAGAAATCCTCTTAGCACCAACTAAACTTTATGCCGGTCACAGATTACGCCGCCGCGGCGGAATCTGTCGGGATCTCGATGTAATCGCCAAGTAAGGGTTGTAAACATAAGATAAATATAGGCTTACTACAGAAGCCCGGACTCCCCAGCCCTAGTACCTTCGGCGGATAACCAAATCCCAATATTCTGCTATCCTAGTAACATCGCAGCCGATTTGGTGTCCAATTAATATTAGGACACGCTCTGCGAAGGAGCGACGGCGGAAAGCATGTCCGACCTGGCACAATCTCTGTCCTGGGGCCATGACGAAGCTGAACTGGTGCACGAACTGCAAGCCGGGTCAGACGCGGCCTTCGACTACCTGGTCACCTATTACCACGCCGGTGTGTTTAACCTCGTCTACGGAATTCTGTCGGACAGCGCCGACGCGGCCGACGTGACCCAGGAAGTTTTCCTCCGCGCTTTTCGCGGGATTCGCGGGTTCCGGCAAGGCAGCTCGCTGAAGACTTGGCTCTACCGCATCTCGGTTCGTCAAGCTTTGAATTATCGACGCTGGTGCTGGCGGCATCACCGGCAGCAGGTTTCGATCGATGGCGAGGATGAAGGAAAGAGCCCCGCACTCGATCTGAAGGACAGGGAACCGACGCCCTACGAGCAGTTCGCGAGCCAGGAAACGCAGCGCGCGGTTCGCAGGGCTCTCGCACAAGTGCCGGCCCTGTTTCGAAGCGCGGTGATACTGCGGGATCTCGAAGGCCTATCGTACGAAGAGGTGGCTGAAGTGCTCGAAGTTTCAGTCGGGACCGTAAAATCGCGGATTCTCCGCGGCCGGCGTATGCTCAAGGAAATTCTTGATCCCGTCGTGGCTGTGCACCCAAAGCCCGCCGGAAGGGAACTGCCCGCGGAAGCTTCGTCGCAGGTAGCTCACCCGCCGCTCAAGCCCGAACCAACTCATCCGGCTCTGCCCGCTTCAGCGCCGTTCGGCTCTGGAACTATCAATGGGTGGCAACGATGAATTGTAAGCACGCCCAGCGCTGTCTGCCCGGATATCTCGATGGCGCAATTCCCACGCGCGACCATGCTCGGGTGCGCGAGCACATCGAATCCTGCGGCGAATGCCGCCATTTGCTCGAAGGCTATCGGCGGCTTGTGGTAGCTCTCGCGAACGTTGAGCCTGTTCAGCCGCCCGCCAACCTCGCCACAAGCATTCGCGTGAGCGCTGCCCAAACGTATTCGCCCCGGCAGGCGATTCGAAAAATGTGGGCGCGCGCCGCGATGGTCTTTGAGGACGTGCTCGAACCGCTCGCGGTCCCCGCCACCGGTGGCGTGATCACCGCGCTCGTCGTGTTCGCCCTTGTCGTTCAGAATATTCTCGTCGGCGTTCCGATGGGCGGCGTCGTCCCGAACGACTTGCCTCTCAACCTTGTTCAGCCCGCTCGCCTTGAATCCCTCGCCCCATTTCCGGTTCCTGTGGTCATCGCCACGGACGACCGCCCGGGCTCTGGCTTGTTGCTCGTCGAGGCTACGCTCAACGCGCACGGTCAGGTCGTCTCGTACAAAATCCTTTCTGGCCCGAGCGATGACGCGGCCCAGCATCAGCTCGATCAGCTTCTTCTGTTCTCTCGCTTCCGGCCACAGACCAATTTCGGCCTTCCTCGAGATGGCGGCCGCGTCGTCCTGAACTTTAGCGCGGTCCGCGTCCGCGGGTAATTCGCAGCCGCTGCATGCTTTTTTCCTGAGAGCCGCATCGAGTCCTCTCTGCTCACCGGCGCTCGCAATTTTCCCGCTGGCCTCCGCGTTTCGCCGGTGAATCGCCGCCCACTTCTTCGTTTCCTTGACTCTGTCAAAGCCGCCCGTTAGAGTTTGTAAGGGCGCAGCGTTATGCTTGGGGGGAATTGCATTTCGGGCCGTGTTACTCCTGCCTGGTAAATCGCAATCCTTTCGATCGAGGAGTTCGCCGATTTCAAAGTTCGCGCAGTTGAAATTCTCGCTTGCCGTCGTTCTTTCCGCGCTGCTTGCGACGGGCGCAATTGGCCTGAAAGCCCAAGACCAACAAGCCGCCCAGCAGAAGCCTCCGGATAATTACACCGGCATCGTCGTCGAACCCGATCAGGAACTGTTCGCCACGATGTGTGCTCTCGACGCCGCCGGCTTCGCCGCCGACGAAGGGACCCTCTCGGAAATGCCCTCGCGCCTCGCCCTGCGCGAAGACATGCTCAAAATGCAGGGGCCTGCGACGGAAGCTCTGCGTGCATTTTACCGCGATCACTTGCTCGCCGATCCGGGCGAAACACTTTCTCGCTATATCACCTTCTCGCTTGTCATCGGACCGCCGCCCCGCTTCGATTTTCAGGTGAATCGTGAAGTGCTGCCCCCGGACGCTCTCGCCCTTCAAGGTTTCCGCGAAATTCTCGCCGCCTTCTACCAGGAAGCTCGGCTCGACTTGCAGTGGGCGAAGGTTCAACCCGAGTACGAACGCGCGGCCGCAATGTACCAGCCCCCCGTCCGGAAAATAGTCTTCGCCACAAACGGCTATCTTCGTGAACTCCTCAAGCCTGTTTACAATCGCTCTTTTACGGTAAACGTTGAGCCGCTCGTCGGCGCTCGAACTAATTTTCGCAATAATGGCGATCATTACGCCATCGTCGTCGGCGCTCCCTCTCAGCTTCCCGTCGACCAGATCCGGCACGCCTACCTTCACTTCATGCTCGATCCGCTCCCTCTGCGATTTCGAAAGCAAGTGGAATCGAAGCGTGCGCTTTTGCTGATTGCTTCGCGCGCCCCGCGGTTGCCGGAGGAATATCGCCAGGATTTTCTTGCCTTCGCCGACGAGTGTTTTGTCAAAAGCGTCGAGCTTCGTCTGCGCCGCCTTCCGCCGCCACAGCTCGAAGCCGCGATGGCGGATGCCGATCAATCCGGTTTCATCCTCGTCCGGCCTTTTGTCGCGCAATTGCAGAAATTTGAGAAAGCCGAGCCGGCAATGTCGTATTATTTCCCGGATTTGATCGCAGCCATTGACGTCCCATCCGAGCAGAAGCGTTTGCAGGCCGTGAAGTTTGCGCCGGAAAATCCGGTTCTCGAGCCGAAGCCGCAGGACGATTCGGAGGCTTCGGATCTCGATCGCTTGCTCGCGCAAGGGGATCGCGAGATCGCGCTCCAGAATGCGGAGGCCGCCTCGGCCACTTTCGAAAGCGTTCTCGCGAAGTATCCCGGCCAGCCGAAAGCGGAATACGGGCTCGCAATTGCCTCGGTGATGGCTGGAAACGCGGAGCGCGCCGAGCAGTTATTCGCGAAATTGGTTTCCGTGCCCGCGCCGCAGGCATCCGTTGCGGGAAAGCCGGACGATGCAGCCGACCCGTCAATTCTTTCCTGGTCGCACGTGTACCTCGGACGCATTCACGATCTCGAGGGCGAGCGCGACGCGGCCGTGCACGAATATCTCGGCGCGCTTGCAGTCGAGGGCGCGCCGGAAGCCGCCCGTGTGGCGGCACAGCGCGGCGTGGACGAGCCCTACAAGGCGCGCGCTCACTCGAATGCCGGTGAATATAAGAACCAGAATGGAAACCAACAGCAGCATCCTTGAGATCGCTTTCAGCCGAGCGTTCCAGGACATCCAACAACGGAAGGTGAACGAAATGAAGCTCCCGTCGACTCGCAGTGGGATCGCAGCAGTAGGTTTCATCCTTGCCGCAGTTCTGGTGTGCGCGCCGCTCTCCCGTGCACAGTACGGCTCAAGCGGCCAGCAACAACAGCAGCCGGCGCCTTCGCTCCAGCAGCAGCCCGCGCCTAAGCCTGCCGCGCAGCAGCCTCCCGCTGCGCCCGCTGATCCGGAGGAGGACAAAGCCTACAAGGCTTTCACGGACCTTAAACCGGATGCAACCGACCAGCAGATTCAAATCGGCGAGCAATTTGTCCAGAAGTATCCCAGCGGCCCCTACACCGAACCGGTTTATGCCCGCCTGGTCACCGCCTTCTACCAGAAGCAGCAGTACGACAAGATGTATGCCGCCGCCGACAAAGCGATCGTCCTTAACCCGGACGACGTTACCGTACTCACTCTGGTTGGCTGGGTGATTCCTCACCAATACAACCCCAACGATATCGAGGCCGACCGTCGCTTGGAGAAGGCCGCGAATTACGAGAAGCATGCTCTCGATGTTCTCCCGACCATGCCCAAGCCTGCGAATGTCACCGATGAACAATTCGCCAAGGCGAAAGCAACCGCCACCGCTCAGGCGCACAGCGGCCTGGGTCTCGTCTATTTCCGCCAACAGGATTTTGCTAACTCCGTTGCCGAGATGCAGAAGGCTACCCAGACCGATCCCACTCCTGACCAGGTCGATCTCTACATCTTGGGCGTCGGCCTGAATCAATTGAAGCGCTACCCGGAAGCGGTCAAAGTGTTCGAATCGTGCGGCGGGATGGCGGGCCCGATGCAAGATCGCTGCAAACAACGTGGAGCGGAAGCGAAGAAGCTGGCGGCCGCCCCGCCGGCTCCTCCCAAGTAGTCAACGAGGCTAATCGATGACCGCAGAAGAGCTCGAAGAACTCGAGGCGATTCTCGGTCATCGCTTCGCCCATCCCGAGTGCCTCGAACAAGCGCTCACGCATCGTTCGCGCCGGCAGAACGACGCCTCCTCGGATAACGAGCGCCTCGAGTTTCTCGGCGACCGCGTTCTCGGCTTGGTCGCAAGCGAGTTGCTCTGCCAGGCATTTCCCGATTGGGATGCTGGGAAGTTGTCGAAAGGCCTCGCACGTCTCGTAAGCGCTGTCTCGATTCATTCCGTAGCGACACAGCTGAAGCTGGGCGACCACTTGCGGCTTGGCCCGGGCGAAGAGAAAACGGGTGGCCGGGCCAAAAAGCGCCTCCTCGCCGATGCCTACGAAGCAGTCCTCGGCGCCATCTATCTCGATGCCGGTCTCGGAGCGGCCTCGGCTTTCCTTCACCGCACTTTGCTTGACGCAGCTCTGGCCGGTGAACTCGGCGGCCTCGAACGCGCCGATCACAAGTCCGCGCTGCAGGAATGGTTGCAACAACGCGGTCTCGGCGCTGTTCAATATCGCGTTCGCAACGAGTCCGGCCCCGAGCACCAGAAAACTTTTGAAGTCGAAGTCTGGCTCGCCCAGCAAAGGCTTGCGCGCTCGGAAGGCCGCAGCAAGAAAGAAGCGGAACAAGCCGCTGCCAAGATCGCCCTCGCAGGCCTGGAAGCCGGCTTAAGCGCGGTCTAAAGGACTTCGATGGACGTAGAGACATCCACCTTCGAACGAGCGCAGCCCCCGCCCAGCGAAGCCGTGCACCACGACTCCTCGCGCGGCTCCGTCATCGAATACGCGGAATCATTGCTCGTCACCGTGCTCCTCGCTCTCTTCGGCACTACCTTCATCGTCCAGGCCTTCAAAATCCCCTCGCAATCGATGGAACCCACGCTGCTTGTTGGCGACCATCTTCTCGTAAACAAATTCATTTTCGAAGGCCGCGGCGCCTGGTACGAAAAATTTCTGCCCTACCGCCCCATTCAACGCGGCGATATTGTCGTCTTCAAATTCCCCTACGACGATCATCCACACTACGTAAAACGCGTCATCGGCCTCCCCGGCGACCGCATTCGCATCATTGACCAGCAGGTCTACATCAACGGACATCCGCTCGACGAGCCTTACGTCGTCCACGATCCCGCCGGTGAAGATTCCTTCGGCGACAATTTTCCGCCCTCCACTCGCTACTTCCTCGAAAGCGGCCTGCGTCCCGAGTGGGCCGCGCGAATCCTCGATTACGTTGACCGCGGCAGTCTTGTCGTACCCCCGAATCGCTATTTCGTCATGGGCGACAATCGCGATCGCAGCTGGGACAGCCGCTACTGGGGCTTCGTCAATCGCGACGCCGTCATGGGCCGCCCGCTCCTGATTTATTGGTCCGTTGCCGCCACTTCCCAAGACTATACTGACCGCGGCATGGCTGGCGCGCTTCGCGGATTAGGAGACGGCCTCCTCCACCTTCCGACCCGCACCCGCTGGCATCGCATGCTTCACGAGGTTCATTAGAATATGAGTTACAACCGGGTTCTTGCGATCGGAGCGCGCGCCGATTTTCGTCGGTAAGTTGGGCCGGCGCCGCCCGCGAAGCTCGCGGTCTTATAACTGGAGCTTGTAACTCGCGGCTTCGGCCGCAATCTCGTAAAATCACGGCCTTGTCAAACATCCTCACACAAACGATTGCCCGCGCGGAGCCAGTCGAGGTCGCTCCGGTCGACAAGCCCTCGTGGCGCCGCTGGCCGAAAATCATCCTTCTGCTTCTCGTCCTTCTCTGGATCGCCAACGCCGCCATCTCATTCGCGATCCAGCACACCTCGCTGAATCGCAGAATCACCGGTCGCCTCGCTTCCGCTTTCGGACGCCCCGTCGAAGTCGCCGGCTATAACTTCAGCGTCTGGGGACGCCCTACGCTCGAAGCGCGCTCCGTAATCGTCGGTGAAGATCCCCGCTTCGGCCGCGAATATTTTCTCCGGACGGAAGCGCTCACGATGAGCATCCGCTGGCAAAGTCTCCTCCACGGTCGCCTCGAATTCGGTGCGATCTCGCTGAGCCATCCCAGCTTGAATCTGGTCCGCAGTCCAGATGGAGATTGGAATCTCGCCGCGTGGCTCCCGCGTTTATCCGGCGTGCCCGGCGCTGCTGCTCTCCCCGCATCTAGTGCCAGCGGCCCGTCCACCGCTCTGCGTTTCAGCCGTGTCGACGTCGACGCTGGCCGCATCAATTTTAAGCGCGGTGACGAAAAACTCCCGCTCGCGTTCGTCGGCGTCTCCGGATATGTCGAGCCCGAAGGCACCGGTCAGTGGCGCATGGATCTCGAAGCCGTACCCGCTCGCGCCGCCGTGATCCTCCAACAGGCCGGCACTCTTCATCTCTCCGGCCATGTCGGCGGCACTTCTTCGCGCCTTCGGCCGGCTGTGCTCGATCTCGCGTGGACGGATGCTTCCATTTCCGATGTCCTTCGCCTCATCCGCGCGACGGATTACGGAGTTCGCGGAAACCTTGCACTGGCTCTGAATGCGCGCACCGAGACAGCGGACTGGATGCTACAAGCGCGAGCCGAACTCCGGCAGGTGCATCGCTGGGATCTGCCGTTGCGGCCCGATAATCCGTCGCTGAATCTCATCGTCAAGGGAATCCTTGATCCCGAACACGCCCGCTTCGACCTCGCCGATTCGACCCTCGAAACTCCCCGATCCAACGCCCGCTCGACTGGTGCAGTGAGCTGGAGCCAGCCGATTGTCAATCGCCGCGGCATTCCGCACAAAGACTCCAGGCCCGAACTGCGTATCATCTCCAGTGGAATCGACATGGCCGATATCCTCGCGTGGACTCGCGCCTTCCATTCGGGAATCTCCGACGACTTGGCGCTTCGAGGCATCGCCAAACTCGATCTCACGCTCGGCGGCTGGCCGCCCCATCTCGATGACGGAACCATTTCCGTTGATGGCGCTGATTTGACCTCAAAAGCCTTGCCCGTCCCCGTGCGTCTGAATGCCGCATCGCTTCACTACGGCCCGAACGGCGCGTCGTTGCTTCCATCCACGATCTCATTCGGCGCTGCGGGAGGGGCGCTGCACATCGAAACGATTGGCCCGATTGACGCGACCGGTTCCAGCGCCACAAAATCGCTGTCGAGTTCAAAACCCGCGCCAATCCTTCGTATCGCTGGAACTCTCGCGGACGCCGGCGATCTAATCTCAGCAGCGCGCCTTCTCGGCTGGGACATTTCGCGCGGCTGGGATCTCACAGGCCCTTTTCGTTGTGACTTGAAGTGGCAGGCCTCGCCGTATCCATGGCGAGCCGCTCCGCTCGGCACTCTGGACTTCGGCGCGCCACTGGGCAGCCCGGGCAGCGAGCTCGGAGGCAAGTCGAGCAATCAAGTCTCTGCTAAATCTGCCGGTGATTCTCTCCGCGCTCCATTTCTGAATTTGCCGGTCGAACAGATCCGGGCCCGCGTCGAATTGAAGCCGAACGCGCGACACATTTCTCTCACTTCTGCCGATGCCTTCGGCGCGCACTGGAGCGGCGCCTTCGATCGCCACGATCCGGCCTATGATTACACCGGCAGCGGCGTCACCGCTCGCGAACCGGCTTTCGGTGAAGTCCCAAGTCGCGTCAATCCGTGGAAATTCGCTCTTTCCGCCGACCATCTCTCCGCAGCCGATCTCGATCGCTGGCTCAATCCTCGCTGGCGCGAAAGCTTCCTCGACCGCGTTCTTCCCTTCCTGAATTCGCGACCCCTCGCAGTCGCGCAGCCCGAACGCCTCGCCGCTACCGGCAATCTCAACGTAGACCAGTTCACGCTCGCGCCTTTCGCCGTACATCGCATCCAAGCCGATGCCGCGATCGATGGCCGCCGCCTCACCATTTCCAACATCCGCGCACAGTTTTACAAAGGGGACCTTAGCGGCTCGCTCCGGGCAGACCTCGGTGCAGCCCCTTCCTATCGCCTGAATCTGGATTTCTCCGGCGTCGACCTTTACGCACTGGCGGCGGCCGCCCCGTCGCTCGCCGACCGGTTCGCGGGATCGGCTTCAGGAAGAATTTCGATCGCGACGCGCGGCGCATCCCGGGCAGACCTCATCTCATCGCTTCAGTGCCGGGGCGTCGCCCGAATCAGCGGCCCGGAACTCCGCAACATCGACTTGACCGACTCCTTCGCCAGGCAAGAGTTCAGGCCAGGTATCACCGCGTTCCGCGAAGCGTCCACTGCCTTCACCTGCGGCGAAGGCAAACTCGCATTTCAACGTCTCCAGCTCACCGGCCCCGAAATAAATCTGGCAGCCGAAGGCGCCATCGATTTCAGCCGCAATCTGGATTTCAAACTCAGCGTTCTCTCCGCTCCGCCGGCGCCCGGCATCACCAGTACCTCCGAAGCGCACCCAGACGCTTACCGCCTGACGGGAAATCTCGCCGAACCCGAAATCACTCATCTCAAATCCGCGTCTCCGCGTCCCTGACCTCAACCGCCGTAAGCGCGGCGCAAACTCCCCACCGCCGATTTGCCCCGCGCGAATCCCTATGCTAGCGTTTTCCCGATGCCTCGCATCGGAGACTCTGACGCCACGCCCCATGCATAAGCTCCTCCTCGTTCTTCTCGTCTCCGCGCTCCTTCTCGCGCCAACCACGCCTGCGACCCCCGGCCACCGCGTCCACCTCCTCCCGGAATTCAAAACCGGCGACATACTCCGCTATCAAATCGAGACCCGCATGACCACCGCCGGCAAGACCGCCACTCCTATCATCAATCCCGAAGGCGCCACTCAACTCAAACAATCCGCCAGCATCACCCTTCGCCTCGACGTGCTCGAAGTTCATCCCGGCGCAAAGGGTGCCCTCGGCCCCATGCGCCTCCGCGCCACGTATGAAAAATCCACCGCCTCATCGGAGACCGACGCATACGATCCAGACTCCGCCGCCCTCGTGGATCAATACAACCGCCTCGAAGGCCGCTCGATGGAATTCACCGTCCAACCTGACGGAAAATTCACCGACATCAAAGGCCTCGAAGACATGCTCTCCAATCCCTCCGCCGCCCAAACCGTTCGCTCGTGGATGGCCGGCCTCTCCTCCAGCACGAGCTTTCCTCCGGAGGGAATCGCAATCGGCCAAAAGTGGAGCAGGGAACAGCCTCTCACCGGCATCCCCCTCAGCGGCCTATCGTGGCGCACCGAAGCCACCTATCTCCGGAACGAGCCATGTCCGGAAAATATTTCAACGACGGATTCCCAAACGGCTGCCGGATCGATTCCCAGCGTCAGTTCCATGCCGGACCCCAAACTTCAAAGTTCAACTTCCGAAATGTGCGCAGCAATCCTCACGCAATTCACAATCATTCACCGCGGCAGCCGCGGTTCGCGCTCCGGAGAAACCCCCGAGGACTACCGCCGCAACGGCCTCCGCACCTCCGGCACCTGGACCGGCTCTGGCCAAAGCCTCGACTCAATCTCCCTCGCAACCGGCCGCGTCATCCGCTCCACCCAGTCGAGCTCGCAGGATGTGGACTATTCCATCGCAAGCACCACCACCGGCTCCAAGTTGACTTACAAAGGCAAGATCGAGACACAATCCCAAATCAACTTGTTACCGCAAGAACAACCTCAACCCCGTTCCACTTCGCCGTAGCAGCGCTGGCTGCTGCGCCCTCCCTTTGTCTCAAATGCAGTCCAGTTCTCTCCGATCCAGGAAAGGTCCACGCTTCGACCACTACCTCAAGCTCGGCCACCTCCCGCGTCTTTGTTGCTCGCACCTAACCTCAACGGCGCTCAATCCCCTGTTCGCTCTCGCAGACGGCGTGTCCCACAATCGGACAGCTGCGCGCAATTCTGTGAAAACAGTCCTGCTAAGTTGCGTGCCAGCAACCGCTTGGAGCCCTGCTCGGATGGGCGGGCACATGCTTTGAATCATTCTAATTTGCGCCTGGAGGTACTCAATGACCTCGTTCTGGCAAGACGTCCGGTACAGCCTGCGAATGATCGCCAAGGCTCCGGGGTTTGCGGCCATTGCAATCCTCACCCTCGCGCTGGGCATCGGCGCAAACACCACGATTTTCAGCTGGATCAATTCAGCACTGCTGAATCCAGTTCCCGGCGTCACCGACCCCGACCGCGTCGTGTCACTGACTCTGAGCAAGCCCGGTGAAAATCCCTTCCCGCTTTCGTATCCCGACATCGAAGCGATTCGCGACGGGCAGCAGAGTTTTACGGGGATCGCTGCCTGCAACTTTGCTCAGATCAGCCTGACCGGCAAAGGCAAACCGGAACGGATCTGGGGAATGGTCGCGTCGGCAAACTATTTTGATGTGCTCGGCGTGCAGCCCTTTCTCGGGCGCGGGTTTTTGCCCGAGGAGGACCAAAAGCCGGGAGGCGCTCCGGTGGCTGTGATCAGCTATCGGCTGTGGCAAACGCATTTCGGCGCGAATCCGGACATCGTGGGCCAATCACTTGAAATCAACAAACACCCGTACACAATCGTCGGCGTGACGCCGGCAGTGTTTCAGGGGAGCCAGACGGGAGTTCGAACGGAGATTTGGCTTCCCATCGTGATGGACGAGCAATTGAATCCCCTGGGCAACCTGCTTCACGATCATCACCAGTTCTGGTTGCTTGCGTTTGGACGGTTGAAACCCGGCGTCAAGCTGGAGCAGGCGCAGCAGGAACTGACCCTGCGGCTGAAACCGGAAGTAAAAAATTATCCAGATGAGCACAAAGGGCACGACAGCGTGACGGTGTATCCGCTGTGGCGCAACCCATTCGGCCTGAATCAGTTTTTCTCAACGTTGCTCCCGATGCTCATGATCATCGCAGGCTTGGTGCTTCTGTTGGCTTGCGCAAACGTCGCGAATCTGATGCTCGTGCGCTCCGTGGGGCGGCGGCGCGAAATCGCCATTCGGATGTCTCTCGGTGCGAGCCGGTGGCGGCTCGTGCGCCAGCTGCTGGTAGAAAGCCTGATGTTGGCTGGTGGGGGCGGCGTCATCGCGCTGCTGATCACGTTCTGGACCCAGGGAACACTGATGAAATTCCTCCCTGTGACGGAGGATATTCCTTTGTCACTGAGCGTCTCGACGGATCGAACGGTGCTGCTTGCGGCGCTGGTGATTTCGGGGCTCACAGGCGTGGTCTTCGGAATTTTGCCGGCGCTCCGCTCGTCGGGTGTCGCGCCCGTCGCCGTCCTGAAAGAGGACACCGGGAGCGCCTCGGGCGGACTCAGGAAGGCGCGGCTTGCGAGCGGGCTCGTGGTGGCGCAGATTTCGCTCTCACTGCTGTTGTTGATCTGCGCGGGATTGTTCATTCGCAGTTTCCGAAGCGCGCAGCAAATCAACCCGGGATTCAATTCACATAGCGTATTGATCGCTTCCTACGATCTATTCACCGCGGGATATTCGGAAGCAAGCGGGGCGGAATTCGATCGTCAGCTCGTCGAGAAATTGAGAGCGATGCCTGGAGCGGAGTCGGTGGCGCTGGCCAATCGCGTGCCGCTGGCGTTTGGCGGTGGCTCGACCAGCGTGAAGCCGGAAGGGTACGTTTCGCAGTCGAATGAATCGATGGAAACACAAGTGGCCCTGATCACGCCCAATTATTTCCAGACCCTCCAGATTCCGATTGTGCAAGGGCGCGACTTTACGCCTGCTGATACGAAGAGCTCGCAACGCGTGACGATCGTGAGCCAGGCGTTTGCGAATCGCTATTGGCCGAATCAGGAGCCTCTCGGGAAGCAGATGGAATCGGATTTAACGCATGAGCGGTTCACGGTGGTCGGCGTGGCTCGAGACTACAAAGTGAGCAGCCTGAATGAAAAGCCGATGCCATTCGTCTACTTGCCCCACTACCAGGTTTACCGGCCGGGCATGATGATCGTGGTGCGAACCACGGCCGATCCGCTGGCGTTCAGCAAGGCGGCGCTCAAAACGATTCATGAACTGAACGCCGACCTGGTGGTGTTCGATGTCACCACGCTGGAATTGCGCGATCAGTTTTCGAGTTTCCCGCAGCGAATTGCGGGAACCTTTGTGGGCGCATTCGGGCTCCTGGCGTTGATTCTGGCCGCGGTGGGAATTTACGGAGTGACGGCGTACACGACCCGGCAGCGCATCCACGAAATCGGCATCCGCATGACGCTCGGGGCGAGCAAGGAAGATATTCTCAGGCTCGTGCTGGGCCACGGGCTTCGCTTGACGCTTGTCGGAGTGGGCCTCGGTCTGGCAGCGGCCTTCGCGCTGACGCGCTTCTTAAGCATTTTGCTGCTGGGAGTCACAAGCACCGATGCGCTGACGTTTTCTTCCGTGGCGATGCTGCTCTGCGCCGTGGCGTTGTTTGCCTGTTTCATTCCCGCGCGCCGCGCCATGCGTGTGGACCCGATGGTGGCGCTCCGCTACGAATGAAAGCAGTGGCGAATCAATCCCCCAAAACAAAATTCGGAGTCTACAGCGTCGCGTATATATCGATGTGAGTCATTATCGCCAGCGATGCGATTTACGATTTGCCGCACAGAAGATTATTCATCGGCGCCTATCCTGGACTCGGAGCCTTCCGGCTGGAGTCGCTCTCCCAAAATCCGGGCATCGGCATTATGAATTCAACTGCAACCTGCGTCTTGCCCATGAAGCTGGGGCCCAGGCTGGTCACTCGGCAGAGCAATTCCTCGCCTATGTCCAGGTTCTCGATACGGACGATCTGGTGAATCTCTGCGCGAGCCGCGAGTAGGATCAGCGCTCCGTGGTCACTCACATTTATCGTGTGCGTCTTTTCCGATACGGAATGCTTGTTGGCGCCCTGAAATCGAACCATTAGCGGGATTCGGGCCTTGACGCGTTTACTGCGTCGTCGATTCTCCGGCCTCAAATCGCTCGTGCGTATGATGCTCACTTGCAAAACGTAACAAGCCTTCGCTGGGTTCTCAAGGATCATCGTCGGCCTGTGCCTTCGTAGATATCGCGATATCCCAGGGTTTCGCGTCTGCGGCGCTGGGTCGCGTCTTCAGGTCCAATCAAATCACGGTTCTTCAATCGTGCTGTAATTGAAATGCAACACTTGTAGGCCAACCTCCGCGCAGCGTTAGCACCAGCCCAGCTATCTACAAAAATACCGGAGGAAAGAATGATCGTCGCGTCCCATCGAAGGACGTGGCGAGAGCGGGTACTTGTGTCCCTGCTCCTCGTCACGCTGATGCCGTTTGCCGCACCTGTGTCATTCGCAATGCCCAATCATGACAACGACAAAGACCACGACAAGAATCACCAGGAAACCGAAACGCCAATCAAGCACGTGATCGTTCTCATCGGAGAGAACCGCACCTTTGACCATTTGTTCGCGACGTATGTTCCGAAGAGCCGGGACTCGGTGAAGAACCTGCTATCAGAAGGGATCATCAAGGCGACGGAACGCCCGGAAAGAATTTCGGGAAGGCCGCGCAATTTCAGGCGATCGCTCCGTTCAAGACGAAGTTTTACATCAGCCTCAACAGCAACGACAAGGCGCCTTACTCGACTCTTCCCGAGCCGACACTCAATTTTTCGCCCAGTCCTGCGACGGGCGAGCCGCCTCCGTTTCCCGCCGGAACTCCGCTCTCTCTTCTGGGAGCCATTGAGCCGTCGCTCGAAACCGGCGATCTCGAACTGCTGACCACCGGCGCGTCCGGTGCAGCGCAAACGGCTGAACTTCCCGATTTCGATTCACGCATCCTGAATTTCAGCAATCTGAAGAACGGGCCATTCCCGCTCGAAGGAGCCACTCTTCCCTACGATTCCTACACGGGGGACACGACGCACCGGCTTTTCGAGATGTGGCAGCAATCGGATTGCAACATCCGGAACTTCACGTTTCAGAATCCGTCGGGTTGCTTGAACGACCTCTATCCTTTCGTCATCACCAGCTACACAAGCGAGCCGGATCCCTTGAGCTTTCCGGTCGCCGGCGAAGTGGACGACAATGGCGGCGGAAATTCGATGGCGTTCTACAACGTGCAGAAGGGAGACGTTCCGATCCTGAAGAGCCTCGCCGACGAGTACTCGATGAGCGACAATTATCATCAGGCGGTGATGGGCGGCACAGGTGCCAACCACGTGATGATGGGCACGGGCGACGCGATCTTCTGGAGCGACGGGAAGGGCAATCCGACCACGCCCCCCTCGCACATCGCCAACCCTGATCCGCTGCCGGGATCAAACAATCAGTACACCGTGGACATCGGCTTTGACGGGAATTTTACGGAGTGCGGCAACTTGTCGCAGCCGGGAATTCTGCCGATCGTCACTTACCTCGCGAGCCTGCCGTATCACCCGCGAAGCAACTGCGCTCCGAATCGCTACTACATGATAAACAACGACAATCCCGGATTCCTGCCGGATGGCACGGTGGATACGGCAGGGATCGCGAAGGGCGCTTCGGTGCCGCCAACGAACGTCCGCACGATTGGCGAAGCGCTGAACGAAAAGGGGATCTCGTGGGCTTACTACGGCGGTGCTTACAACGCCGCCGTCAATCTGCAGCACGATCCTACAAACCCGAGCCCGCTGGTGCAGATCGGCCGGGCCTATTGCAACATCTGCAACTTCGAGTCGTACTCGAACGCGATCATGGGGAACCCGACTCAGCGAGCCGCGCATATCAAGGATGCGACGGATTTTTACGCCGCGATCAGCGACGGGACTCTTCCTGCGGTGTCGTTCGTGAAACCCGACGGGCTGCTCGACGGCCATCCGGCTTCTTCGAAGTTCGACCTGTTCGAAGGCATGACGAAGAAGATCGTCGACCTTCTGAACGCTAACCCCGAGCTGTTTGCCAGCACGGCGCTCTTTATCACCTTGGACGAGGGCGGCGGTTTGTACGATTCCGGTTACATCCAGCCGATGGACTTCTTTGGCGATGGGCCGCGGATTCCGATGATCGTGGTGTCGCCGTTCAGCAAGGGCGGGCACATCAGCCACACCTACACCGATCACGTCTCGATTTTGAAGTTCATCGAGCGAAACTGGCACTTGCAACCGCTGACGAATCGGAGCCGGGATAATTTTCCGAACCCGATTTCGTTGGGGATCAATCCGTACGTGCCGCTGAATAGTCCGGCGATCGGGGACTTGTTCGATCTGTTCCAGTTCGACCATGGCCACGACGGCGGTGGGCAGGGCAACCACTGAGACGCCGCAAACAGCGGAGAAGTTTGCTATCGGACGCCGGCTGTGCTTTGCGCGCGGTCGGCGTTTCGATTTTGGGGGAGCATTTCCGCGCAGATTGGAACCGCTGCGGTGTGCGCTCCGCTTACCAGTGCAGAAAAGAGCGGCTGCGATCTTGGAGTTCAAATTCGCAGCGAAGGTGTGAAAGTCCGCGGCTTCCTCTTCTAACGCGCCACGGGAAACCAGGGGAGCCCTCCGCCGATTTCCCGCCCTCCTCCCTTCTCCGTTCCCAGGGAAGGGAGGGTGCAGCTCGTGTGCGCGGAATCATTAGATTTGCGAATCTCTTTACGAGATACGAAAGTCACACGGAAAAAAACCGGCGAGAGAATAAGTGTTGGGAACTAGGATTCTTGGCAGCTATCTACTCCAGGTGACGCAAATAGCAGTTCTGACGCGCTACCCTGTCTCCCGGTCGACAACACGATTTCGCAACAGCTATCCAGGCGCGTGCGTCCCGTCCCATCTGCAATCCTAGTTTCCGGTAACGCGACTTATCGCGGTCGGCCCAGTGTAATCATTCCCTCAACCCAATCCGCCGCATCAGCCCTCGAAATCGCGAATTTCCGCGCAACACATCCCACTTGGGCTCGACCTTCAGAAAAACTAAATGCACGTCGCGTCCCTCGTACGCCTTTTCGAGCCACTCCAGCGTCGTGACTTCCTCGCCTAGTCCCAGGTAGATCGTCGCAACGTTGTACGGCGGCACGTACTGTCGCTCACCGAGCTGTTTCAACTCCTCGATCACTCGCTCCGCATCTTCGCGCCGCCCCATCAATCCATACGTGTACCCGGCCAGCGCTACCGCCTCTGTGTTTCCGCCCGAAAATTCGCGCGCCCTTCTCGCGGCCGCCAATGCCTCCTCAAATCGTTTCTGATGCTGATAGAATTTTACTGCTAGGATGTGGGCCACCCAGAAATGTGGCTCGAGCTCGAGCGCCCTCTCGAGCAATGGCTCCACTTCCTCGAATCGTCTTGCTTGAAATCGAAACTGCGCGCACAGCGTGTTCGTGATCAGTGAAAACGGATCGAGCTGCCTCGCCAGTTCGATCTGGGCGATCGCCTCCTCATGCCGTCCGATATTCGAAAGCAAATGGCCGTATCTTAAATGCGCCAGCGAATAATTTGTATTCCGCGCGATCGCCCGCCGGCTATGCTCCTCCGACGCCGCCCAGTTCCAGTTGTACCAAAATCTTACGCTTGAAAGCGTAGAGTGCGCCTCCGCCAGGCCCTGGTCAATCTTCAGCGCCTCTATCGCCGCCTGCTCGGATTTACGGAACGAGTCGCCCGGCGGCGTGTCGCTCGTTATCGGCAAGACGTCGTACGCGTCCGCGATCCCCGCATAGGCCACGGCCATCCGCGCGTCGAGCTGAATCGCTCGACGGAAATGCTCGATGGCCCTTTCGATGTTCGGCCGCGTTACTCGCCACAGGAAAAAACGTCCTTGCAGAAACGCATCATAGGCGCCCTGATTGATCATCGGTTCGCCAACAGTTCGCGCACCCTCTTCGGGCGTCAGTTTCACTTGCACTTGGTCCGAGATGGCCCGTCCAAGCTCGGACTGCACCGTCAGCACATCCTTCAATTCGCAGTCGTAGTTATGCGCCCACAAGTGCGTCTGATCGCTTGTGCGTATCAATTGCGCACTGATTCGCAACCGGTTCCCGTCTCTCCGCACGCTCCCCTCGAGCGCATAACCCACTCCCAGTTCGCGCCCGATCTCCGCGATGCTCTTTCGCGTGCCCTTGTAGCTCATTGCCGACGTGCGCGCGATCACGCCCAGCCCCTCCGCTCCCAATTCCCCCAGGTTTGTAATCGTCTCTTCCGTCAACCCGTCGCTGAAATACTCCTGCGTCGGGTCGTTCGTGATGTTTTCGAATGGCAGGACGACGAGCATCGCCCGCGTGGCCTCGCCGCTGAGTGACTGTTTCGAATCTTCCTGCGTCGCCTCGCGGACCGCCGCCACAAACCGATAGCCCCTCGCAGGAATCGTGACTACGAATCGTGGTTCCTCCGGGTTATCATCCAGCGCTCGCCGAATTTTGCGGACCGCCGTGTTTATGCTGTTGTCGGCGTCCACGTACACGTCTTTGCCCCAGATCTGCTCCAGGATTTCCTGCCGCGTCACCAGTTCTCCGTGCCGCTCCACCAGGAGATTCAGCAAGTCGAAGGGGATGCGCTCCAGGTGCACAATGCTGCCGCCTCGTCGCAGTTGGTAGGCGCTGCGATCGAGTTCGAAGTCCTCGAAATGGACGGTCTCAACGGGCACCGCAGGCTCCAGCGAATGATTCACGTCATTCTACTTCCATAGATGCAAATGAGGTAGCTTCAAGAAATCTCGATAGATAGGTCACAACTCGAAATCTTCAGCAATTCTTCAGTCCCTCTCCATTGTCCGTTTTCGCTTCGCCGGCCATGATGCATCGCTAGCCGGTGCCTATATTTCTACGAATAAGGAGATTCACATGAAGAAATCTTTCTGCAAAGGAACCCTTGCGGCGGCGATCCTTGTGTTCGTTGTTTGTGGTCCGTCCCGCGCACAGGTCGGTGACAGGAACGGATGCTCGCTTGCCACACTCAGGGGTGACTACGCTTTCACACTTCACGGCGAATCGATCGGCATACTTGTGCCCGGAGTAAACGGGGCCCCGCCCGCTCTTAAGCCTTTTGCGAATCCACTTCTTGCCGACGGCGTCGCTATCACCCGGTTTGATGGCAACGGTGGCCTAAGCCAGATCGATGTCGTGATGCGGAACGGTACCTCCGCCGCCACTCCAGCCACTCCCGTCACTGACAACGGTTTCCGCACCCAGGAAACGGGCACTTACAAAGTGGAGTCAGACTGCACGGGAACGTTTGCGATCAGGTTCCCCGACACATCGGAGATTGATGTGGCATTTGTATTGGCTAAAAATGGGCTTGAAATTCGCACCGTGGTTACCCGACAGCATGTCCCAATGCTGCCACCTGCGATCATTCCTCCAGGCGTGGCGTGCGCTCCGCTTACCACTGCAGAAACGAGCGGCTGCGATCTTGGAGTTCAAATTCGCAGCGAAGGTGTGAAAGTCCGCGGCATCCTCTTCTAAACCGCCACCGGAAACCAAAGGAGCCCTCCGCAGATTTCTCGCCAGCCTCCCTTCTCCGTTCCCAGGGAAGGGAGGGTGCGGCTGGTGTGCGCGGAATCATTAAATCTGCGAGTCTCTTCACGGGATAAATCCCCGAAGGAAGACGTACACAAATCGACGCAAGCCCACTACAGTCAAGCGTGGAAAGATTGTGGAGATGGAAGTGGTCGCCGACCCCGAGCGGCTTCAACAGATCGATCTGGCTGTCCTCCCCGACTGACAAGCCACCGTCGAGCTTTGATAACAAGCCTATCCACGTCAACCGAGTCCGCATCAATCGAGTCCGCCACGCGCAAATATCTGGTTGGTGTCACCATCCGGAACCCTGGGTGCGCCGTTCCATTGCGGCAGCCCTTTCTGCATGAATTTCCCAATTGCGTTATAATGAAAAGTTTCAGCACCTCGCATTTCGCGTCCAGAGGCGGCCCCGACCATGAAATTCAAGCTTGCCAGTGACTACGAGCCCCGCGGCGACCAGCCCGAAGCCATTTCGCAGCTCGTTCGCGGCATCAACGACGGCGACCGCCACCAGGTTCTCCTCGGCGTCACCGGCTCCGGCAAAACTTTCACGATCGCGAAGCTGATCGAAGCAATCAACCGGCCCACGATCGTCCTGGCGCACAATAAAACCCTCGCCGCCCAGCTCTTCCATGAATTCCGATCGTTTTTCCCGAGCAACGCCGTCGAATATTTCGTCAGCTATTACGACTACTACCAGCCCGAAGCCTACGTCCCCGCCAGCGACACCTACATCGAAAAAGAAGCCACTATCAACGACGAACTCGACAAACTCCGCATGAGCGCCACTCGCTCCCTCTTCGAGCGCCGCGACGTCATTATCGTCGCCTCCGTCTCCTGCATCTACGGCCTCGGCTCGCCCGAAGCCTACTACGGCATGATGCTCATGCTCGAAAAAGGGAAGGAAATCGCCCGCGAAGCGATTTTGCGAAAGCTCGTCGAAATCCAATACGAACGCGCCGAAGATCTCCGCCGCGGCACCTTCCGCGTTCGCGGCGACACCATCGAAATCTATCCGCCTTACGACGATCTCGCCGTCCGCATCGAACTCTGGGGCAGCCAGATCGAAGCCATTCGCAAAATCGATCCGGTCACCGGCGAGATCCGTTCCCGCGAAGGCGAAATCTCGCGCATTCCGATCTACCCGAAGACTCATTACGTTCTTCCCGCCGAACAGAAAGAGCGCGCCATCCAGGGAATCTACGAAGAGCTCGAATGGTGGAAGCCCGAACTCTCCCGCCAGGGAAAAATCGTCGAATCGCAACGCATCACCCAGCGCACTCTCTTCGACATCGAAATGATGCGCACCATCGGCTATTGCCACGGCATCGAAAACTATTCCCGCCACATGTCCGGCCGCCTTCCCGGCGAAGCTCCTCCCACGCTCCTTGATTACATCCCCTCCGATTTCCTCCTCGTCGTCGACGAATCTCACCAGACGATTCCCCAAGTCCGCGCCATGTACGCCGGCGACCGCTCCCGCAAACAAACCCTCGTCAATTTCGGTTTCCGCATGCCCTCCGCGCTCGACAATCGCCCGCTCACCTTTGAAGAATTCGAGCACCGCACCAATCAAGTCGTCTACGTTTCCGCCACTCCCGGCCCATATGAGCTGACGAAATCCGGCGGCACCGTCGTCGAACAGGTGATTCGTCCCACCGGCCTCGTCGATCCCCAGGTCGAAGTCCGCCCCGTCAAAGGTCAGGTAGACGACCTCCTCGAACAAATCCGCGTTCGCACCGCGCGCAACGAACGCGTCCTCGTCACCACCCTCACGAAACGCATGGCCGAAGATCTCGCCGAATATTTCGCCGAAGTCGGCGTTCGCTGCCGCTACCTCCACTCGGAAATCGAAACGCTCGAACGCGTCAAAATTCTCCGCGACCTCCGCCGAGGCGAATTCGACGTTCTCATCGGCATCAACCTCCTCCGCGAAGGCCTCGACCTCCCGGAAGTTTCGCTCGTCGCGATTCTCGACGCCGACAAAGAAGGCTATCTCCGCAGCGCCACCTCCTTGATCCAATCCATGGGCCGCTGCGCCCGCCACATCGAAGGCCGCGCCATCCTTTATGCCGACCGCATGACCGATTCCATGCGCATGGCCATCGGCGAAACGAATCGCCGCCGCGCCAAGCAAGAAGCCTACAATCGCGAGCACAACATCACCCCGCAATCCATCGTTCGCTCCGTCGATATGCAGCTCGCCAGAATCGTCGAAGCCGACTACATGACCGTCCCCGCCGAAGATGCCGTCATCGGCGACATCACTTCCGAACACGAATTGCAGCTAGCCATCACCCAGCTCGAATCGCAAATGCGCGCCGCCGCCAAAAATTTCGAATTCGAACGCGCCGCCGCCTTGCGCGATCGTATACGCTCTCTCAAGCAACGCGACCTCGGCGCCATTTTTTCTGCTACAGTTTCCGGCGCGGATCCAGCCGCACTTCCGCAGCCATCCAGTTCAGAGGTGTCGCCGCAAAATGTTGCCGCCAACTCACCCGTCGAAACGAAACCATCCAAGTCCGCCGCAAGACGTCGCGCCCGCTGAGGCCCGATTCACACGCATCTTCGAACTGTCGCGTTGTCAACGTTTCCTCGCGCTCGCCACACTCCTCTTCGCCGCTCTGGCCCTCGCTCCTTCAGCCCGCGCCCAGGGCGACACCGAATTCGGCGTCTGGGGCGGCTATTCCCTCGGCACCGCTCACGCGATTGGCATCACCAGCGACCGCCAACTCGGTGTCGTCGCCCTCCGCTACGGCCATGCGATCTACGATTGGCCCTCTGTTTCTCTGGCCTACACGCTCGATGTAGTTCCCGTCGAAGTCGTGCATCAACCCACCTACGTCGCCTGCAACACGAATCCAAACAATTTTCCCGAGGGTTTCTGCCAGTCCGGCCACGAAACGGTCTATGGCGGCGGCATCAATCCCCTCGGCTTGAAACTCAATTTCTTCCGCCAGCACCGCTTGCAGCTTTACGGCGCTTCCACGGCCGGATTCGTCGCATCGGTCAGACCGGTCCCCGTCGACGTTCCCGGCGGCACGCAATTTAATTTTGATTTCGATTTCCAGGCGGGATTTCAGCTCTTCAATTCTTCGCGCTCGCGCGCGTGGACTCTCGGGTACAAATTCCAGCACATCTCCAACGCCTACCGCCACTCCTTCAATCCCGGCGTCGACTTGAATCTCATCTACATCGGCTACTCCTTCTTCCGCTGATTCCAGATGTTCCAGTAGGGGCGGGTCTCAGACCCGCCCGCGCAGCCCACCGCAATCCTCAACCGCTCGAGAAATGCGCCCTGTCATCCTGCTTGCCCTGAGGAAGGAAGGGAACCCCTCCGACCAGGATCGGTGAAGGCTCTCAATCACCAATTCCAGCAACCCCGTGCTACGAAGAACGGCGTACCGAACGCGCACGCCCTGCCACCCTCACACAATTCCCCGCTTCAGTTCCTCCAACGGATAAAACGTCCCGCGCCACTCCACTCCGCCGTTCCACAGCGTCACCGCCGCCGATCGCACCAACATCCAGCAAAAAATCATCGCCCCCACCGGCTCCGTCAACGCGTAAATCGGCGAAACACCCACCTCCACGCACACGCCCGCATGAATCGCCAGAATCGCAATCACCGCAATCGCATCCGCCATCAGCGCCCATCCGCGCAAAAAAGGCAGCGCCACGCACGGCAGCACGAACATCGCCAGCATGAACACCAATTGCACCAGCGCCAGCCCGGCATTAAATCCCGACGTCGCAAACAAATTCTTCGTCGTCCCCCGCACGATGTTCCCCACTCCCGCGTGCCATCGCACTTGCACTTCGTTCCAGCCCTTCGCCACCCCGCTCCGAATTCCGTGATCCTTCACCAACTTCCCCAGCTTCATATCGTCCACCACTTCCATCGCCAGCCGCCGGTGTGTTCCCATCGCCTCGTACGCGCTCCGCCGTATCTGTTGAAACGCGCCGATCCCCGTGAATCCTTTCGAATGCGGATTGCGCGCGCGCCACGGCCGCACTCCGATCACGAAACACATCCCGAAAAACGTCATCGTGATTTTTTCGCCTACCGTGTAAATTTCCACGCTGCTCAGCAGCGTCAGGTGCTCCCAGTTTTCGCGTTCCGCCAGCCTTACCGTCCGCCGCAACAGGTCCGGTTCCAGGTGCACGTCCGCATCCGTGAATACCAGCCACTCGCCGCTCGATCGTTCGTAGGCTGTCTGCAATGCATGCGGCTTTCCGAGCCAGCCCGCCGGCAGGGAATCGATGCGCACGTATTTCAGCCGGGGATCTTTTTCCGCGGCGGCCTTTAAAATTCCCGCAGTCCCGTCCTCAGACCGGTCATCCACCGCAATCACCTCGTATCGAGGGTAGTCCATCGCCAGCAACTTCTTAAGCGCTCCTGGGAGTTTTTCCTCCTCGTCGCGCGCCGCAAACAGGATTGAAACAGGCGGGCACTCGCCATCTCCGAGCGGCTCAACGTCGCCGATGCGCGGCAGCTTCGCAGATCCCCGCGCCACATCGAGAGCATTCCAGACCCACAAGACCGCTCCGATGATCGTCGCCACAAGCACAAACGTATGCAACGTCGAAACTCCCCAGTAGGGGCGGGTCTAAGACCCGCCCGCGCTGCCCACATCCGGGATGCTAATGAAACACGCCTTTGGCCGCGCCTTTCGTACCGCCGGCATCCTGCCGGCGCCTTTGCCCTTCGCCTTCCCAGGAACGCCGGCTTGCCCTGAGGTACGAAGGGTCTCCCGACCGGTGCCTTTGCCGCTCGGCCACGCCTTCCATACCGCCAACTTCCAGCCGCCGCCTCTCCCGCCGCCAAACCCGCTTCCGTCTCGAATTTCCGAAGTCAAATTCCCGCCGTAACAAGTTATGCTATCACGCTCGATGTCCCGCTCTATTTCCATCATCGGCGCAGGCCGCGTAGGTCAAACAATCGCCAAGCGCCTCCGCAAACTCGGTTGGCGAATCGCCTCCGTCGTCACCCGCTCACCCGTCACCGCTCGCGCAGCCGTTCGCGCCATCGGCGCCGGAACACCCCACTCCGCGCTGACGCCCGAAGCCCTCGACGCCGATGTAATCTTGTTGTCCACTCCAGACGGCGCGCTTGCTGACGTAGCGCGCGATCTGGCCCGGATCTCCGGAAAAATGGCTCGCAAAAAAATCGTCCTCCACACCAGCGGCGCCCTCGACCATCGCATCCTCGCTCCGCTTGCCCTCCGCGGCGCTTCCACAGGTTCAATGCACCCGATGCAAACTTTCAGCGGCCGCGATACCCCTCGTCTCGAAGGCGTGATCTTTGCCATCGAAGGTTTCGTCGCCGCTCGCCGCGCCGCTCAGAAAATCGCTCGCTCGCTGGGCGGCACGCCCGTCTTCATCAAGGGAAAAGACAAGCCCGCCTACCACGCCGCCGGCGCAGTCGTCGCCGGTCACGCCCTGGCGCTCGTCGAATCCGCTACGCAAACGCTCCTCAAAATTGGCTTCACGCGCCGCCGCGCAAATGAAGCCCTGCTGCCATTAATCCGTCAAATGCTGGATAATTACGAGACGCTCGGCCCGCGCCCCGCGTGGACCGGCCCGCTCTCGCGCGGCGATTACGCGACGATCTCGAAACACGTAAGTGCGCTGCGGCAGTTTCCGCGCGAATATCAGGACGCGTACGCAGCCCTCGCGCTTCTTTCCGCGCGCGTGCTTTCAACACAGTCGGCGGCAGTGAAAAAGAAGCTCGCGCGGGTGATCGGCCGTCGCGCCTGAATTCGTCAGTGTGTAGCTTCAGCCGCTAAGCGGTATTGGTTGATAATCGAAATTGTACCTCGCAGTCATGTTGGGCCGTCGTTGTAGGCCGTGGTTTTAACCACGGCAAATCGTAACTGCAAGATACGTGGGGCTTCAGCCCCTGAAGTGGGCTCGTCGGCCGATTTGGTTTTCGTCAGGGCACGGCTTCAGCCGTGCCGAAAGCGCGCAAATAGGAGAGCGGCTTCAGCCGCTGAGGTCTAAGGACGCGAGGCAACCCAGACAGCAACAATCGATCGATCCATCGGAGGCTCTAACTTGAAGCGAATGCACATTCCCGTCGAGCACACCACCCTCGCAAACGGTTTGCGAGTCGTCGCGTCGCCCGACCGCAGCGCCCCCGTCGTCACCGTCGGCGTCTATTACCAGATCGGTTTTCGCCTCGAACCGCGCGGCCGCAGCGGTTTCGCGCACCTCTTCGAACACATGATGTTTCAGGGCTCGGAGAATGCCGGAAAGATGGAGCACATTCGACTGATTAATTCTTCCGGCGGCCTTTTAAATGGCACCACGAACTACGACATCACCAACTATTTTGAATCCGTCCCTTCCAACGCCCTCGAACGCGTTCTCTGGCTCGAAGCCGACCGCATGCGCGCCCTTAAAGTCGACGACGAAAATCTTCGCAATCAGCGCGATGTCGTCAAAGAAGAAGTCCGCGTCAACGTCATGAACCAGCCCTACGGCGGTTTTCCATGGCTCGATCTTCCGCCCGTCGCATTTCGCAATTGGCCCAACGCTCACAATTTCTACGGGGATTTTGTCGATCTCGACGCCGCCACCCTCGCCGACGTCCAACACTTCTTCCGCACCTACTACGCACCGAACAATGCCGTCCTCCTCATGCTCGGAGATCTCGATCCCGCTGAGGCGTTCACCTTCGCCAAACGGTATTTCGAAGACATTCCCGTGCAGCCCCCTCCGCCTCGTGCCGATGTCACCGAGCCCGCCCAGACTGAAGAGCGCCGTGGAGAAGTAGCGGAAAAACTCGGCCCGCTTCCGGCCCTCGCCATCGGCTACACCGCTCCGCCTCGCACATCCGACGACTGGTACGCCGCAACGATCCTCGATCGCGCCTTGCATGGCGGCCGTTCGGGACGCATCTTCCGCGAATTGGTTCTCGAAAAACAGATCGCGCTCGAAACCGACGGCAGCTACGACGCTTTCGACACCAACGGGCCCACCCAAATGGTCACGCGCATTTTTCACCGCCCCGAGTACTCGAGTGACGCCACCATCGCCGCCTTCGATTCCGTCATCCGTGACGTTCAGGAGGAGGGAATCGCTGCGGGCGAACTCGATCCCGTGAAAGTGAAATTCCGCGCCGATTATTACTCCATGCTTGAAGGTGGCATGGGCTCTTACATGCCCCGCTTCGGCTTGATGCACTACCTCGCATGTTTCACTCTGTTTGACGGCGATCCCAAGCGCATCAATACCGTCCTCGACGGCTTTCTGGCCGTCACGCCCGAGCAAGCTCAGAAAGTTGCCCAAAAATATCTCGTCCCGCGGAATCGAGCGATTGTCGTGCGCAGCCCGCTAAAAGAGGGAACTCAGAGTTCGAACGGAGGCGCACGCTAATGTCCACCACCACGCCTGCCGCAGCCACCGCGCATCGCTCCGCTCCTCCGGCTCTGGGCCCTGAACGCCCGGTTGCGTGGCCGAAGCGCACCCTTCGCACTCTCGCGAATGGTTTGCAAGTCGTCCTCGCTGAATCGCATACCTTCCCGAAAATCTCCGGGCAGCTCTTTTTCCGCAGTGGCAACGCTGTCGTCGCTCACAGCTCGCCCGGCCTTGCTGAAATCACTGCGAAAGTCATCCGCACAGGAACTGCCTCGCGTTCCAGCCGCCAGATCGAAGAGGATCTTCGCCGCATGGGTGCGGACGTAGGAACCAGCGCGGGCGCCGACACAAGCGCAATCTCAATTGGTGGTCTTGCTGAATTTTCCGAAGGCATTCTCGAGTTGATGGCCGACCTCGCGCGCAACGCTTCCTTCCCCGAAGACCAGTTTGAACGCGAACGCCGCCAGAAAATCGAGGAACTTCGCGTCGAGCGCACCACGCCCGGCTTTCTAGCCACCGAACGTTTCCGCCACGTTCTCTTCGGTGAGCACCCGTACGCCATCGTGGCGCCTACGGAAGAGCATGTCGCCTCATACCAGCGCAATCAGCTCGAGCACTTCTATCGCCGCCACTACACGCCCGCGAATGCCGTGCTCATTCTCGTAGGTGATTTTGCGAGCGAGCAGATGCTCGCGCAGGTCGACAAAATATTTGGCGGCTGGAAGGCGCCCCGGCCGGAACCACAGCTTTCCTCCGCCCCGCCGCACGCCGCGGGCCGGCACGTTCATCTTGTCCATTTGCCGGGCACCGTGCAAACGCAGGTTCTCGTCGGCAATCTCGCCATCACTCGCCGCGATCCCGATTGGTATCGCGTCGTCCTTGCCAATTCCATTTACGGCGGTGCATTCCATTCGCGTCTCGTCATAAACATCCGCGAACAAAAGGGCTACACCTACAGCCCCCGCAGCGGAATTAACGCGCTTCGCCAGCACGGATATTTCTCGGTTCACGCTGCCGTTCGCAATGACGTTGTCGCCGCCACCCTCACCGAGATGTTCTACGAAATGGACCGCATGCGCTCGCTCCCCGTCACCTCCGAAGAGCTTGAAAGCGCCCGCAGCTATCTTAGCGGCGTTTTTTCGCTCGGCGTAGCCACCCAGGACGGCGTCCTCGGCCAGCTCTCGACCGTCTACCTCGACCACTTGCCCGAAGACTATCTCGAAACTTACCGCGAGAAAATCCACGCCCTCACCGCCGACGACATTCTCGCCGCCGCTCGTCGCCACTTCGATTCCGCCAACGCCCAAATCGTCCTTGTAGGCGACCGCGAACAACTCGCCGGCCAAGCCGCCTTATTCGGCCCTGTAACGGAGTACGACGCCCATGGAAATATTAAGTAGCACAGGCAATCCTGCCTGTGCCCCAAACCCCAAGGACCTCGGTGCGTAAATGCGAGGCAACGTTTCCGAACGCGGCTCTAAAAGATCACAACCGGGGCTTATCTCTATCACCACAGCCGCCCTTCTCCTCTTTGCCGGACTCACTCTCGCTGCCGCCCAAAAAAAACCGCCCGCAACTCCCATCGATCTAAACACCGCCACAATCACCCAGCTCGAGAAACTTCCGGGAGTCGGTCCAAGCACGGCGAAGTCAATCATCGAATTCCGCAACCGCAGCGGCCCATTTCAACGCGTGGAAGACTTGCTCGCCATCAGAGGCATCTCGAAAGCCCGCCTCGAAAAGCTGCGGCCTTACGTAACCGTCAGCCCCTCTGCGGGGAAACAGCAACCAAGCGGTTCGACATAAGACTTTGCAGTGATGGGCGAGAAATAATCGCCCATTCTATGAATTCAGCCATACCCAAGGAGATAGCGATGACGCGTCAGCGCTTCCAATATCTAGAAATCCTGGCAGTCCTTCTTGTGACTCTCGCTGTTGTTGCGGCCGGAGTCCACGCAGGGGCCTCGATGGACGCATCCGCGCCAGCCACAAAAGTCGCGCCGGGCCCTTCCGGCTACCACTTGCTGAAAAAAATCGCGCTCGGCGGCGAGGGCGGCTGGGACGCGCTCGCGTTCGATTCCGCTTCGCGCCGTCTTTTCATTTCCCGCCAAACGAAAGTCATCGTCCTCAACGTGGACTCCGAAAAAGTCGTCGGCGAAATCTCGAATACCGAAGGCGTCCACGATATCGACCTGGCTCCCGATCTGAATCGTGGCTTCACGTCCAACGGCCGCGCCGGTACCGTAACAATTTTTGACTTGAAGACACTCGCCATCATCGGCAGCGCGCAGGCCGGAACGAATCCCGACGCGATTGTCTACGACCCTGCTTCGAAGCGCGTGTTCGCGATGAACGGCCGCAGCTCGAACTCGACTGCGATCGATGCCGCCACCGGAAACGTTGTCGCCACGATCCCGCTCGGCGGAAAACCAGAATTTGCAGTAGCCGACGGCGCCGGGCATGTGTACGTCAACATCGAGGACAAAAGCGAGCTGCAGCAAATCGATTCGCAGAAACTGGCCGTCACCGCAAGCTGGCCGCTCTCTCCCTGCCAGGAACCTTCCGGCCTCGCGATTGACGCAGCACATCACCGGCTGTTCGCCGGCTGCGACAACAAAATAATGGCAGTCGTGGATGCCGCCACCGGCAAAGTGATCGCCACCCCCGCGATTGGCGAGGGCGTCGACGGTAGCGCCTTCGATCCCGGCACCGGTTTCGCCTTCGCATCCAACGGCCAGAGTGCCACGCTAAGCGTGATTCACGAAGACTCTCCGGATAAATTCAGCGTCATCGAAGAAGTTCCCACACAAAAGGGCGCTCGCACAATCACGCTCGACCCAAAAACGCACGAAGTCTATCTCGTAACGGCCGATTTCGGCCCGCGCCCCGCGCCAACGCCGGAAAATCAGCACCCGCGCCCACCGATCCTGCCGAATTCATTTGTAGTCTTGGTCTATGGAAGGTAATGCAGTTGTAGCGGCCGCCTTCTCGCGGGCGTCTTCGTCTTGAAATTTCGCGTGAAGCCAACGGGAAGGCGTCCCCGCTGACCCGTTCTTGTCATCCTGACGGCGTCCGTGGTTCAGGATGCCCGAAGGATCTCAAGCGTCCAAACCATCGCCACCGTAATCCACATTACGCGCGAGCCAGCGCGCTAGAAAACCTGGTGCCCGCGCTTCGCCGCCTCAATCGCAAGCGGTACCTGGTCCGCAATCTCCAGCCCGTATCCCTCGAGCGCCACCACTTTCCGCGGATGATTCGTCAGCACGCGAATCCGCCGCAATCCCAGATCGATCAGAATCTGCGCCCCGATTCCGCTCTCATGCTGCACAAATCTCTGCCTTCCCAAATCGTGCTCCTTCTCTTCCCGCGCATGATAACGAATCTGCGGAAGCGCCGCATCCTCCGGCGCCCGCGCATCGATCTGGAATCCCCGCCCGGTGTGATGCAAATAAACAAACACTCCGCGATCCGCCGCCGCAATCGCTTCCAGCGACCGCTCGATAATCTCCCGGCAATCGCACGCCGTCGATCCCAGCACATCGCCCGTCAGGCAGTGCGAATGAACGCGCACCAGCGGCGGCTCCGCTCCCGCCGGCACAGTCAGTTGTGCGCTGGCCGCCCCACCCCCGCTCGAAAACTCTCCCGTCAAATCGCCGCGAACCAGGGCCACGTGCACTTCGTTATCAATGTCGCTCGAGTACGCGATCATCCGGAAATTCCCGTGGCGCGTGGGCAGAACCGATTCCGCGATCCGGCGCACGTACCGCTCATGCTGCATGCGGTAGCGGATCAGGTCCGCGACCGTGGCCAGCTTCAAATTGTGCGTCCGGCAGAACTCGATCAGCTGCGGAATCCGCGCCATCGTTCCGTCGTCGTTCATAACCTCGCAAATCACGCCGGAATGATCGCGCCCGGCAAGGCGCGCGAGATCCACGCATGCTTCGGTCTGTCCGGCGCGAACTAGCACGCCGCCATTGCGCGCGCGCAACGTGTGTACGTGTCCCGGGCGCGCCAAATCCTCCGGCCGAGTATCCGGGTCGGTCGTCGCGAGAATCGTCGTAGCGCGATCGGCCGCGCTGATTCCGGTAGTGGTCCCCCGGCGAGCGTCGATTGGCTCGCAAAAAGGTGTCCCGAACTTTGAAGTATTTCGCGGAGAGATTTGCTTGAGGTCGAGCGCGTCGCAACGCTGTTCGGTGAGCGACAGGCAGATCAGCCCGCGGCCGTATTTCGTCATAAAGTTGATGGCTTCGGGCGTGACGCAGTCCGCTGCCATCGTCAGGTCGCCTTCGTTTTCGCGGTCCTCATCATCGACGAGGACGATCATCCGGCCCTGCCGAATTTCTTCGACGGCTTCTTCGACGGTTGCAAATGGTGGTTTTTGTTCGGTCATGTTCTCTCGCTCATCGTGGTTCGCACATTTCAGTGCAGCCATTTCAAAAATAGAAAATGAAACGTGGCTCCCATCAACCCCGCTCCGGGAATCGTCAGCACCCACGCCCACGCGATCCGTCCCGTGATGCCCCAGCGCACTGCCGTAATCCGCCGCGCCGCACCCACGCCCACAATCGCACCGGTAATCACGTGGGTCGTGCTCACCGGAATTCCCGCCGACGCCGTCCCAATCAGGGTCATCGCCGCCGCTGTTTCCGCGGCAAACCCGCCAAACGGATGCAGCTTCGTGATCCGCTGCCCCATCGTTTTCACCACGCGCCACCCACCTGCCATTGTACCGCCGGCAATTGCCAGATGGCAGCAGATGATCACCCAGAAGGGCACCACGTACTTAGAAAGCATGCCGCTCGAAACCAGCGCCGCCGTGATAATCCCCATCCCTTTTTGTGCGTCGTTTGTTCCATGTCCTAGGCTGAACGCCCCTGCGGACACCAGCTGCAGCCTCCGAAACCATTTATCCACGCGCTGCGGCGCCTGCCGGTAAACGATCCAGCTCGTGATGACGGTAACCAGCAGTCCCGCAGCCATGCCGATAAACGGCGCGACGAAAATAAAAAGCACCGGCTTAATCCATCCATGGATCAAGATCGCGCGGAATCCAGACGCAGCCACCGCCGCCCCGCCATAGCCGCCCATCAACGCATGTGACGAGCTCGCCGGCAGCCCCATTCGAATCGTCGCGTAGTTCCAAACGATCGCTCCCAGCAATCCCGCGAGCAGCACGCTCTGGTCAACCATCTTCAAATCAACGAGCCCGCTGCCCATGGTCTTCGCCACCGCTGTTCCAAACGCGAACGCGGCAACAAAATTCCAAAACGCCGCCCAGATCACCGCCCACATCGGCCGCAGCACGCGCGTCGAAACGACAGTAGCAATCGAACTCGCGGCATCGTGCCAGCCGTTCGTGAATTCGAAGACCAGCGTGATCACCACGATCGTTACGAGGAGGTGGAATTCAGTCACGCGGTGCGGCTCCGACAGAATTGAGTGCTGGCACAATAAATCCAGATCCCTCGCTGCGCTCGGGATGACAAGGATGGGACGACAAGTAGAGCGAGGAGAGCGAAAGGCGGCATTGCGGATGCACGCGAGAGAGCGGGCGGAGGCGCCGGCCGGATTGCGGAGGCAATCGCGAAACCGCGTGCAGGCAAGCGCGGGCGGCCCGCGCACGTGGACGTGCAAGGGAAGCGCGCACTAGGCGTTCTTGATGGTGACGGTTTCGATTACGTTGGCGACGTCCTCGCATTTATCCGTCGCGAATTCGAGGGTTTCGATAATTTCTTTCCACTTGATGATCTGCACCGGATCTTTTTCCTGGTCGAAGAGAGTGGCGATCAGTTCGCGGCACTGGGCGTCGGCCTGATTTTCCAGGCGGTGGATCTCGATGCATTTGTCGAGGATGTGGTCTTCTTTTTCGAGAACGTTGACCGCGAGAACGATCTGCGCAGCCGCATCGCGCACCGTAATCGCGAGGTCCAGCACGCCCGGGCGGATCTGCGTCACTCGGTACGTGACGAGGCGCGACGCCACCGCGTCCACCAGATCGATCACGTCGTCAATCTGGCTCGCCAGCTCGTGAATGTCTTCGCGGTCAAACGGAGTAATGAAGCTCTGATTCAGCCGCGTCATGATTCCGTGAGTAATCGTGTCGCCGATATGCTCGTATTCCTTGATTTTTTCGGCGCCCCCCTCGGGATCGTCGTAGCGCTCGAGCATTTCCACCAGCGCCGACGCGCCGTCGTAAACGTTTTCCGCCTGATGAGTGAACATCTCGAAGAACGTCCGTTCATGGGGAAGGATTTTCCCAAGCAGTCCGGGCATGAGGCCAAGCACCTCCAGGATGGTGTGTTACAGGAATGTTGCAGAATTATGACAACCCCGTTACAGCGAAGTCAGACTATACCCAAATGGGTGGAGGTGGGCAAGCGGGGAGCGACGCATCGCGAGATGTGGAAAGAGGCGAGCCGGATTAGCGATTTGGAGGGAAGAGGTGGCCCTCTGCGATACCGGTAGTTCTAGAACAATTCTGAGTTAGTTAACGGCAAAACTACGTAGGACTTCTAGTTGCCAGGTTCGGAGGAGCCTTCGTCGTGTGTGAATCGATTCGTCGGGGTGACGATCCTGATCGCATGACCTATGGTTCGCGCCGCGCGGAAGCGGAAAAACTGTTGCCACAAATCACCAATCACCAATCACACCCACCACCCATCACCGCACTTCTGCCTTCATCACCTTCGGCCAATCCTCCTCGTCGTACATACGGACTTCTCGCACGAACTTCGCTATGTCGCCCGCACGCAATTTCTGCAGCAACCGGCTCAACGTCACCTGCTCGCGCCCGTCGAGCGTCCGCATCAGTGACTTCACCACCTTCGCATGCTTCGGAAACACCGTCCCTATGAAGTTCTTTCCCTGCTTCGTCAGGCGGATCACTCCGAACAACCTTCCTTTTCTCCGCTTTCCTCTTTTTCTCACCGGCAGCCGGCTTTCCGCCATCTCCGCAGCCGGAAATGTCCATAGCTCGCGCGCAATCCACCCGCGCTGCTCGAGACGCGTCAGCAGCACGTCCACATTCTGGCGGCTGCACTCGAGCTTCTCGGCGGCGATCGTCATCACGGTCGGCCCGTGCCGGTACAGCATCTCCAGCATCCGAAAACCGCGCGGCGTCAAATCAAACGCGGCCATCTGCCCCTTCAGTTCGTTCTGTATATGTCGAGTTGTATCAAGCAGATCGAGATATGTCCGAAATGCTCGAAGCGTCTTGCCACGGTGCGAAATCCTGCGCCTCGCGATCCATGCAGCCTCCGGTTCACCGGCTCTCCGAATGGGCCGCCTCAGGCGTCGCTCCCTCCGCTGCCAAGCTTTCGGTACGCTCACTGAATTCCTTCCATCACGCGACCGGCCGCCGTCCAAATCGTCCTCAAACCGGGTCAAAAACTGCTATTTGCTGCAATCACCTTGATGCAGTTGCGACACTAATTTTGCCGCTCTTTCACGGTCGCACATTCGCCCTGTGAATTTCTATTGTGGGAATTACGCACCCGATCCGATTTCCGTAGCACAGGCACTCTTGCCTGTGCCGCAGGTAACAAGAATCCGGCAATCCGAGACGAATCGGAGATGTGGAACGAAGCCTTCTTTCCGACGAATAGCGGCCGGAGCGCCGCTGACCGTAATATTGCGAATTGCACGCTCTAAAGCCACGTGATACGCCGTCGCTATGTCGTATTACCGTCGAAACCTGCCGCACTGGCACCCGGAAGGTAAATGCATATTTTTGACTTGGCGCCTCTATGGCTCGTTGCCGGTGGGATTTATAAGAGGGCTGCGCATGAGATTGGGCATGCAGTCGGCGGAAGAGTTCAGACTCGCCGAACAGCTGCTCGATCGTCCGACCGACAGTCCGCTATGGCTCAAAGAGCCCCGTATCGCAGCTGCTATCGTCGAGACGTTGATCAGCGGAGCATTCGAATTACATCACTATGACTTGCATGCGTATGTGGTAATGGCAAATCACGTCCACGTCCTGCTTTCGCCTTTGATGCGGCTGCGTTTGATTACCCGCGAGCTGAAAGGCATCACGGCTCGCCAGTCGAACTCGATCTTGGGGCGGACCGGAAAACGCTTCTGGCAGGACGAGTGCTTCGATCACTGGGTTCGCAACGAAGCGCAGTTTGTGCGCCTGGGATTCCGGCTGAATCCTTGGGCGGCGGCTTGGGAGCTTATTTTGCGGCCGCCATTTCGAGGGCTTTTTCCGGGGCGGCATCGAAGGTGGCTTTGTGGCCGTTGCTGCAGAAGTAGTAGGTGCGGCCTTTGTACACCGATGTGAGAGCGGTTTTCGCGTCCACGGGCATGCCGCAGATTTCGCAGACGAGGCCGGCGTGCTCGGATCCGACGTAGATTGAGTTGGCGGCGCCGGTGGCATCGAGCCAGCCCTGGCCCTGGTATTCCATGTTGAGAGCGGTCTCCATGGCCTGGTCGTGGCCGAAATAGCGCTCGACGACCCGGAAAGCGAGATCCATGCCGGAAGTAAGTCCGCCGGCGGTCGCGATATTGCCTTCTTCGACGAAACGATAGCCGCGCTTGACGTGAATATCCGGAAACTGCATCGCGAGGTCGGTGTAGGAGTAGTGGTGCGTGGTGGCGGATTTGCCGGAGAGAAGGCCCGTCTTGGCGAGAACGAATGCGCCGGTGCACACGGACATCGTGAGGTCCGCGGTTTTCGAGGATTCGCGAATCCAGCGGTACATCGCTTCGGTGGCGCCACCTTGCGCCGGGATCACGATCACTTTGGGGCGCGGCGCGTTGTCGAAGGTGTAGTTCGGCAGGATCTTCATGCCGCCGGACGTTTCCACCAGAGCGCTCTTTTCGGCGACGGTGAAGAGGTCGAACCCGCGCTTGCCGTCGCGGGAGCCGGCGTCCTGAAGTACTTCCCACGGGCCGCAGAAGTCGATCACAACTGCGCCGACGGAGATGGGAAACGCGACGGGAATAATGCCGTTAGTAGGCGGCGTGAGCGGGCTTGCGCCTGGGCTGGGCTTGCTGGCGGCGGATTGCGCGCTCTGCGTGCGGCTGGACGCTGCGGGTGGCAGCGGAAGGGCCGCGAGACAACCGAGTGCCGCTGAGCCCTGGAGCAATTCGCGTCGCGTGAGATTTTTTCGAGTCATGGCTGGTGCGTCCTCCGCATGAGATTTTGAGTTTTTGGGGCTCTCTACCGTTCGGCGGTAGAGTATATCGCAATACGTAGTAGTGAAGGCAGCTTGGGTGCCAATGGTTCGCGAGCGTAACTCTGAATAGCTGCATCGGGTTACGGCAGGGGTGGGGCTGGGCGACGCGCGGGCGGTGTGCGCTTGTGGGACGGCCGTGTCGCGACGGCGAACAAATAAAAAGGGCGCCCCGGTACTTGGGACGCCCTTTTTGTATTTGTGGATGACGACCGAGTGTTGGTCGGCTGGTGCGGTTTAGTACATGCCGCCCATTCCGCCGCCACCACCTGGCATACCGCCGCCAGCGCCGGCGCCCTTCTTTTCGTCTTCCTTGATGTCGGCCACGAGAGCTTCGGTGGTGAGCATCAGGCCGGCGATTGACGCGGCGTTCTGGAGAGCGAGACGGGTGACCTTGGCCGGGTCAATGACGCCAGCCTTGACCATGTCGCCATAGTCTCCGGAGTCGGCATTCAATCCGAAGTTATCATCCTTCGATTCTCGCACGCGTCCCACCACAACGGCGCCTTCATGGCCGGCGTTGAGTGCGATTTGCCGCATGGGCTCTTCGAGCGCGCGCTTCACGATGTTGACCCCGATGGCTTCGTCATCGTGGAGCTTGAGCTTTTCGAGCGCGGCGATGCAACGAACCAGCGCAACGCCGCCGCCGGGAACGATGCCTTCCTCGACAGCTGCGCGGGTGGCGTGCATGGCGTCCTCAACGCGAGCCTTCTTTTCTTTCAGCTCGGTTTCGGTTGCCGCGCCGACTTTGATAACGGCGACGCCGCCGACGAGTTTCGCGAGGCGTTCCTGGAGTTTCTCGCGATCGTAGTCGGAGGTGGTGTCTTCGACCTGCGTGCGAATCTGCTTCACGCGGCCTTCGATCTCGGAGGCTTTGCCGCCGCCTTCAACGATCGTGGTGTTGTCCTTGTCGATGGTGACTTTCTTGGCGCGGCCGAGGTCTTCGAGCTTCACGTTCTCGAGCTTGATGCCGAGATCTTCCGTGATGGCTTTGCCGCCGGTGAGGGTGGCAATGTCCTCGAGCATGGCCTTGCGGCGATCGCCGAACCCGGGAGCCTTCACGGCGCCGCACTGGAGAGTGCCGCGGAGCTTGTTCACGACGAGAGTTGCGAGCGCTTCGCCCTCAACGTCCTCGGCGATGATCAAGAGAGGCTTGCCCATCTTGGCGGTCTGCTCGAGCAGGGGAAGCAGGTCCTTCATCGAGCTGATTTTCTTTTCGTGGATGAGGATGCGCACGTCTTCGAGTACGCATTCCATCCGCTCGGGATCGGTCACGAAGTAGGGGGAGAGGTAGCCGCGGTCGAATTGCATGCCTTCGACCACTTCGAGGGTCGTCTCCATCGTCTTCGATTCTTCGACGGTGATGACGCCATCCTTCCCAACCTTCTTCATCGCTTCCGCGATGATGGACCCGATCTGCCGGTCGTTGTTGGCGGAGATCGTGCCGACTTGCGCGATCATGTCGCCCTTGACGTCCTTGTGAAATTTCTTGATTTCTTCAACGGCGACTTCGACGGCTTTTTCGATGCCGCGCTTGAGGGCCATCGGGCTTGCGCCGGCTGCGACCGTCTTCACGCCTTCGCGGAAGATGGCTTGAGCCAGAACGGTTGCGGTGGTGGTGCCGTCGCCGGCGACGTCGGAAGTTTTGGAAGCGACTTCACGAACCATCTGGGCGCCCATGTTCTCGAGCGGATCGGGCAGCTCGATTTCTTTAGCGACGGTGACGCCGTCCTTGGTGATGATCGGGGCGCCGAACTTCTTCTCGATGACCGCGTTGCGCCCCTTGGGGCCGAGCGTGATCTTCACTGCATCGGCGAGAATGTTGACGCCGCGCAGGATCGCCTGGCGAGAATTTTCGCCAGTCACGATTTGCTTTGCCATGTGTCTATCTCCTCTTTCGCTTTCTTAGGTTAGTGGGATTGATTGTGCGGCTGCGGCTGGCCCGTTTTAAGTGGAGCAGCGGGACCTGAGCCGAATCCGAACGTTACTTTCTGCCGCCGGCCGCTTTGGCCGAGCCGCCGATCCTCGCGAGGATTTCGTCTTCCTTGAGAATCATGTATTCCTCGTCGTCGATCGTGATGTCATTTCCCGAATACTTGCCGAACAGGATTCGGTCTCCGGGCTTTACGTCGAGCGGGATGAGTTCGCCCTTTTCGCGACGGCCATTGCCGACGGCGATGACTTCGCCCTCTTGTGGTTTCTCTTTGGCTGTGTCGGGGATGATGATGCCGCCTTTCACAGCTTCCTTCCCTTCGAGCCGCTTGACCAGGACGCGGTCGTGCAGCGGCGTGATGTTCACTGCCATTTGTGCAATTCCTCCGGTGGAGAGATGGTGCTGAGTTGCTCGGGGAGAAGGTTGCGAGTGTTAGCACTCCTCTCAAGCGAGTGCTAATATAGTTTGGAAGGGGAGTGGTGTCAAGTGAATACCTGACAATTCGGCACTCACGTATGAGCGTAGAATACTAAGTATATAAAGCATTTATAATCAATATTTTGAGAATATGTATGGTTTTTCCGACACTTCTTTATTGAGTTGGGACGACACTGCAGCTAGAATCCGGCAAGCTGAGGCGTTTGGGTGCCCATCCTCTATTATTTCCGCTTGATCGGGCTCACCGCCGGGACGCTGGTCTATTTGTTTCTGCTGGCACTGATCCTGGGGCACCGGCGGCCACGGTTTCTTGAACGGCTGCTTTTCTTTCTCGTGCTCTCCTTGTTTTCCATCTATGCGGGCGGCCTGCTAGAGATTAACGCGAAGATTCAGTACAGCACACCGCCGCTCGCCACACACCTATTTTCGCAGCTGCTGATCGCGTTTGGCCTGGTCCTTTTACTTCCGCTCGTCTGGCATACGCATTATGCGTACCGGAGGCAGATTCGACGATCGCAACCAAGTGGTCTTGCGAAGCCGCTGCTCGTGATCCTGTATCTGGCTGCCGTAGCTGAACTGGCGTTCGGTATCTCACTTTTTTGGGGAAGTCGCCTCGAAGCCGGAGCCCGTCTGTCTGCCGTGCTAACGAATTTTCTATTTGTGGCCGGTGCCGGGCTGTATTCCGTTACATTCATGGATACGATCTTCGAGTTTCAGGACTGGCGAGCGGCGAAGGACAAGAACGAACGGGCGTTGTTCTCGGGCCTCTTCGGCGTGTCGCTCGTGCTCACGATTTTGCTCGGGCTTGATCAGGCCAACTTGGCGGCCATTGGGTATCGGGGAGAAGCGCTGACCACGGTCATTGTGTGCGTGGCGGTGTTACCGGGCGCGCTGCTGATTTACTTTGCGCTGAAACACAATTTTCTTGAATACGGAGCCCAGCGGAATCTGGTGTATGCGTTGTCGGCGACGTTTCTGGCAGTGATGTATCTGACTCTCGTCCATAGGGTCAGCGGATGGCTTGAGCCGTATTTTCCGCCTGAGGCGACGGCAGGCTTTTTGTTGTTTATTCTGATTTTCTTGTTCGAGCCGCTGGAGCGGTTGATCGGGCCGGCGCTGCACCGGCGCGTACATGAGGGAATGGAGGGATTGCAGCGGTTGACGGCGGACCTGCAGAACAAGGCGCGAGATGGAGAAATCGCGGGGCTGGTCGGATTTGCAGAGAAGCGGATTCGCGAGGAGTTTGGGCTGGCGGTGGTGCGGCTTTCCGTGCCGAGCGACTCAGCGCCCACGCCGCTGGAGTCGCCGGGCGGGCTTGGGCATGTGGCTCGGTTACCGCTGATGAAAGATGGGAACGAGGTCGGATTGCTGGAAGCGGCAACGACGGGGTCGTACCTTACCGGCGAGACATCGGCGGCGCTGGAATTTCTTGCGGAACAACTACCTGCGAGCATCGACCTGTGCCGGTTGATCGGGGAGAAGCTGCAACTCGAGCGTGAGCTGGCGGAGCGGGAGCGGCTGGCGGGGCTGGGGCAAATGGCGGCGAATATTTCACACAATTTGCGCAATCCGCTGAGTTCGATGAAAACCGTGCTGCAGGTGCAGCTCGAAAATCCGGATTTGCCGCTGGACGCGCGTCGCGATTGCACATTAGTAGTGAGTGAAATAGATCGCATGAGCGCGAAATTGACGCAACTGCTGCGTTACGCGAAGCCCTCGGTGAATGGCGAGGGGGTGGGCGCGGTGGCGCTGGCCCGGCAGACGGCGTCTCTCTTTGGACGCGAGGCGGAACAGCGAAACATCCGGCTGGAATTCGACCAGCCTCGCGAGGAAATGGTGGCGCTGGGATCGGAGGAGGCGCTGGGCGAGGTGCTGTCGAATTTAATTGTGAATGCGATGGAAGCGCAGCCGAATGGGGGCAGGATTCGCGTGGGATTCTCGAGGGACGAGGACCGAGCGGAAATCCGCGTGGAAGACGACGGCCCGGGAATTTCAGAGGAGCTTCGCGCGAGGATTTTTCAGCCATACTTCACGACCAAAGCAACTGGGACGGGGTTGGGTTTGTCGATCGTTGCGCGGCGGATTACCGAGATGGGTGGGACAGTCACATGCGAGAGCCCGCTGAGAGACGGCACGGGAACGCGTTTTCGGATTACGCTGCCGCTCGCGGACCAGTGATGCAATTGATTTCCGAAAGGAGTGGCCGATGAATTGGTTGCGCATTGCCACTTTTACGCAACTTCTGTTGACGGCCTATTGGTTGCTGATCGTGTGCGTTCCGCTTGGGGCGTGGAATCGGCAGCCCGGCCATCAAGCCGTCCTCGAGTCTTTTTGGAAGGGAGAACTCGACTCGGGAGGCATCATTCTCACATTCGCCTTCGCACTGCCTGGCTTGCTTTTCAGCTTCGGGTGGCGCGAGAAAATTCGGTTGCTGATGTGGTTTGCGCTTATCTTTGACGGCGTTTGGTTTGGTCTGCAAGTCTGGAGTTGGTGGGTGCCGTACATTTTCGGCGCGAGCGCGCAATGGCAACGGACATACGAGCGAACCTTCAGCCGCACACTCAACTTCCTGCCGACATTCGGCAAGCATCTCGCACCCGACGCCATGCACACATTCCTGCAAATATTCCTGCTGCTCGCGATTGTGACGGCATTGAGGGGCCTGGTACCAACGCTCCGAGAGGTAAATCCGGAGGCCGGGGAAAAGCGCGCGGATTCCGGATATTGAAATGAAAAGCATTCTTATCGTGGATGACGAACCGTCGGCGCGATACGGGACACGGCGCGCGCTGGAAGGGAACTACTGCGTGGTCGAGGCGGACTCTGCGGCTACGGCTCGCATCGCGCTTGCAAGCGAGCGTCCGGATTTGATTTTGCTGGATATGGTGATGCCGGGCGAGGACGGCTTGTCGTTTTTGGGGTGGATGCGCGAGAACGGGCATGAGACGCCGGTGCTGGTGGTATCCGCACTCGATAGGGCGAAAACGGCGGTGGATGCGCTGCAAAATGGCGCCGCAGATTACATCGTAAAGGGATTCGATATCGCAGAGCTTCGAGCGCGGGTGGCGAACCTCCTGAAGCTGGCCGAGCTCGGCAACGAGAACGCGCGCTTGAGGCGGGAACTGGTGTCCGATGGGCAATTCGGGCGAATGCTGGGCGGGTCTGCAGCGATGCGGCGCGTTTTTGAAATGGCCGACCGAGTGGCGAGTACGGATGCGACCGTGTTGATTCTCGGCGAGAGCGGTACAGGCAAGGATTTGCTGGCGCAGGAAATTCATGCGCGGTCGCCGCGGGCAGCGAAGCCGTTCGTGGCCGTGAATTGCGCAGCGCTTCCGGAGAACTTGATTGAGTCGGAGCTGTTTGGGTATGAAAAAGGCGCGTTCACCGGAGCTGCCCAGCAGCGCAAAGGGAAATTCGAGCAGGCGTCAGGCGGGACGATTTTCCTGGACGAGATCGGGGATATGAACCCGGTGACGCAGGCGAAGGTGTTGCGCGCGCTTGAGAATCGAACGATCGAGCCGCTGGGAGGATCGCGCGCGATTGATGTAGATGTGCGGGTGATCAGCGCGACGCACCGCAATCTGACGGAAGAGATTATGGCTGGACGGTTTCGCGAGGATTTGTATTACCGGCTGCGTGTGGTCACACTGGAGCTACCTGCACTTCGCGAGCACAAGGAAGATATTGGCCTGCTGGTGGGAGCGTTCCTCGAGCAGCTTGGGGCGAGACATGGCCGCCGGGTGCGGCTGGACGAGGGGGCGCTGGAGTTGTTGCGGCGATATGAGTGGCCGGGGAATGTTCGCGAGTTGAGGAACGCTTTGGAGCGGACGCTTGTTTTGAGCAAGGGCGAAGAAATTACGGCTGCTGATTTACCGGCGGAGATTCGCAGCGGAGTAAGCGCTCTGGGCGCTTCACGAAGTGCGGGCGGGGATTCGTATCTGGCGGAGGCGGATTTTCGCGAGGCGAAAAGGAAATTTGAGATTGCGTATTTGAAGAGGAAGCTTGAGGAGCATCGGTGGAACGTATCGAAGACGGCGGCTGAGGTGGGGCTGCACCGGCAGAGTTTGCAGGAGAAGTTACGGGAGTTGGGAATTCAGAGGCCGGGGAAGGAAGAAAACCTTGGGAACCACAGATGAACACTGATTAACACTGATGGACGGCTCGTACGGAGCGCTGAGTGCTGGTTGCCTTGGTCGATGTACGGTGACGGAGTGAGGGGCTCGCGGGAAAGGCGCCGCGAGAGGCACGCGCTTCGCGCGGTCTTGTACCCAGCGCTTCCGCGCTGGGCTAATTTTCTGCCGCGCCTACGGCGCTGATAGGTTGCGTCACATTGTATTGCGGAGTCCCTATCGTGAACGGTATCGAGGGAAATTGACTAACGACAAACAAATCGGGGGATTTATTTTGGCTGGGGGGGAGAGTTCGCGGATGGGGCGGGACAAGGCGCTGCTGGAATTGGGCGGGGTGGCGATGATAGTGCGGGCGGCGAACCTGGTTGAGTCCGTTACGGACACGTGCGCGGTGATCGGAGACTCAGTGCGGCTTGAGGGTTTGGCGTTGCGAATTATTACGGACGATATGCCTGGCGCTGGGCCGTTGGGGGGAATTGCGACGGCGCTGCGCGCGTCCAGGGCAGCGTGGAATTTGGTGATCGCGTGCGATCTGCCGTACCTGACGCGGGAGTGGCTCGAGTTTTTGGCGGAGCGGGCGCTGCGATCGGAAGCGGATGCAGTGCTTCCGATGAACGAGCGCGGAGCGGAGCCGCTGTGCGCGATGTATAGGAAACGGAGCGAAGGCGCGATTCGAGAGGCGCTGGATCGCGGCACGCGAAAAGTGACGGACGGACTAGCGGGTGTCGCCACCCAATTCATCGAACCTTCGGAATGGAAAGGCTTTGATTCCGACGGGTTGCTATTCAAGAATATGAACTCGCCAGCGGACTATGAGGAAGCGCAATCGAGATTCGCAGGGCGCGAGAAGCGATGAACGACCATTACTTCGAATTTCGGCACGTCTCGAAATCGTTCGACGAGAACGCGGTATTGAAGGACGTGAGCTTTTTCGTCGATCAAGGCGAGACGGTTGTAATTATGGGCCGCAGCGGAGTGGGGAAATCGGTCAGCTTGAAACTGTTGCTGGGGTTTCTGCAGCCGGACGAGGGGGAAATCATCGTAGCGGGGCAGGATGTGACGTTCTACACGGAAAAGCAGTTCGCCGAAATCCGGCGGATCGTGACGATGGTGTTTCAGTCGGGGGCGCTGTTCGACTCGCTGACGGTTGCGGAAAATGTGGCATTTGCACTCGAGACGCGCGGGGAGAGACCTGGACAGGCGGAAATTGAGAAGCGCGTCGGCGAATTGCTCCAGATGCTGGATCTTTCCGAATATGCCGACCGGTTGCCGTCAGACCTAAGCACGGGAATGAAGCGTTCGGTGGCGATCGCGCGGGCGCTCGCGGAAGAACCGCAAGCAATTTTGTACGATGAGCCAACAACGATGGTGGACCCGTTGATGGCCGCGCACATGAGCGATCTGATCGTGAAATTAAAAAAGACGCTGCAGAAAACTTCGATCGTCGTGACCCACGATACGCATCTGGCGAAGAAGCTTGCGGACCGCGTAATTTTCCTGCAGGAGGGGCGCGTCTGGTTTTTCGGAACGTGGAAAGAGCTGGAAGCTTCGAAAGATTCTTTTCTGCGCAATTTTCTTCAGGAAGATGAGCTGATACCCGCGCTGGACTCGGTCGAGTGAGCTCTTCTACACAGGCGGATCCGAAAAAACAGCTGCGCCGGGTGATGGGCGTCTGGGACGTCCTGCTGTTCAACATTGTGACGATTCTGGGGCCGCGCTGGGTAGCGGCAGCGGCGCACAACGGGACGTCGTCGGTGAGCCTGTGGGTTTCCGCGGCGCTGTGTTTTTTCCTGCCGACTGCGTTCGTGGTGGTGGAGTTGTCCACGCGATTTCCTGAAGAAGGTGGACTGTACGCGTGGTCGAAAGAAGCATTCGGCGAATTTCACGGATTTGTGGCGGGGTGGACGTATTGGGTCTACACGCTTTTTTATTTTCCCGGACTGCTGATGGCGAGCGCCGCGATGGCAGCGTACATCGGAGGCAGCGGGGCGGCGCACCTGGCGCAGAGCCGGACGTTTCTGATGATTGGGTCATTTTCAATTTTGATTATCGCGGTGGTGCTGAACATCATCGGATTGAACATCGGAAAATGGCTGCAAAACGCGGGAGGAGTGGCGACGTATCTACCGCTGCTGATGCTGGTCGGAATGGGCGGGTATTTGTGGCACGCGCATGGGTCGCAGACGCACTTTACATTGCGGAACATGCTGCCGACGTGGAATTTCGGCACCGTGAATTTCTGGCCGCAGATTGCGTTTGCGTTCACCGGGCTGGAGCTTTGCACGGCGATGAGCGAAGAAGTACGCAATCCGCGCAAAACGTTTCCGAGGGCGATTTTTGGATCGGGAGTGCTGATCGCGCTGATTTATATAGCCGCGACGATTGCGCTTCTGAGCATGCTTCCGGCTGAAGCGGTGGATCCGAAGAGCGGCGTGTTTCAGGCGATGACGGCAGGATCGACGATGCTGGGAATCGCGTTTTTCGGAATCATCGCAGCAGCGCTGGTGACGGTGGGGAACGCCGGCGGGGTGGGGTCGACGGTGGCGGGAATCGCGCGCGTTCCGTTTGTCGTGGGAATCGATCGCTACTTGCCGGCAGCGTTTGGGAGAATTCATTCGAAGTGGAAGACGCCATGGGTTTCGATTCTCGTGCAGGCGGTGATCTCGGGCGGAATTCTGCTATTGATACAGGTGAACGAAACGGCGAATAGTGCGTACCAGATTCTTGTGGACGCGGCCGTGATTCTCTACTTCATTCCGTTTCTATATATGTACACAGCGGTGATTAAACTGGCGTACCGAAAGGACCGAGGGGTGAATCCGGACGCCGTGCTAATCCCCGGAGGGAAGTTCGGAGTATGGCTTGCGGGGCTTCTGGGCTTGCTCGTCGTGATGGGAGGTATCGTGCTTTCTCTGATTCCTCCGGGTGAATCGACGAACAAGTGGATGTTCGAAATGAAATTGGTCGGGGGGACGGTGCTGTCGATCGTGATTGGGCTGGCGCTATATTTTCGAGGAGCGCGAGCGAAGGCGCGCGACGCAGCGCGGGTGAATCCCGTTCCCGCCGATTAAAATACGGCGCGGTGCTGCGCCGATTCTTTTGTGGCGAGCGAGAAGCGCCATTCGAGCGGTTCGAGAGGCGCGGGACCGGGCGCGCCGGCCTTCAGGACTCGCATCGTGATGTACTCTCCTACCGATGGACCGTGCTTGAATCCATGCCCTGAGCCGCCGCCAACGAGCCAGACGTTTTCGAAGTCCGGATGCTGATCGATCAGAAAATCCCCATTCGAAGTGTTCTCGTACTGGCAGACGCGCGTTTCGACGACTGGCGCGTCTTTCAGAGCGGGGAAGCGGCGCGCGAGGAAATCACGGGCGGCTGCCAGGCCTTCAGGAGTGGCGATGCGCGACTGCGTATCGGGATCGACGGGAGGGCCGTGGCGATCGTTGGCAACTTTGAAGCCGCGGCTTTCGAGATCAGGCATACCGTAAAATTCGTCGCGGAGCACGAGCCACGTGGGGAGCGCCGGCGGCTGGAAGCGAACGTCGCCGGGCGGCACGCCGAAGAAGAAAATTTCCTGGCGGGACGTGAAGATGCGGTCGCCGAGGAGGGCGGGGAAGAGTTTCGGCAGCCAAGGGCCGCAGGCGAAGACGAACGTTGCCGCTGAAATGTTTTCGCCGGTTGTGGTGGAGAGCGAGTGGAGGCGCGCGCGCAGAGCGGGCGCCGGCGCGGGCGGCGCGATAGCGGCGATTTTGTAGTCCACGCCAATTTTCTGGGCTTGGTCAGCGACGGTTTGCACTGCGCGGCGGGCCATCAGGACGCCGCTCGATGGCTCGATGATTCCCCAGGAGGAATCGTCCACGGCGATTTGGGGATAGCGATGGCGCAAATCGGCAGTGGTTAGTTTTTCAAACGGGATACGAAGATTGGCGAGCGTTGCGACAGTTTCTCGCGCGTAGGGCTCGCGTTCGCGTTCGTCGGCAATCCAGAGCACGCCCGTGCGGTGGAAAAGTCCGGGGTGACCGGCTTCGGCGAAAAGTTCTTGCCAAAGTGGAAGGGCGCGCAGCGACCAGCGCGTGTAAATCTCGTCGGGGCCGTAACCCATGCGAATGATGCGCGATTCGCCGCCGGAACTCGCGCGGGAGTGGGCGGGGCCGTAGGAGTCGAGGAGGAGCACACTAGCGCCTGCTTTTCGGAGGCAGTAAGCGGTCCACGAGCCGAAAACGCCAGCGCCGATGACTGCGACGTCATAGGATTTCCGCTTTCCATCGGGCATCAGAAACCTTCTTCGATCAATTCGGCGACGGTGAGCCGCGAAGTGGCTGTTGACTTACGAGCGGCGATCAGGCTTCCAACATATTTCGCGAGAATGTCGGTTTCAAGGTTTACTGCGTCGTTGACGGTGAGCGCGTGAATGTTCGTGTGCTGGTACGTAAACGGGATTACGGCGATGGCGGCGATGCCGTCTTGCGGCTGCCAGCGGGCGACGGTGAGGCTGATGCCGTCGATCGCGATCGAGCCTTTTTCGGCGACGTAGCGGCGCAAATCCTGCGGGATGCGGACGGAGAGCCACCAGTTATCGCCTTCAGGCGCGAGGCTCGTGACGCGACCAATGCCGTCAACGTGGCCTTGCACGAAGTGGCCGCCGAGGCGGGCGGTGGCGGCGAACGGGCGTTCGAGATTTACCGGCTGGCCGGGCTTCTTTTCGTTGAAGGCTGTGCGGTGGAGCGTTTCGCCGGAGAGGTCGGCGGCGAAGGAGCGTGCGTCGAATGCGACGACGGTGAGGCAGCAGCCGTTGACGGAGATGCTATCGCCGAGATTCATTTCGGCGGCGATGGCGGGAGCGCCTTCGAGGCTGATGCGGAGGCGTCCGCCTTCGTTGTTATGCTCGAACGATTCAATTTTTCCGACGTGCTCGGTGATTCCTGTAAACATCGTGGAAGTATCCTTGGACGCAGAGATCGGGGCCGTAACGTTTGACTGTGATATTGGCGAGCGCCGGCGATTTCGCAAACCATTTGGACGGAATGCACGCCATGGGCACGCCGCCGGTTCCCATAATTTTCGGAGCATAAAAGAGAATCAGTTTGTCGACAATACCGGCCTGGAGCGCAGCGCCGTTGAGTTCGGCGCCTGCTTCGAGGAGGACATTCAACATTTGACGATTGCCGAGCTCGCGAAGGACGGAGTGGAGATCGGCGTGGCCGCGTTTTGATGCGACCTGGACGACTTCGATGCCGGCGCGAGTGAGTGCGCGGGCTTTTGGCGAATTGACTGGTTGAGTGGTGAAAATTACGAGATCGCCGTTGGCCGATCTCACGAGCTTCGATTTCAGGGGCATGCGCAGGCGCGAATCGATCACGGCGCGGAGGAGATTTCGGCGGCGGGGCTTGCCGGTGCGGTCGGTCATGCGTGGATCGTCGGCGAGAACGGTGCCGATGCCGGTGAGGAGAGCGTCGGCGGCGTGGCGGAGCCGGTGGACTTCCGCTCGCGAAGCTTCGCTGGTGATCCAAGTGGTGCTGCCGGACCGAGCGGCGATTTGGCCGTCGAGAGTGAGTGCGGTTTTAAGCGTGACGAATGGGAGGCCGGTGCGAATCCACTTGGCGAAGTCTTCGTTCTGCTCGCGCGCGTTGCCTTCGCAAACCCCTGTGGCGACTTCAATTCCTGCACGGCGCAACTCGGCAAAACCTCGACCTGCGACGGCGGGATTCGGATCTGCGATTGAAGCGACGACGCGCCTGATGCCTGCTTCGATGATGGCTTTGGTGCACGGGCTGGTGCGGCCGGTGGTGCAGCAGGGTTCGAGCGTTACGTAAAGGGTTGCGCCGCGCGCTTTTGCGCCTGCCTTTTTTAGCGCGACGATTTCGGCGTGGTCGCGGCGATCGTAAGCGTGAAAACCCTCGCTGATCAGGCGGCGGTTCTTGACTATAACGGCGCCAACAATTGGATTCGGATGCGCTAGTGCGACGCCCTGCGACGCGAGCAACGCCGCGCGCAACGCCCAGCGATCGTCGGCTTCGCTAATCGAAGAGCGAGTTGACATAGGTTTGCGGGTCGAAGGGAACCAGGTCGTCTATTTGCTCACCGGTGCCGACGAAGCGAATCGGAAGATTCAGTTCATGTGCGATGGCGACGACGATGCCGCCTTTGGCGGTGCCGTCGAGTTTGGTGAGGACGATACCAGTGACGCCGGCGTGACTCCAGAACTCGCGCGCTTGATTCAGGCCGTTCTGGCCGGTTGTTGCGTCGAGGACGAGGAGCACGTCGTGCGGCGCGCCAGGAACGATTTTCGCGGCTGTGCGCTTCATTTTTTCGAGCTCGGCCATTAGGTTCGATTTGGTGTGGAGGCGGCCGGCGGTGTCGACGATGACCAAGTCAATGTGGCGGGCAACGGCGGAAGAGAGCGCATCGAAGATGACCGCGGAAGGATCGGCGCCGGATTTCTGTTTGATCACTTCGGCGCCCGAGCGCTTGCCCCAGACTTCGAGCTGCTCGATGGCGGCGGCGCGAAAAGTGTCGGCCGCACAAAGCATCACGGTGGCGCCTTCTTTTTTCAGGCGGTTCGAGAGCTTGCCGATGGTGGTGGTCTTGCCGGTTCCGTTCACGCCGACGACAAACAACACGCGAGGTGAGGCGGAGTTACCGTTTCCGTCGGCGGCCGGCGGAGCGAACGTAAGTACTTTCGCGATCTGATTTTTCAGTTCGCGCTTCAGGTCTTTGGCGTCAGTGAGCTTGTGTTCGTTCACCTGCTGACGGAGAGCGGCGAGTACTTCTTTCGTGGTGCGGACGCCGATATCGGCGCTGAGCAAAGCGGATTCAAGCTGGCGGAGGAGTTCGGGATCGACGGGGCGGTCGCCGGTGAGTAACTGCTCGACTTTGGCGGAGAGCTCCGTCTTCGTCTTGCTGACGGAGTCTTTCAGCCGCTCAAGGAGCGTGGGTTCGGGTGGTCCGAAGAGTGAAATCATGTTGGTTCGCCGGATGACATTGAATCCATCATTCTAGCAGAGGGAGGCATGGAGAGGAGTGAAAGCAGGTTCAAGGGCGCTGCTCTGGTTCCGTGTTGCTGCCCATTTAGAGCATCACCCCGCTTCGAGTCCGCCGGCGACTATAGATTTTCTTTGAGCCAGCGGTTGAGGCGCCCGAGGCTGGGAATGTAGGCGCGGAGGCCGATTACGAAGAGAATTTCGGCCAGGACATAAGCTGCTACTGTCACGACTAGCAGAGAATAGCGGACGGCGGCATCGTAACCGAGCAGCTTGTCTGTTACGAGGGCGACTGCAGTGGGGCCGATCCCCAATCCGATCAAATTTACGATCAGAAGATACGCGGCGGTGGCCTGTCCTCGCATGGCGTTGGGGACGAGTTCGACGATAGCTGCGGGGATGAGACACGTAGGCATGCAGCCGAAAAAAATCGCGATATAGAGGAACGCAACAACCGCGGTAGTGTGAGAAACGAGCGGATAGAGGATTCCCGGCACGAACCATAAGGCGCAGGATGCGACTGCGACGCGCATGTAAGCGTCTCGGTATCCGCGAAGTGCGAGCCACGACACGAGCTTGCCTGCGGTGAGCATTCCGAGCGAGCCAGACACGATTTGAGCGGCGCCGAAGAGAACGCCCGCGTGGGAAGCCGTCATTTGATGATTGCGGACCAGGAAAGTAATTCCCCAAGCAGAAGTTCCGTAAGCGGCGAGAGCCGCGAGGCCCATTCCTACGTTCAATGAGAGCAGCGCTGTCCTATTCTCAGCGAAATATATCCAAACCGCCGAAAGCGGAATTCGCTCGACCTTGAATTGGCCCTGTGCGTTTTCGAGAATTCGCGCGCCTTTTCGCGGCGGGTCACGAAGAGTGAGGAGCGCGAGGATAAAGAGAATTCCGGAGATTCCCAGAAATAGGAAGAGTGCCTGCCACGGGCGAATGAGTCCAACGATGGGCAACTCGAACATCTGCCTCACACCGAAATAGCGAAGTAGAAGGCCGCCAAGAAGGAATGCGAACCCACCGCCGACGTACGTTGCCATCGTGTAGACGCTGAACGGCACGGAACGCTTTTCAGGAGGAAACGAGTCTGAAATCATGGAATATGCGGCGGGAGAAAGCGTGGCTTCACCGATTCCAACGCCCATGCGCAATAAGAATAGCTGTCCGTAGGAACTGATGAGGCCGCATCCGCCCGTCATCAAGCTCCAAGTAAACATTCCAATCACAATCAAGCGCGGCCGGCTAATTGAATCCGCCAAGCGTCCGAAAGGCAGGCCGAGTAGGGAATAGAAGACCGCGAAGCTAAAACCGATCAGCAGCCTCATCTGCGTGTCGGTGATTCCGAGATCGCGGCGAACCGGGGCAACCAGGAGGTTCAGGATTTGCCGGTCAATGAACGAGAAAATGTAGGCGCACAACAGAATTGCGACGGTGTACCAGGCCCAGCGCGCCGATGGGTAAGTTGGTTTGCTCCCCGCTTGCGCCGCGCGGGGACCGGCCACCGGATGAACTCCCATGCTGCCGCACCTTATTCTTTCGATGGTTCAAATGTCTTAGAGTGTGCAGGTCCCGGATTCGGCTCGCATGAAGTCTTCGAAGCCGGGCGCAGAAAAGACGGCTACGAGGCTGACGCCCTCGTTTCCGACGTTGTCGACAGAAACCCAGGTGTCAGCAGAGATGAACGCCGTCGCGCCAGCATGCACGACGCTCACGGCGTCTCGCACCTCATCGAACGCCAAAAGGGCGCGTTCTGGCTGCCAGAGCGAGACCCTACTCCACTCTCCATCCAAGTCCAAGCGAAAATCCGAGCCGCAACGTCACTCGACGCCGAGGATCGGCGATAATGCGGGCGATGATCGCTGGCGCTCCTGAGGAAGCACGGTGGCTGCGGGGGGAACCGAGGCGCACGCTGCCGGGGCCGCTGGTGGAGCGAATCGTACGTGCGGCGCTGCCGCGCTGCAGGGTGATCGATGCGCAGCCGCTGACGGATGGTTTGCGTAACGCGAATTTCAAGATTCGGCTCGACTCGCCACTTGAATTTGTGGTGCTGCGCATTTACGAGGACGCCGCGTCGTTGTGCCAGAAGGAAATCGACCTGGCCGTTTTGTGCGAGAGCCTGACTCACGACGAACTCCCGGACGCGGCTGTCGAGGACCTTGTCGAACTGATCGGCGCGACGGCGGAGAATCGTGATCCCCAGTTTGCGTGAAAATCCATCTGCAGGCGTAGAACATTTCCGCTCGCTTTCAAATTCAGCTTCGTTGGTTGCGCGTGCTGGTTAGACTTCGACGAGAGCGGCGGTGAGGCGGAGGCGTCCGGCGCGGACGGCGGACTCGAGCGCGTTGACGACTTTGGGATCGAAGCGCGAAACGGCGAGCGAGCGAATGCGTTCCATCGCGAACTCGAGGTCCATGGCGGATTGGTAGGGACGGTTTGTCGTGATCGCATCGAGAGTATCGGCGACAGCGATAATTCGCGCCATCAGCGGAATCTGGTCGGCTTGCAGGCCGTAGGGATAGCCCGCGCCATCCAGACGCTCATGGTGCAGCTCGATTCCCGGCAGCATTTCTTTTAGTTGGGCGACGGGGCGCATGATGTTCGCCCCTTTCACAGTGTGCTGCTTCATGATTTCGAACTCTTCGTCCGTTAATTTTCCGGGCTTTTTCAGCACGCGGTCGTCGACGCCAATTTTTCCGACGTCGTGAAGCAGCGCCGAAATGCGGAGGCGGTCGAGATCTTCGGAAGTGAGTTGCAGGTATTCGCCGATGATCATCGAATACTTTGCGACGCGCCCGGAATGGCCGCGGGTATAGGGGTCCTTTTCGTCGATGGCTGCGGCAAGCATGCGGATCGAGCCGAGGAAGAGGTCGCGATTTTCGGCAGCGGCTTGCTTCAAGCGTTCGACGTACTGCTCGATATCGCCCGCCATGTGGTTGAAGGTTTCAGCGAGCTCGCGGATTTCTGCGGCGCCGCGAACTTCGACGCGCTCGTGAAATTCAGCGCGGCTGATGGCGCGCGTGGAGAAAACGAGGCCACGGATCGGGCGCGTGATTCCGACTGCGAACAGATACCCGAACATGAGGGCAACAACGGTGACGCCGACGACGAACGTGAGCGCCTGCGTCGTTAGTTCCTGCACTCCGGCGTCGATACGCGCTTCGTCGAGGCCACGCTCGGCAATTACGGCCCAACGAAGCTCCGGAATCGTGCTGTACGTTCCGATCATTTCCACTTTGCGGCCCTTGTTTTTTCCCTGCTCGGAGAAATGCAGCGTTTCGGTGGCGCGCAGCTCCTGCGGCAGGTCTTTGAACTTGGTCACAAGCGGAGAACTGGCGGAAAGATCGCGGCCGGGCACCATTTCGCTGGTGTTTGGGTGCGCGACGATGTGTCCATGCACGTCGACGATAAATACGGTGCGGTCGCGTACGCTGGCGTCGCGGAGGCGCCCGAGCAAGCGGTCAATCGAGACGACGGAAGCAAACATTCCTGTGAACTGGCCGTCTGCAAGGAGCGGGACGGAAACAACGAGGGCCGGGCGATTGTCTTGGCCCACACCAAAAGGTTCGCTGACGTAGTTGAGGCCTTGAATGCTTGCGGTGAAGGCGCGCTTGAGCGCCACTTCGACGAACGGATCGGTGTCGGCGCGGAAACTTCCGGCCGATTCACCTTTGGCCTGCGTGTTGACGGCGGTGACGTAGAGAATGTTTGTGTTGTTTTCGATGAAGTTCTGGAGGAGGCGCGTCATCTGCGGGGCGTGCGCCGGGTCGTCCACGTTCTGAATCCAGCCAGTGAGAGCGAGCAATTGGCGCTGGCTGAGAAGCTGTTCGCGGAGGCTCGACTCGAACTGTACCGTCTCGCTTGCGAGGGAACGCGTAATTTCGTTTTGCTGGACGCGCTCGGTATCCTGCAGCTTTTCCTCGCTCAACCGCAGCACCTGGCGGTGATACAGCCACAGGGGCATAACGCTGACGAGCAGCAGAGCGCCCATAACAATCCAGAGGATGCGCAGGCGCCGGGTCGTGATCTGGTTGAAAGCGTTTATGGGCACAGGGATTCCCGGTATAAATGCTAACGGGCGAAAGGAAGGCGCACAACAGGACGAAAGTACTAGAGTTGGCGTATAAGTCACACAGGTTCAGGGGGTTCCGCGCTTACGGGCCGGTTCAGCGGCGGAATTTGAGGCGCGATTCTTCACCGGCGATCAATCGCTCGATGTTCGAGCGGTGCTTTGCGAGGATGAGGATGGAGATAAGAATCGTTCCAAGGCTGACGAAATTCGGAGGAGCGTGACCCGGAGCGTAGAGGAGATAAACAAAAACGGGCATCGCCGCCGCGGCTGCGATCGAACCGAGCGACGAGTAACGCCAGAAGAGAACCACGATGAGCCAGAGAACGGCGGCGGCCACGACTGCTTCGCGGCAAATGGGAATGAAAACGCCAAGCCCGGTCGCGACGCCTTTGCCCCCGCGAAATTGGAGCCACACCGGAAACACGTGGCCGATTACCGCGAAAATCGCGCCGAGCATCATCCAGCGGATGTTCCAGCCAGTCCAGTGGCCTGCGAGCCAAACGGCGAAGTAGCCCTTGCCCGCGTCGAGAAGAAGCGTGAGAGCGCCGGCGACTGCGCCCGCGTTGCGCGTGACATTGGCTGCGCCAATATTGCCGCTGCCAACGCTGCGAATATCACTGCCGCCGAGCGCTTTCACGATGAGCAAGCCAAACGGAATCGAGCCCAGCAGGTAGGCGGCGACTGGAATCAGCGCGGTGACGTTCACGAAAATCGAATCCGGACCAAAGGCTGCGGCGGCAAGGGACGAGCCGGTCATTTTTCAGTTCGCCTTTGCGGCTGGGCCGCCAGGATTGGAAACGAAGCCAGGCGATTATATTGCGCTCCGGTTGGTTTCAACAGGCTTTCGTAGAGGTGAAAGTTCGTCTCGACGGTTGAGCCGAAGTCGTAGGATTTCATATCGTACGCCGCTTTCACTACATCGCCGGCGTCTTCGTTGGATTTAAATCGCGCAAGGGTGAGATGCGGGGTGAACGGGCGCACGTCCGGCTCGACGCCGAGCGGTGCGAGCGCGCGATCAATATCGGCGGCGAGCGCGGTAAGATTGGGTGAAGCGTCAATTCCGCACCAGACCGCGCGGGGCCGGTACTCGTTGGGAAAGAAACCCATGCCGTGGAAATGGAGGTTGACGGCTTGTGCGGAATGAACGGCGGCAAGCGCGTCCTGGATCGGGCGCTGCTTCGGGTTTTCTACGTGACCGATGAATTTCAGCGTGATGTGCAGATTCTCGGGATGCACCCAGCGAGCGGCGTGCGATTTGGGCTTGAGAGTGGCGATTAGTTCGGCGAGGGCGCGCCGGATGTCGTCCGGCAGGTCGAGCGCAACAAAAAGGCGCACGATTACGTCCGCCCGCGGGCGGGATAGAGAAAGTAGCGGCGGACGGAATCGAGCGCCGTCTGAGTGGCGTGCATACGGATGCGTTCGCGATCGCCGGGGAACTGGAAGCGGCGTTCGCGAGGGCCGCGCTCGTCGGCGATGCCGATGTGCACGAGGCCCACGGGCTTTTCCGGAGTGCCGCCGCCGGGCCCGGCAATTCCGGTGACGCCGATGCCAAGCGTCGCGCCGGTATTTTTTCGGATTCCTTCCGCGAGCGCGAGCGCCACTTCCGCGCTCACCGCACCCTTGGATTCGATCAGCTCTGCCGGAACGCCGACGAGCGCTGATTTCAGCTCGTTGCTGTAGCAAACCACGCCGCCGAGAAAATAACTCGAGCTTCCGGCGATGTTGGTGAGCCGTTCGGCGAGCATGCCGCCCGTGCAGCTTTCCGCGACGGCAATCGTCGCGCGGTTTTCCGTGAGGACGCGCGCGACAACTTCTTCCATCGTTTCACCCTCAGTGGAATAGAGGTGTTCGCCGAGCGCGAGAGCCATGCGCTTCACCATTTCATCGAGCACCTGATTCGCTTTCGCCGGATCGCGCGACCACGCGCGAGGATGCAGCTGAATCCCAGGCGGCGATGCGAGAATCGTGGTTTCGATGTCGGGATACAACGCATAGAGCGGCGAAACGCGCTGCTCCACTTCCGATTCCGGCAGCCCCGTAATGCGCAGGTCGCGCGTGAAGAGCCGCTCGTCATGACCGAGCTTTGCGAGCCGCGGGCGCACTTCCTGCTCGAACATCGCGCGCAGCTCCGAAGGGACGCCCGGAAGCAAAATTAGAATGTGCCCGCTCGCTTCGATCCAGAGGCCCGGAGCGCTGCCGCGTGGATTCGGCAGCACGGTTGCGCCTTCGGGCACCATCGCCTGCCGGCGGTTGATATCGGGCATCACACGGCCGAACCGGCGGAAGAGCTCCTGGATGTGGCGAAGCACTTGTTCGTTCAACTGAAGTTTGCGCGCCAGCAAGTCGGCGACGGCTTCACGAGTGCGGTCATCGTCGGTGGGGCCCAGGCCGCCGCATGCGACGATCAAATCAGCACGCTCGAGGGCGTGTTGGAAACATGCGCGCATGTCGGCGAGCGAATCGCCGACCACCGCTTTGTGCACCACGCGAATGCCAACCTGATTGAGACCGTCGGTGAGAAAAAGGGAATTGGTATCGAGCCGGTAAGGAGTGAGGAGTTCGGAGCCGATAGCGATGATTTCTGCCCGCATCAGTGGGCGCTAACCATTGAGCGGAAGTCCCTCGACGTCCCAGTCGAGAGAGTAGATGGCGCTGTTGGTGGTGATCATGGCGCGGCGGCTGGGCATGAGCGCGAGGCCGACGATGTTGCTGCCGCCCAGAACGAGCTGCGGTTCGGCGTGCAGCGTCAGGCGGACGATGCCGCGGCGGCCACCGAGCGAAGCAGCGACATAGAGATTGCCGAAGCGATCGAACGCGAGTCCCTGCGGGCGGCCGAGGCCGCGGAAAAAAACGCTCACGTCGCCGCCGGGAGTAATTTTGTAGACGCGGTCGAAGCTGGACGTGGTTGGGCCGGTGACGAAAAGGTCGCCCGTGGGGCTGAAGGCGAGATGGTAGGCAGCAAGCGAAGGCTCGAGGGTGGCGAAAACGAAAATTTCGCGGTCGGCGCCGATTTTGAAAATTGTGCCGCTGCGATCGCCGACGTAGAGGTTGCCGGCTTTGTCGAAGGCGAGGCCCGTGGCGATTCCCATGCCTTCGATCCATTGCATCGCGCGGCCGTCGGGCGAAATGCGGTGAATCGTGCCGTCGTTGCGGCAGGAGACGAAGAGGTATCCGTTGCGGTCGATCGCGAGGCCGGTGGGATTCATGAGTTCGGTGATGAACGGCTTCACGGTGTGGTTCGAGGTGATTTTGTAAAGCGAGACGGGAACTTTTTGGCCGCGCTGGCCGCTGAAGGTGACGTAGACGTTACCTTCGGCGTCGACGGCGGGGCTCGATACGGGATGCAGGTTGTCGGCAATCTGGACGCCGAGCGCCATCGGGAAAGGCGCGCTCTCGACGCTGCCCATCTTCACGCGAACGGCGCCGCCTTCTGCGCCATCGGGAACACGGGCGATCAGGACGTTGTCCGCGGCCATTACGAGGCTGCCTTCGGCGGCGCCGAACTGCACTTGCGCGCGGGTGTGATTGCGGGCGCCGAAGCCTGAGCCGTTGATCGAGATTTCGCCGCCCGGCAAGGCTGCCGCGGGATTCACGCTTTCAATTCTCGGTGTGCCGTTCGCTTTCACGTCGATTGGTCCGTTACCGCGATGCTGCGTTTTCGAAACATTCCCTCAGCGGCTAACGCCGCATTGATTCGTCGGGCTGGCGGCACGACTGAAGTCGCGCCCCTGCGAAAAATACACTAAAGCCCCGCTGCGCGCGCGATCCACAATCCGATTGCCGCGTAGATGCCGGCGACCCAATCGTCCGCCATGATTCCCCAGCCGCCCGGTAACGATTCCGCTTGCCGCGCCGGGAACGGTTTCCAGATGTCGAAGATGCGAAAAAGTATAAAACCCAGCAGCAAATATTTCCAGCTAAGGGGCGAATCAAGCGAGACAGCCCCAAGCAGGTAACTCGGCGACGAAGGCTGCGATGCTTTCCACCAGAGCGGCACGACGCAACCGAGGAACAAAGCTAGATGTTGCCCCGACACCTCGTCGATCACAACACGCTGTGGGTCGCCTTGATTCCAATAGGCGGCAGCGCTATTTGCGCTCCACAATCCCAGCGCAGCGATAACCATCGCCAAGACGACTTGTGCCCAGAAAACCGGATCTGGATGATTCGTAAAGACTAGCCAGGTGAAGTAACTAGCATCTCCATGTTGTGCAGCGGTAATGCCTATCGATACCAACGCAAAGGCCCACGCAGGCACGATTGCAAGCACTAAACCGGCTGCAGAACCCCAGGTGCCCGGTGCGACGGGGATGTAGCCAAGCCCTCCCGCTGTGGCGATAAAGGTTGCGAAACGCGGCTTGCGCTGCGCTTCTTCGCGTGACGCAACTTGCGCATCAGCAGCTTCGCTCGGAATCGCGGCGTCTGGGTTCGCACTCATCCGTTTTTCCGGTTGTCTTCGTCTTCGGTCGAATCTGAGCGGCCGGGGCTTTCTGGAACGGACTCATCGAGCACCGGCTCGCTGATCACATATTTCTCGCTGGACCAGTTGCCGAGGTCGAGCAGACGGCAGCGCTCGCTGCAAAACGGAAAATCGGCGCTCGCTTCGGAATTCGTTGGCTTGCGGCAAATCGGGCAGCGAAATTTCATGGCCACACAACTAAGCCTAACACGAAAGGTTTTGTAGCGGCGGCCTTCAGGCCGGCGAACCCGGGGTGGCGACACCCACGACGAGCCGAATCCACAACGTGCCAAACCCGCGACGAGGACGGCGCTCGTCGTGGCTACAGTGGTGCAGGCACTCTTGCCAGTGCGCATTTACCGCGTCTCTGCTGCGATTTTTTATCGGGATGCGAGGATCGGAAATGGGTTTGCCGACGAAGGGGAAACTACAATTTCTGCGCCGGGCGTGCGTGCCGCGGGCGCCGCGAATTCGACAGCGCGCGCGATCAAGTCGTAATCGTTCGATTCGGTGATTTCGACGGTGGCCATCGTTCCCGGCGGCGGCAATTGGTCGGCGTCGTTTACGCCTTCGAAGTCGGTGATGTAGACTTTGCCATCGATTTCGGGGGCCATGCCTTCGAGGCGCGCTTCCCACACGAGGTCGGTGTCGTTCGACGGCCCTTCCAGCATCACCCGCACCCGCTGGCCGACGCGCCTGCGCAGCTTGCGTGCGGAGATTTTCTTTTGAATCGCCATCAGAGTGTCGCGGCGGCGCGCGATCGTTTCTTCTTCCACTTTACTTGCGAGCGCGAAGCTTTTCGAAGTGTCTTCGTCGGAGTAGGCGAAGACGCCCATCCAGTCGAACTCGGCGGCGCGCACGAAATCGCAGAGCTCGCGGAAATCTTTTTCGGTTTCACCGGGAAATCCCACAATGAACGACGTGCGAATTGAAACGCCCGGAATCGTTTTCCGCACGCGCTCGAGAATTTTCAGAAATGCCGAGCTGCTTGAGCCGCGCTTCATTCGCGCGAGGACGCTTCGGCTGGCGTGCTGCAGCGGCACGTCGAGATATTTCGCGAGGCGCGGATGCGCCGCAATCGTATCGAGCAAGCATGGCGTAATGCGGTTCGGGTAGCAATAGAGGAAGCGAATCCAGTCGAGGCCGTCGATTTGCGCGAGGCGCTCGAGAAGTACCGGAAGGCCGTCGCGCAAGCCGAGATCTTCGCCGTAAAAAGTTGTGTCCTGCCCGATCAGCAAAATTTCGCGCACGCCCGCTGCGGCCAGATTTTCCGCCTCGCGCACCACCGATTCGAATCGCCGGCTGCGGAATTTTCCGCGCAGCTGCGGAATCACGCAGAACGTGCAGGGATGGTCGCAGCCTTCGTTGATTTTGATGTACGCGGTGTGGCGGGGCGTCGCGAGAACGCGGGGCGTGAGGTCATGATAAAGATAGGTTGGCAGGTTGGCTGCGCTTGACGAACCTTCCGGGCGAAGTTGGCCTTCGCAGGCTTCGAGAATCTTGTCCACTTCACCGGTGCCGATGACGGCGTCGACTTCCGGAATCTGCTCGCGAATATCGTTGCGATAGCGCTCGACCATGCATCCGGCGACGATCAGTTTCTGCGCTCGGCCGAATTTCTTGTACTCCGCCATCTCCAGAATCGACTGCACCGATTCCTGCTGCGCCGGGGCGATGAAGCTGCAGGTGTTGACGACGAGCACGTCGGCATCCCCTGCGCGCGGCGTGATTTCGTATCCCGCGCGCGCAAGAATGCCCATCATCACCTCGCTATCGACGAGGTTCTTCGGGCATCCCAAACTCACGAATCCGACTTTAGGCATCTCAGCAGGCTTCCTTGGCTTGCTCGCAAACACACAATTCTAGCATGCTACTGCCCGATGCCGAGGTGAGGACTGGCCGCACCGGTCAGGTTGCGCGGGCCGGAAGAGGAGCGCGGAGCCTTAGCATCCGTAGAATCCAATAGGCTGATATCGCGGCCGCAACGTGCTTCAACGTGTGTCCGCTTACGATTCCGCCGGCTACAAATATCGTGCGATCCGCAGCTTCGAAAGCTTTCGCGCCTCCATAAATTGCCAATGAAACGAGCAGGTCGGCACCGCGGGTAAATCGTGGGCGAAAAAGTGCCATCAGAAGCAGTATCGCTATCAATGAGCCAAACTGCGCGATCACGTAGGGTCGCAGATCACCCTGGCCGCCTTGCTCGGTCGCTCGCCAGTAGAGAACAGTCCCAGCGCCCCACGCAGGAAGTAGCACGAGGTATGGCAATCCATTTTTCGGGGTCGTCCGTTCGCACACCACGGCCGCGAGGAGCGAAAGAAATCCGACCGCCATGGGAAGGCGGTCCCAAACAAGCGCGTGATCGTCCGGATGAAGGTGGTAGTAGGCTGAACCGAATGCCGTCGCAGCAACGGCGATGAAAAAAATAAGATAGGCCCAGCGATCGACAGAATCGGAAAACGGCGAGCCATCACCTACCGAGGTTGTCCGCACGAACCAGATTCCCATCGACCCCACGACAAGAAAAAAGACGTTAGACGCCACATTGAAGAGATTCGGGACACCGAATAGTCGCCGATGATCGGCAAAATTGTGGTATGCCTCGTTTTGTGGAATGGCCGGAAAAAGAAAGACACTCCAGATAATCGCGAGCATTGCGAACAGCAGAACCCAGTGACGCCAACTCATCGAGGCAATGACCGGCGCGAGCGCAGAGTATCGCGGATTGAGCGGAGGAGCGTGGACATCTGCTCAATCGGCGCGGCGTGCGCGCCGAAGCGTGCCGACTGGTAAAGCTCCGTTAATTGCGCGACGGGCGAGGAAACCTCTGAGGCCGGAATTGCGGCGGCGAATTCGAGCGGTGTCTGCGATTCGGATTTCTTCCAGCCGCGCTTTTCGAGCAGGCGGAGCATCTCGCGGTATTCGAGGGCGGCCAGCGACGCCGTCAAATTCCCGGCGCGCCGCGCGCGCAAACTCCAGCGCGCGACGACGTAGGAAATGAGCGGACGGCCCCGCAAATAAATCAGCAGCGCCACCAGCGCAACGAGGACGAGCGGCAGAAAATAAGGCGATGCCTCGATTCGCTTATCGACCGCCAGCAGCATTTGCATCAACTGCTTCTGCTTTTCGCGATAATATTTTTGGGCGCGCTCGCCAAAATCGTGAGACGTCCTCTGCACGTTCTGCGCCAGCGTCAACTGGTGCACGAAATCGTAATTGACGATCCATTCGCCCCAGGCAAACTGAAACCAGTCCCAATACATCGCCAGCCGGTCGAGCAAGCCGCCGCGCGTCGAACTTCCCGGCGGCGTGGGATCAAAAGTGATCCAGCCGTAGTCGGGGAAATAAACTTCCACCCAGGCGTGCGCGTCGCTCGCACGAATGATGTAGTCGCCGCCGACGTCGTTATATTCGCCGGGCAAAAACCCGGTGACGTAGCGGGCCGGAATTCCCTGGGTTCGCGCCAGAATCGTCATCGCCGAAGCGAAATATTCGCAATGGCCCGCCTTCCGGTCGAAAAGAAAATACGAAAGCGGATCCTTGCCGTGCGGGTCCTTGAGGTCGAGCGAGTAGCCGTACTTCGTCCTGAGATAGGCTTCGATTCTCGCGGCCTTGTCGTAAGGATTTTGCGCTCCAGCGGTGATTTGCGCCGCGAGTTTCGCGATTCGCGGGTCAAGCGCCGGCAATTGCAGATACATTTGCTTCGCGATTTCGGAATACTCCGCTGGTGCTTTACGCAGCTCGGCCGGCGGCACGGCGGGCAAGAGCGAATCTGCCTGGTAGCTGACCTTCGTCTCGTTGTGCAATGGATTCGAGAGCGACCCCGTCTTGTCATAGACGAGAAATCCCGGACGCTTCACGCCATCGGGCCGCTCCATTTCGTTCGCAAACCTTCCGCGCACATCCACCACCCTGGGCGCGACGAAGAGGGCGTCGGTGGCAATCGGCTCGAGTAGCACGGTGTAACGCAGCGGATAGTATTCGCCGCGCACAGGCATCGCAGACATCAGCATGTAGACGCCATCGCCGTTCGCGCTGACGACGGCGGGATCGTGGTTGGGAGTGAACCATCGGCGGCCGTCGAAATCGGTGAACGCGATGCCGCGCCAGTGGACTTCGGAAGCGCGCGAAGGATCGCCTTCGACCTTGATCCGCATCACGACCGCAGGGTTTTTCTTAATGTTGCCGATTGCGCCGAGAGTGACGGTGTCGCTGAACCCTGTCATCAGCGTAGGCTGAATGCTGATCGCGCTCATGTAGCCGGCCGTGAAGCGCGGAATCACGAAGAAAAACGCACCGCCTATCGCCAGCGTCCCAATCGCCACGAATATCGAAGTCAGGCCTAGTGCGCGATTCAATTTCTGGGCCAGCGGCGTCCCTGGATCGAGCGCCGGCGACACGGCTCCTGTTGAACTGCGCCGAATTTCAAGCGCGACAAACGTAGACACGGCCAGCACGAGGAATATTGCGAGAGAAATCAGGAAGCCCGTCTCTACGGTCAAAATCGCCGACGCCAGTATCGCGGCGAACGCCAGCACCGCGAGAAACGCGTAGTCGCGGTTCGTCCGTGCCGAGTACAGCCGCACCATCACCGCGAACAGCAGCAGGTGAATCGCAGAGAGCAACGCGGAGTAAAGCGCCGGATTCGGCGCCCCGGCCGCGAGATTGCGCGAGAGCACCCAAAGATCAAAGGGAAAAAACAGAAAGTAGGCGAGCACCAGCCACGTCGCGAGGCGTACCGAAAGTTCCGGCCCCTTTCCGCGCCACAGCCGGATGCCTTTGTAGCCGAGCACGATTACCGGGACGAAGGTCGAGAGCGGATCGAGTTTGCCGGTGGAAACGACCGCGAGCACGCTCGTGAGAACGAGCAGATAGAGCGACACCTCAAAATATCGTTGGACCGCCGAGAGCGGCGGCGCGGTAATCCGTGCGGCGGAAGCGGACATGGCCCTGGATATGATGCTAACACTCGAAGAAGCAGCGCGCGTTGCGCCGACGCTAATCCGCTAATGGGCGATGGGCAATGTGGGCAGCCGCGGCGGCGATTTTGCGAGTGGCGCTCGAGATCGGAAGCTGCGCGAGGCGATCGAGCGGCAGAATGCGTGCCCGGAAGCTCGCGCCGGGCAAGTGCTCGACGGGCGCGAGAAACGGCAGCAGTGTTACGTTGCGAAACGTCACACCGTGCCGAGCCTCCGGCAGGGCCTGGAGCGCTATTCCGTTCACGCCGAGCGTGGTGCGAAGGTGCTTCGCGAGTTCGCCACGCGCGTGGCGTTTCACTTCAACGGCAGGGAATTGCCACATCCGCGAAAAAAGCACGCCATCGTGGGCTCCAGGGTCTTTTACGACCAGTGTTCGTCCCTGCGGATCGCGGAAAATCGCTGCTGCGATTTTTACGTTAACGGCTGCGCGCTTCCGTCGCGGCGCCGGTATTTCGTTCACCAGTCCCCGTACGCGCGCTGCGCACCATCGTTGTACGGGGCATTCCACGCAACGCGGCGATTGCGGCGTGCAAACTGTCTCGCCCATTTCCATCAGCGACTGATTCCAGTCGCCCGCAGCTTCGCGGGCGAGCAGCTGTTGCGTGGTATCGGAAAGCTTGCGCCACGTGCGCGGCACTCGCAGGTCACCGCGGAC
>JBARFX010000089.1:0-44287 GCA_049797655.1 Candidatus Acidiferrales bacterium | reverse complement strand
ATCCTGATCGAAGACAGGAACGACGCAGGTAACATCGAGCAGATGGGTCCCACCAGCATAGGGGTCGTTCATCATGTAGAGGTCGCCAGGCCGAAATTTGTCCAGTCCACCGATGTCTTCGGTGATTTCCCGGACGCACTCGCGAAGTGTCCCGAGGAAAACAGGAAGGCCGGGGGCTTGCGCGATCATGTTGGCCTCTGCGTCGAAAACGCCTACGGCGAAATCGCAATTTTCGAAAACAACCGGATTGTATGCTGTCCGCATAAGGTTGAACCTCATCTCCTCTGCGGCGGAGATGAATTGATTTCGAATAACTTCAGTCGTAACCGGATCGACCTTATCTCCAGGTTTGGAACTACGCGCCATCGCTTCTCCTTAAAGCCGATTTCCCAATCACTTCGGGTTCTTGCTCGGGCGTATGTACGAAGAGTTTGCCGAGCAGGTATTGGCATCCGAAGGCAACCAAGAAGGAATCGATCGCCGGCAGGTGGGTCAGACTAAAAAGGCCCATTCCCATCTGTCCACTTGGAGTGGTCACGAATCCCACCAAAATTCCTGCAAACAATGCCACTGCAGCGATAGGGCGAATCCGATCAACGCCTTCAAAGCTTCCGATTCGATATAGATTCCTACGCAACAAATAGTCCGCTGCGAAAACGCTGGCAATGGGAGGCAGCACAACGCTCAGAACAACCAAAAACGGAACATAACGGTCCACGATTCCCAGCAATGCGATGCAAGTTCCTGCCAAGCCCGCCCCCATCGTGAGCTTCCATTTCGGAATGTGCGGGATAATTGCTGCCAGATTCAGGCTGGCGCTATATAGACACGAATTCATGTGAATCCAACAAGTCAGCACGATAATCAGCACCGCAGCCAATCCCCATCCAGCCGTCAGCATCAGCTTCACGAAATCTTTTTCCTGACTGACCGCAGTTAGATAGGCGCCAATTAGAACAAACGGCGGAAATCCGCAGGTGAGCCCAAAAACCACTGCCAGGGCCGATTGGGTGACGCTCTTTGAGTACCTGGTAAAATCCGGCATCAGTAAGGCAACCGAAAGGAAGGTGCCCGCCACAATCGAGATTCCTATCGGGTAAGACATCGGTACCCCAAATGCGGGCCGGGCGAGAACTTCGTGAAAGGACGATCTCATTAGCGAGGAAATCAGATAGGAGAACAGGACTACCGCAAGCAAGGGCACGGCCAAATACGCGAACTTTTCGACAGCCTTGTAACCAAAAATCGTCAAAGCTGTCATCAAGACACCTGCGACAACGCACAGCAAGGGCATAGCCAACGACAATCCCCAAATAGATTGCGCGGAGTCTCGCAGGGAAGTACCAAAGATCTCAGTATTAACTGCAAACCAACAGAACATATCAAGTGCGATGATGGCGGAGATGAGCTTTGATCCCGCGGTACCAAATGCGAACTTCAAGGTCATCGCGGTTGAAAGGCGACTTCGCACTCCGACGTGCGCCGCCAAAATACAGATGGGTGTTCCCACAAGAGCGCCCCAGAGCGTGGCAGAGATTGTTCGCCGCAATCCCATTCCTTCCACCAGCGCGGCGCCGAGGAGAAGAGAAGGGATCGCGACACACAAACTCATGAGAACAAGCGTCATACCCAGCAAACCGCGCCCTTCGAGCTCCGGTACCCGCGTCCGTTCGTAATCCTCGAGCACACCGGTGGCAGGAGTGATGGGAGGCTCTTCTGTTTTAGAAGCGCTTTTTTCTTGTTTGCCTACCAAACGATCCCCACTTGATACCGCACCTCTTCGAGCGAAACCGGATCTATGTTCAATGTGGGCCTGGAGAACGTCTGGTTTTTCTTTATTGGAGCCGGCAGGCTGTCCCACAGTCTGTTGCTGAATAGGATCAAACCAAATTTCTTCTGGTCCCGCAGTCGATTCAAGTCACCGACTTCGGAAATGCCTTTGAGGGTCATCACTACTTTTCGTGGCTTCACCAGGGACCTGAACTCCTCAAAAATGAGCCTCCCATACCGAGCCTTATCCAGGTCGGAAAAGACAAATAGCACCGTACTGCCGTCATCCAGGCTCTCAATCCTCTTCATCAATCTCCGGTCCCATCGAAACTTCAAACCCAGAACCTCGGCGCCTGTCCCCTTGAGCAGTTCGCGTAATTCGTCGAGGTGATATGCGTTTGTAATCACCTTAGCGTTCTTGGCTATACGCTTTCGGACGGACTGGACGCGTAGTTCATCGAATGTCACTCCGCGAATATCCACGCTCCACAGTTCAGCTATTTGTTTCGAGAATATTTCTGTTTCCGTCCGATTGCATTCGGCGAAAATCAGCTGAGATTCTTCGTTATAGGCTCTTGTAAGGTATTGGTGAAAATAGGAGAGGAACGAGGACGGGTGTATCTGTAGCTTCTGCAGCCGTTGAAATGTTGAACGTGCGATTTCCTCGCACTCCGCCAATTTCCCCTGGTGTTTTTCGCTGGCGGCCGCGCTTGAGACCTGGGCACCCTTCCCCTGACGAAGAACCACGAGTCCCATTTTTTCCAGCGACTTATAAACACGCCAGATGGAGTTCTTCCCAATACCTAATTCCCTTTCCAAATCTCTGACGGAGGGGAGAGTATCGCCCGGCCTCAAATGACCAACGGCAACGGCAAGCTTAATCTGATCGAGTAACTGACTGTGAACCGGAATTCGACTTGCAGGGTCCACATAGAACCTCATGCTGCCTCCAAGAAATGGTGCCGGGCATTTGATTTGCTGGCGCTAGCTTCCCCCTGCGGTGCGCGTCTCGTTTTTGAGGGCATTTCAATGTACTGTCTTTGGGACAGTTTGCAAACTCTACATGGGAAGGGGTTCAAATGCAACTGAAAGCAAACCAGCTGCACGACACTCAGGCCATGAAATGCCATGAATTTAAAGATTCCGGTTCTCCCACAGTATGCGGGTGACGATCCCTGTCGCTTGTGAGGTCGGGACCATTGGGCTCACTTAGATCTGCCGAGATCTGCTGGTCGATCAACGTTCGATCTAATACACTTCGAACGTTCTGCTTTATGCTGAGGAGATATGATTAAAGCGATCGAAAGGCACTCTAGAGTGGCAATGGATTTCAAATAATCTATCGTGGCCGTGGAGGAGATCATGAGAGATGAATTCATGTTGAGAGCAATCCAATTGTCGATTGACAACGTGAACTCGGGAAAGGGAGGGCCATTCGCAGCCGTTGTGGTGAGGGCACACTCGATCATCTCCGAAGGCCAAAACCTGGTGACCACATCGCACGACCCTACTGCGCACGCAGAAATCGTCGCTGTGAGACAAGCGTGCCGATTGATCGGCCAGTTCGAGCTGAAGGGATGCGAGCTCTATTCAACATGCGAACCGTGCCCCATGTGTTGGGCCGCCATCTATTGGGCTCGACTGGACAGGATCTACTTTGCGAACACGACTAGCGATGCCGCAGCCATAGGTTTTGACGATGCCTTCATCGATCGAGAATTGCGACTCCCATATCAGCAACGCAAAATACGCTCAGAGCAAATCGTCAGAGACAAAGCAATTGAGGCTTTCCAACTTTGGGCGAGGAAAACCGATAAGGTACTCTATTAGAGTCCCCTGACGTTCACTGCTTGCAGGGACAAGAAAGTTGCTGGCGAGAAGCAGGAGATGCTGGGTATTAAACGCGAGAATGTTCTGCGCCTGATACCGAGGTTGAAGGCCTAGGGGAGCGTGGCGGAACGGACAAATTCAGTCTAAGTCAAACGCGTTTCATATTCTCGTCTTAAACTTTCCGCAACGCTTGAATCAGTAGCACGATCCCCACGCACACGAGCCCGGCATGGATATATTTGAGAAACGTGTCGCCCCGAAGACGATGATTGAGGAACCTGCCCAAGAAAATCGTCGGTAGTACGACCGGCAAGGAAATCCAAAAATAGTGAGTCACTGCGGGCACCCAGAGTCCCGCAATCCAGTAGCCCGCCATCGCCACAATACTTGCAGGAAGAAAATAGCCCTGCAGCGTTGCGCGGAAGTGTTGCGGCGACCACCTTCGCATCGCCCCATAAATAACCAGTGGCGGCCCGTTCATTCCGTAAGCGCCGCCCAGCACTCCGGCGAGAAAACCGCAGGTCAAGAGCCATGCATTGCTATCGCTGTGTAGCTGAGGGGGTTTCTCGACCAGCAGGGAGAATCCGGAAAATGCCACAATGATAATCGCCAGCGCGCCTTTGACGACATTTTGGTGAGTGCTCGCCAGCAGCGCAATGCCCAAGGGAATTCCGAGAAAAGTGGGCGCCAACAGCCAGCCCGTGCTGCGGATATGAATCTTCCGCCAGTCTTGTACCACCACGATGGCGGCGATCGTGATCGACAGCAGAACTGCAAGAGGTGAGGCAATTTCGATAGGAATGACGAGAGCGAGCAAAGGAACCGCAATCAGCGCTTCGCCAAAACCAAATGTCGATCGAATCAACGTAGCCAAGAACACTACCAGGAGAATATGAAAAGTCGTGGTGTCCACCCGAACGATCAGAGCGAATTGACCGTCAACCGAATCTTATCGCTGTCAGGAGTTGCCAGCAATATTCTCTCTCGTCGATCGGAGACGCGAGCCGCACGATTTGCTCTCTGCGCGATGTCGGAATGGCAGCAATTTGCTACCGACCGTTGCTTTTTTCACCGATGTGAAGCTTAGCGTCAGCGGTCGTGATCTCTATCGTTTGAGTATGGACAGGAAGGCTTGTGACCGACCAGCGCGCCAGCGGCGGCAGGAGCTTCAGAGCCCCCATCCTTGCCACCGGTGTCCGCGAACTCGAACGCAGTCTCTCAGGGAGTTTCAGCGAAACTAATATTCCACACGGGATGAAGTTCCCAGAGGGTTCCGACGAATGCTGTTCCATGCGAGTGACCCTTCTTTGGATTCTTCTTCGAATAGTGCGCCGCATCGTAGAAGGCAAATCCAGTCACCGTGACTCTGAGCGGCTCATCCAGCGTGATTGACTTGCCGACGGAAAGCTCGTAGCCGTTCGCTGTCAATTCCTCGAGCAATAATTTCCTTGCCGCCAAAAATGCGTCTCCCTGCGGAACCTCGACGATGATGCGTGAAGCTGTTTTGGGCTGGCCGGGAGTGGCTAGTTCGAGGTGAAAATCGCAGTCGTTGTCTTCGACAATGACACGCCACAGGTCACCGTCGATTGTGAAGCCCTGGTCCTCGCGCGGATCAATCGACTGGTTGCTTCGGCGGGTTTTCACGTTAGCAATATCTGGCGGTGCGGCCCAAGACAGCACCTGAGAGACCGTCGCATTCTTTGGCTGGGTAGTTGAGGTGGGCGGATTGCGATGCTTCATGCTCGTGCGAGCCTGCGAAGCGATCGGAGTGGATCCTGTACAGACAATGTCTTGCGACCGGGCCTGAATTGGAATGGCAATGAGGACGAAGACGAGAAAGATGGCACGGATCGCTTGACGCTGCATGGCATTCGCCCCCTTGTACAAAGTTCGTGCGCTGACGCGGTTGGCCACTTAAGTTGCTGCAATTCCGCGCGGCGTGATTACTAACCGTCGTTCTCCAGGAACTCGCTGATCTCGGTAATCCAACCTTCCATCGTTCGCTGTTGCTCGGCAGAGGTTTCGAAAAACGCAATTCCGGAGCCCGATCCCACTTGAACGTGGGCAACGCGACCCCAGGTTTCAAATCTTGCTGCGGCCTGTTCTATACAGATCCGGATGATAGTGTTCTTAGGCAGCTGATCTATCGACTCGATGTAGCAGCCCCTTAAGCTGATATCAGAAGTTCTGGCCGACAGTTCACTCCTGGTAATCGGTTCTAGGATCGTGACACGTGCAGAGAACGGGTAGCGCGGCACTGACCTCTTCTGTGCGAAGCGCGCGCCAGCATCACTCTCTCCTGGCTTAATACTGCGTGATCTGACCGTCGGTTTCACAGAGCCTTTCTTCATGCGAGTTCCTCGACTTGCGTCAGATCCCGAAGTCCGCACCAAGTTTGCGCGATTACCGGATCCCACAGATCGCGCTAGAGAGCGAAGTTCGAACTCGAACCCTCTAAGTAGTGATCCTATGAGTCGTTTCGTTTCATTACCGCTGACAAGTTGAAGCTTGTTCTCATCTTCGATTTCCGTCAGCCCGAGTTGCCGCATAAACGAGGTCGGTTCATACTACGCATCGCTCCATCTGTAGGATGGCTCTCATTCGAGGTGATTGTTCCGTGCCCTCGAGACGTGATCGCTACTGCGGCCCTGCCTATTTGGGTATTCCTACGTCGAGTGACCGCCCCATTTGCACAAGGTAATTCGGTCAGGACCGCAGTTGCACGAGCCACCGAGCAATACTTAAGTTCCCACGCTTATGTCTATCCGCAAAGCCCGCAAAACGAATCCGTAAAACTACGTATTGGAAAAAAATCGCCAGTTACTGACCCGCTTTTGCGCCGACCGCTCGACGACTTCAGATAGCCGGGACAGCTCACGAAGTCGAACGCCCAACCGCAGCCGAGGGTCTCTACGAGTTAAGCTGAACCGCCTCTTCGCTTTGGTGCCGGTGAAGACATGAAAATCCTGAAATCCGCTGTTTTCCTCATTCAGACGAACCAGAAGGGTGACGAACTTCCCTTCGCCGGGATGCGGGTCCACCTGCCAGCGGATGGAATCCTTCCAAGGTCGTATCGAACGCGCCACCAATACAGAAACAATCCTTCCACTAGGCATCCGCAATCGGCCGCGCCATCGCCCGCTCTGCCTAACGATTGAAACGGTATCTGGAAACATGCGAACGATCCGGACGAGTAGCTCCTCGCGGAGCGCTAGAATTCTGCGGCGTAAGTCCATTGATTTGAACTGGTCGGGGTGCCCATATCCAACAAGCGAATAGGCGTGCTGTAGACCCCCAAAGCGATGTCGATAGGTTGAAGGAGATGGAGTTTCGAGAGATTTCTGGATCAGTGAAAGGGAAAGCCGCCCTTTCGATGCAAGCAACTGTCGCAATCTTTCGAGAATTTCTTCGTTCGACTTGTGAATGGTTCTGTCGCGCAAGATGCTTTGTGCATCTTGGAAGGTCTGAAAGCTCACGATTGCTTGAAACGCGTTAGGCGCTAGCACCCATTGAGTTTCTGGCAAGCGGATCGTACGCGTGTAGAGCTTCCGAGAGGTTCTCGCGAAAACACAGAATCCGGCATACTTGGGATGGGTGAGAACGTTGTACACGGCTTGATAATCCCATTCAGCACCATTGAGATAGGGGGTTTTCCTGCGATTCAATTCGCGTGCAATTCCATATACCGTCCGTTTCTCGGCTATAAGCATTCTGAAGATATCTCTGACGCACTGAACTTCCCGTTCTGGACCTGGAACAAGAATCACGCGGTCGGTGGCGATGCTTTTTCGTTCGCCCGAAGCCAATAGCTGTTTCAAGACCTTGGTAGACGACACCAACATTCTCCGCAAACCGTAACCGGGAGAACCTCCCTGCTTGAATCCAAGAACGGCAAGGCGTTTTTGCCCCGCAAGTACTTTGACTCCCAACTCGCGACTATACTCGCCGGCCATGGTGCGTTTAAGCGCCTTCATCATCAAGCTTGGCAGAGTGCCGTCATTTGCAAAGGTTTCCGCGCAGTAGTGAACGGGAACTCCAGAAGACTTGCAGAGGAATTCGTAATGCGCCGCTTCGTCGGTGTCTTGAAAACGACCCCACCGGCTGACATCATAGACAAGAATCGCGCGAAAGACAGAAGACCCTTGAACTACGTCCTGCAAGAGCCGTTGAAGGCCGGTTCTGTGTTTTAGGATTACGCCGCTCCGGGCGCTGTCTGTGTATGTTTGAACAATCTCGAAATCGTGGCACACTGCATATTTCTGAATCGCAAGAGATTGATTTTCAAGCGAATACTGCTGATGTTCGGTGGACATGCGGACATACTCAGCAACAGGAACTCTCTGATTAGTGGCCATGTGGCCTCCTTGGAGAGGCACATCGGCAGAAACCAGAAAAGCTTTAGAGGAAATCCGAAATAAGTAGAAATACTGATGTGGCTTCTACGAATTGACAACGAGCCCCGTGATGACTAGCGTGCTGGTAGTCCGAACGTAACTCCGGTCATATCGGGAAGGCAACGGCTGACCGAATTTCGCTGCGGGCAAAATCGGAGCCGTGCGTCGTTAGCGGCTAACGGCTCCGATTTACATTCCACACTCTAATACAGCTGGACGGCGCATGACCTCTCCGAGCCAGAATCAGGAAAAGGAGGTCCGCGCACAACTTTACGACGTGGTCCGAAAAAACGCTTATCTCCACGCCTCGTATCTCGACATCGCTCCGATCGGAAACAAACAGACCGTGCCGCTGCTCCTCGGACGGCTTCGACACGACTTCGGTGCCTTTGAATCTGGCGCGCCTTCGGGGATCGGAATGGCATTCGACTGTGCCCACGCACATTTAATCGAAGCGCTCAGAGACATCACGTATATCTCGGAAACCGTCATTTGTGTCACCGCTTGACAAAAATATTCTCTCTTCGAACTGCTTGTTTCCCCATCTGATCAGTGCCTATAATCCCCGCCACGAAATGCCTAGCCACGAGCATCTTGAACTGCTCGCGGATGATGAGTTGCTGCACAACATCCGTCAGGGTTGTACGGACTGTTTCGCGCTGCTGTTTCACCGCTACTGCCGCCAAGTCTTTTCTGTTGCGTTCCGCATTCTTCGCCATCGTGCCGAGACGGAGGATATCCTCCAAGAAGTCTTTCTCTCCATCTATCTTCAGAAAGAGAGGTTCGATCCTACCCGTGGGAGCGTTCGAACATGGATACTGCAGTTTGCGTACTTTAAAGCACTATTGCGCCGCAGATACCTGAACATCCGCAAGTTCTACAAGGAAGAAGAGCTCTCCGAGCAGCGAGAAATGCGAACCGCGCAGTCCCCTGAGCTGCTGGGTTTGAGCCCCAGCGAGTGGGCGCGCTATGTGGAAACCGGCATAACAGCACTGGGCGCGCGACAACGCGAGGTCATCGAACTCGTTCATTTTGAGGGCTACACATTGCAGGAAGCATCCGAAATCCTGAGAGAAAGTTTGGCCAATACGAGAAATTACTATTATAGAGGACTGCGGGCTTTGAGGGTTTTCTTGGAGTCGGAAACAGCACAGAAGCCCCCTCACGCCACCGCAGTCTTTGAAAGGGAAAATGCGTACGGATTTGAGTCCTAAACACCCGAATAGCGAGTGGTACGAAGAGCTCGGAGCCCTTGCCGCGATCGGCGAACTCTCGGCATCCGAGTTTGACGAGCTGCAGCGGCACTTAGCGGAATGCGCGGAATGTCGCCGTGTCTGCTCCGACTTTCGCAGAATCTCGCTCCAGGACCTCGGAGTACTCGCTGTTCAGAAAGGGATTGAGCCGGAAAGCACCGAGAGCGGCCGTCCGGTAGACGAACAGGCATTGTTTGCTCGCCTTCTCGAGCGAATGCCGCGCGAGCGGGCGATCGGTAGCGATCCAAACCCGTCGCGCCCAGGGGTGGTAGGGAGATTCGGGCTCCGCAGCCGCCTGCTTCGAGCCGTGAATTGGACCCGGCGTCCAGCTCTGAGCTATGCGGCGCTTGCTTTGGTGCTTTGCGCGACAGTCGGCGTTGGGGCTTACCGATTGAAGGAAGTCCAATTGTCCCCTACGTTGACAGAACTCCGTTCCCAGATAACGGACTGGAGAAATCGAACAGAAACCTCGATCGCAGAGAAAACCTCCGCCGCCGAGCAATTGCGCGAGAGTGAAATGGAACGCGGGGCGTTGCGACAATCGCTCCGGGAGGCCCAAGCCAAGTATGTGGAGTTGCAGGCCCGGCAGAAGGCACTCGAATCGGAGATGGCAGCCGTGCGTGCTGAGTCCGACCAGAAAGGACGAGACCTGGCAGCGGAAAGAATCGTGGCGGAAGAAAAAAATAAACAGACTGCCGACTTGCAGATGAGAATCCAAAATGCCGTTCAGCGGACGGAGGAGCAGAGAAGGCTTGCGGAAAACCTGCGGAAGAAATTGGAATGGGCCGAACAGACTGTGAAAATAGAGGCGCCGGCCGCTCCCGAAGGCTTCAGTGACGTGGAAGCAAAGAACCTCTTCGGGGCCCGTGATTTACACATCGTAGATGTCTACGACGTGGACAGCAACGGCACGACGAAGCGCACATATGGCCGCGTCTATTATGCGGAGAAGAAGCTGCTGATCTTCTATGCGTTCGACCTTCAGGACAAGGGACGCAATCGAGCGCCTGCGGGTTTTCAGGCCTGGGGCTACCGCCAGCCGAACGAAAACAAACCCGAGAACCTCGGAATGTTCAGTATCGATGACGCGTCAATGAACCGCTGGGTGCTCGAGTTTAACAATCCACGCGTCCTTGAACACATCGATGCTGTATTCGTCACCCTCGAATCGCCGAACGGCAGTCCTTCGCCGCGAGGCCGCCGGCTTTTATACGCAAATCTGGCCGCCCCGCCAAACCACCCCTAAGAAGCAAATTTCCGAAACCCAGGAAAAGAAAGACCGTCGCCATCCGCTTGCACCGGTGCGCACAAGCTCTCTCGAACAGCGCTGCCATCGCTAGGATCTCCGACAACGCAAAGATTGCGCGATCGACTGAGAACATCCTCTCCTTCCAAGCAAATATGTCAGTAACAGTTCCTGCGGAGGTACCATGAACTTTTCGATGGGCTGGCGCTTTATAGTCACCGCAAGCCTTTGTCTCGTGGTTTTCGTCGGTGCGGCTCATTCGCAGACAACCGAAGCGACGGTCACGGGCCAGATCACCGACCAATCAGGACGCGTTGTCGCAGGCGCGAAGGTCGAACTGACCAACGTCAACACAAACGTCGTGCATGCGGCCGAGACGAATGACGAGGGGATCTATCGCCTCGTCACGCTGCAGCCCGGCATCTACCGCGCCAACGTTACGAAGGAAGGCTTCAAAGGCATCGTGAAGGGCGACATCGAACTGCAGGTTCAAGATCAGGTGTCGATTAATTTCACTTTGCAGCTTGGATCGGTTTCTCAGACTGTAACGGTGGCCGGTGGCGCTCCTCTGCTCGATACCTCCGAGGCGGCCTTGAAGCAAGTCATTGACAGCCGCGATATCGATTCGATCCCCTTGAACGGCCGCAACTATCTGGACCTCATTCTTCTCACTCCGGGCGTAGCCGTGAATACGCAGGCGCGTTCCGACTTGACGAACCGAGACACAAACGGCGCAATCATGGGCGAGCGGGCGGGCAACATTGCGTATCTGATTGACGGGCTGAACAACAATGATGACTTCCATGGCGGTGTCTTTCAGACGTTCACCCAGGATGCCATTCAAGAATTCGAGGTGATCGACACGGGTTTCAAGGCGGAATTCGGAAACGGTTCTGCGGCGATTGTGAACGTCGTCAGTAAGAGCGGGTCGAACGCGATCCATGGGAACGGTTTTCTATTTGCACGCAACGACGCCTTAGACACTTCCAATGTATCCGGCCAGGCTCCGCCGAAACTCTCGCGTTACGACTACGGCGGCACGATGGGAGTTCCCATTCGCCGCGACAAGGCATGGTTCTTCGGTTCGATCGAAAGTGTTCAAGAAACACGCGGGGCGATCTTCCCGCCCAACATTCCGCCAGCCCTGAGTGAAGGCGAGGATTTCTCGGTCGTGCCCGAGACTCACGATCTTCGGGCGTTCGGTAAGTACACGCAGAAAGTCACCGACCACAATGAGCTGCGCGTTTCACTGAGCTATTCTCGCGCAAAGTTACAAAATCAGCTCTCCGATCCCATTGCTCTTCCCAGCGCAAGCAACAACAACTTGACGTCGACCTGGCTGGGTACGGTCGCACTTACGTCGCTATTCAACCCGCATCTGATCCTCGACAGCTCGTTTGGGGCTCGAGCTCAAGACTTTGGGCAGAATCAGGGGCTCGCACTCGGTACCGGTTACGAGATTCTGTTCCTCGACGACGGAAGCTCGTTTGACTTTGGGCCCCCACCCGGAAGCATTCAATCGCTCAACCAGAAGTACTTCACTGGCCGCGAGGTGCTCAACTGGCTTCCGAGCGAGCACCATTCCGCAAAGTTCGGAGTTGAGTACACCCGGACTCTGGCGGACGGGGTAAACGGGCAAGATCTTCAGAACGTGATTGTGACCACCCACTCGTTGTTCGATCTCTACGGCGTCGACTCCTTCCAGATTCCCCAAGGGGTTGCTTTCATTAACCCGGGAGACAACATTTCGAGAATGCGGAACAACGGTATCAGCTTCTTCGCCCAAGACGATTGGTTGGTCATGCCTGGCCTAACACTCAGCGGCGGACTGCGGTATGACTACGATTCCAGGTTCGACGACAGGAAAAATATTGCTCCCAGGCTTGGTTTGGCGTGGAGCCCCGACAACAAGACCGTGGTTCGTGCCAGCTGGGGTCTTTTTTACGACCGCTACCGCTTGGGCATCGCGCAAGCCGTGCCAGAGTTGGGAGGATTTAACGGCACGACAGTCGTGGAATTGGACTATCCGCGTTTGGCCAACGACGCCCTAATTCCTTTCGCGGGAAGCGTCGCGGCCATCGCAGCATCCGCGATGGATCCGAATTTTCTGAACTCGCACTTCGGTATTCCGGCAGGGACGCTGGTCAATGCCGGGAATATTCAATCTCTCACCGGGATGACGCCGGCCGCCTTCGTGGCAGCCACGAACTCTTATCTCACAACATTTGGGATGCCCTTCACGCCCGTTGACTTTTCGCCTTCCACCGGGTTCCTCCGCGAAGACATAACTGGAAGTTTCGAGGACGAAATTCGCGTAGCCAAGCCCTTCCGCACACCCTACAACAGCACTTTCAGCGTTGGGCTACAGCGGGAGGTGACGCCGAGTCTATCCATCGGTGCGTCATTCGTACTTCGCAGCATTCGGGACATACTGGGCGTGCGCATCACCAACCTTTCGCCAGACTCCGCAGCGGCAGGCACGCCTATCACGACGGATGGCGGACCGATCCAGCGCAGCTACGGGCCGTGGTATGACGGCAAGTACAACGCTCTCATCCTTACGCTCAACAAGCGGTTTTCGCGCCACTTCCAGTTCCAAGCCAACTACACCTACGCACACAGCACTGACGACCTTCTCAACTCAAACCTTGGTTTGGGAGTCGGGACGCAGGGCGGCGGGGGCGTGCCCACGAATAATAACGATCTTGCGTTCGATCGCGGGAACTCGGACCTGTTCGTTCCTCACGCCTTCACGGCCTCCGGAGTATACGAGTTGCCCTTCGGATTCCGCTTCAGCAGCGTGTTTCGTGCCACAAGTGGGGTTTATTTCACGGCGTCCGGAACGCCCACCGACTATGACGGTGATGGGATTTCCTCCACTCGTCCACCCGGCACCAAACGGAATCAATTTCGCGGACCGGCTTCGGCGAATCTGGATATTCGAATCGAAAAGATTTTCCGGTTTGCAGACCGGTATTCAATCTCCCCGCTGGCAGAATTTTTTAATGTGACCAACCAGGGCAATCCCGAATTGGTCAACAATTTTTGGGTCAGCGGAGCGCCCGGCCCCGATTTCGGAAAGGTGCTCGTTCCACTCGCCGGCCGGGAGGTCCAGTTCGGACTTCGATTCAACTTCTAGAGATGCATGCCATGGCTCCGCACGCGGGCGGAACGAATCGCGGTCGAAGTCCTTCATGAATTCGCAAATGATCCGTCGAATGCGGTCCCGATCGAATTCGCCGACAGCAAGGGGGCATAGGATGAGGATGGACAAAACAGTTCAATGGGTCGTTCTCTCAACGGCGCTTGCTACTCCGGCGTGCGTACAGTCAGCGCAAGTAACGGTAGACGATCTCATGCGTCTCCGTTCCGTGTCCGATGTGAGGATTTCTCCGGACGGAAGCCAAATCGCCTATGTCGTGTCGACCCCGTCACTGGAAACAGCATCCCATGAGGGCGTTCTCTACCGAATCGAAGCCGCGGGCGGCACACCCCTGCGCATGACCTACCACACGCGAATCTTCAATAAACCGTTGCCGTCTCCCTGGTTGCGCTGGTCGCCGGACGGCTCCTTGATTTCTTTCGTGGGTTACGTCGAGGGTGTTCCCCAGGTAATGGCGATGGCCGCGACTGGCGGCGAGGCGTGGGCGATCACGTCGATGAAGGAGGGCGTGACTCGGTATGAATGGTCGCCCGACGGGAAGCGAATTGCCTTCATTGCCTCCGAACCACCTCCGCCCGAGGAAGAGCAGCGCAAGAAGGACAAGAGCTACGTAATTCACGTAGACAAAGACCAGCGGCGTCCCAGGATTTGGTTACAGGAAGTCCCGGCGGGTGCGCCTCGCGCAATCTCGCCACCGAACAAGACGGTGCTGGATGTGCACTGGGCTCCCGATGGAAAAGGATTGGTCTACGGGGCTTCCGACGAAACCGGCTTCAACGCTCCCTATAACTCCGCCATCTATGCGATTTCGACGGACGGCGGCGAGCCGCGCATGATCGTCCAGCGGCCCGGCACGAATCGAATGCCCCAATACTCGCCGGATGGCCGCTCGATCGCGTTTATTTCTTCTGGCGGCCGCGCGGGAATGATCAACGGCATGGATCTCTACGTCGCAGCCGCGGACGGAAGCGGCGGAGCTCCCCGCGGTCTCACCGTTCCACGGGAGGTGTGGGTTAGTGAGTTCGCTTGGGCGCCTGACGGCCTGTCAATCTTTTACATTCCCAACGAGCAGACGAATGACTCCGGCGAACACATGTTTGAGCAGGCAATTTACCGTATCTCGGTGGACGATGGTCGTACTCAACTGGTGACTCCGGGACGGGTCGCCAACTTCTCCATGAGTTTGTCGGCAGACGGCAAACGCATCGCCTATCGATCGGTGGAAAGCCGAACGATGGGAGACGTCACTGTCTTAGCGCTCTCCGACGACAAAGTTACCAAACTGACCGAGATCAATCCGGAGTTACGCAACTGGAAAATGGGCGATCTCGAACCGGTGCACTGGAAATCTTTCGACGGCAAGGAAATCTGGGGCTTACTGCTTACGCCTCCAGGCTATAAGCACGAACAGCGCATCCCGATGGTTGTCTATTGTCATGGCGGCCCCATCGGTGGATTCACGTACGGAATATTCCCTCAATTCGCGCATATCCCTGGCCAGGTCGATCCTTACCCGGACGAGGCCATGGCAAGCGCGGGAATGGCGATTCTCTTCCCCATGCCTCGCGGCGGTTCGGGCTACGGAGTGGCCGGTTTTCGCGCCATCGTAAATAGTTGGGGAGAGGGTGATTACAAGGACATCATGGCCGGCGTTGACGCCATGATTGCCCAAGGCGTAGCTGATCCAGACCGTCTCGGCGTGATGGGCGCCTCCTATGGAGGCTATATGACAGACTGGATTGTCACACAGACGGGCCGTTTCAAAGCGGCATCGACCGGTGCCAGCGTGAGCGACCTGATCAATGAATACTACTTTTCTGATGCAGGAGACTTCATCGTGGAGTACTTCGCATTCCCATGGGAGAACAATGCATCACTGATCGAGCATTCCGCCATCTCCCACGTACGGAACGTCACGACTCCCTTGCTCATACAGCACGGCGAAAATGACTACCGCGTCCCCTTGAGCCAAGCGCAGGAATTCTACAAGGCGCTCAAGACTCTGCACAAAACCGTGGAGTTTGACATCTATCCCCGGGGTGGGCACGTAAACTTCGAACCACCGCTGGAGAGAGAGTATATGCTTCGCAACCTAGACTGGTTCGAACGATGGCTTAAGCCGGATCTTCATTCAGAATTGAAAAGGTAAGCATCACTCGCTTACGGCTGATTGAGGAGCGAACTCTGGCCGCAACTACTGGATCTAGCTGACAACACTTTACGCAGTGTGGAGCACTGGAATCAGCTAGCCACTCTGACTCCGTCACGCCCGTCAGCTTGCAAAATTCTGCGTGAAGCTGAGCCATCCCCAAGACCAAGCGTCCATTTCCGTCTGATCCGGTCGGTGTGCAACAATGGCAACGAACACCGCCAAATCTGGCATCTGTTCGGCAGGCCCCGGCGGTAGCGAACGTTGCTGCATCCTCTACCTCCAACGCGCGTACCGAAGAAATGACGCTCCCGTCCACGGGGGCGTTCACAAGGAAGCAGTCGATTCGTCGGAAGAAGAATCCGCATAGTCCGGTGCGATAGAACGCTCATGACATTGTTTCGGCAACGATTCGCATCGCGACGCCAGTCACTCTTCCGACGATCTCCGCTTGCGCGGGATATGGTGGACTTTTTCCGGCGCGACAATCGCTACCTGCATAAATTCAGTCTCAGCCTTGCGTCGGCGGGACAATCGTCTTCGTTGGCGCCCTGACCGAGACGCCGCTTCATGGAACTCCAGGTAGTCCACTTCCGCTGCCAGTATTGTCTTTGCTCGTTTTGCGCCTTCAACCTTTGCGATGAACCCTGGAACCCCGTCACGCACCGCATGCAGAACCATATTCCACACGTACGCTTGCGAACTTAACCAACCCATGCTGATGCCAGTTCGACCGGGAACCCCGATATCGGCCTCGTTCGTGACTCTCGCTTTGGGACCAGGCTTCATAGATAGTCTAAGAAACCACTTTTTCTTGACCAACATCTTTACTGCCCAATAGCATTTACGTCAAGACACCATGCAATCCCGTGACGTGAGCATAGGATCGGCACTGTTAAGCTTCATCCTTGAGCTATGGGCGCACTATCGCCCTCGCGGCGTCAAACTTGGAGGGCACTTCCTTGAGGCGGCTTCGGTTTACGTAGGGCTTTATCTTTTTGAATTGCTAGAACACTTGTTGCCAATTTCCGGTTGGAGCGCAAGCGCCATCGTAGTGACGGCCCCTCTGGGTACGACGCGCTCCTGTTTTATATCCTCGGTACTTATTGACATCTACCGAGTATTTGGTACACTGGCCCTGGGAACATGCCATGCATTCCAAGTCAGACCAACTGCTCACACTGGCTGCAAAGCGACAGATCCTTCGCTCGAAGGACATCTTCGCTCTGGGTATTCCCCGGAACTACCTGCCACGCCTTGTCCGAAAGGGCGTCCTCAGGAAGCTAGGCCGAGGGCTTTACGCATCGACCTCATCCCACGTTACCGAGCACCTATCGCTCGTCGAAGCCGCCCATAAGGTCCCGAAGGGCGTGCTTTGCCTTCTCTCCGCACTTCAATTCCACAAGTTCACAACCCAGGCCCCACATCACGTTTGGATGGCCATTGATGTGAAGGCCTGGGCTCCACGCGTAGCATCTCCACCAGTTCGCTTCGTGCGTATGTCCGGTGCAGCTCTCCATTTCGGTGTGAAGGAATATCCCGTTCGCGGCGCATCCCTCAAGGTCTACACCCCGGCGAAGACAGTTGCCGACTGCTTCAAATTCCGCAACAAGATCGGCATGGATGTCGCGCTGGAAGCTCTTAGGGAGTGCCGACGCCTCAAGAAAGCTTCCATGGACGACCTTTGGGCCGCTGCCAAGATCTGCCGAGTTGCGAACGTGATGCGGCCCTACCTGGAGTCACTCTAATTGCCGAAACCGACACTCAAGAACGTTCCGGCCTCGATCCGCCAGAAACTGCTCAACCTTGCCCGCGAGCGCAATCAGGACTTCGGACTCATACTCACCAAGTACGCCTTGGAAAGAATCCTCTTCCGAGTCAGCAAGTCCAAGTATCGGGATGTTTTCGTCCTAAAGGGCGCTCTGCTTTTCGAACTCTGGACACACCAGCAATACCGTCCCACCCGAGACGCCGATTTTCTAGCAAAGGGAGACAATTCGCCTGAACGTTTTGTTCAGATCTTCCGCGAAATCTCGACCGTGGAAGTCGAGGACGACGGCTTGCGTCTTGAGCCGAAGACTGTCAAAGCGGAACGGATCAAGGAAGACGCCGATTACGAGGGTGTCCGGGTCACATTCACGGCAGTTCTAGACAAAGCCCGAATCCCAATACAAATCGATGTCGGCTTCGGCGATGTCATAACACCTGGCCCCATCGACACACACTACCCGACACTCCTTGAACTGCCGGCTCCTCACCTGCTTGCCTACCCGCGTGAAACCGTCGTCTCCGAAAAGTTGGAGGCCATCGTCAAACTGGGTATCGCAAATAGCCGCATGAAAGATTTTCACGACCTTCACAGCCTCTCCGTGACATTCGAGTTTGACGGAAAGACGCTCGTTCAAGCCGTTCGTGTGACCTTCGAACATCGCCACACCGACCTTCCAGCAGACGGCATTCCGCTCGCCTTTACCCCGGAATTCTACGCCGATGACAACAAGGTCAAACAGTGGAACGCCTTTTGCACCAAGAATCGTCCGTACGTGGAACGTACTGAATTCAAAAGCATCATCGCTCAACTCACTTCATTCCTCGCTCCCGTAATTCGGTCTGCGCGTAAAGATCGACTCCTCAACAGTACATGGACTCCCGCTCGCGGCTGGCAACCTCCTCCCGACCAGCACTAGACATCCTCTTCCTCGTCGCGTAGTCACTCGGGCTCATTCCCGTTGATCCTTGCCTGTCCTTCCGATTGAAGAGCGCTGCTTCGCTGCACACCGGCTGCTTGCCTGAGGTCTCCACTAGCACGCTTCGCGCCGCCATAACCCGGCGTCACTCATGCGTGCGGCCCGTTTCGACCTTGAGGCGCCAGTTCCACTAGCACATGTCCCCCTGTTTCGCGCCCTTGCTCCCTCGGCTGTGGGTGACGGGAGCAAGGACTCCCCGAAACAGGAGGACTGAAAACATGAAAGTCGAACAAGCAAAACAGATCGCAAGCAACGCCATCGAACAGCTGAAGCACGCTCTCGAACGGGGCCACAGTGAGACGTTGACGGCATACCTGGCTGCAATCGCCCGCTTCCATCGTTACTCGTGGCACAACATCATGCTCATTGCCTCGCAGAAGCCTACCGCTACTTACGTCGCTGGATTTCACACATGGCACAAGTTAGGTCGATTCGTGAAGAAGGGCGAGAAAGGAATTTTGATTCTCGCGCCGATTATCCGCAAGAAGCCCGCGGACACAGACGAGGCTGAGCCTGACGATTCGCGGTCGACCGTTGGTTTCCGTGCGGCGTATGTGTTCGATGTCACCCAGACCGAGGGGCAAGAACTGCCGACAATTGGCCGCGTAAACGGCGACTATCGCGAGCGCCTGGCTAGGTTTGTCGTCGAGCACGGCATTGCTCTCGAGTATTCCCAGGACATCGCGCCGGCCCGTGGTATTTCGGCAGGCGGCAAGATCACCTTGTTGCCCGGCCAGTCTCCGGCCGAGGAGTTTTCGACTCTTGCTCACGAGGTCGCGCACGAAATGATGCACCGTGACGAGCGTCGCAGCAGCACTTCGAAGCGCTGCCGCGAGACCGAGGCAGAGGCTGTTGCATTCGTGATCTGCCACGCCATCGGCCTAGAGACAGGCTCAGCGTCTCGAGACTACATTCAACTCTACGAGGGTGACGCGAAGCTGTTGGCCGCGAGTTTGGAGTACATCCAGAAAACCGCCGCCCACATTCTGGATGGAATCGGCGCGGAGCCCTCCTCCGCGCCGCCAGCATGAAGCACGGTTTTGAAGACAATCACTCCCACATCTCTGAAGTCTGATAAAGTAAAAATTCAAAATCCTGTTCAGCGAAGATATATTAAATACTAACTTCTTCGATACACACTCTAGGAATGTTGCCAGTTCATGGAGAGATAAAGTTCCTTGCCCGACCAGCCAGAAGCATTTTCGCGCGTTCTGATCGATCAGGCTCTTAAAGAGAGCGATTGGGACCTGCTTGATCCCCACAGAGTGCGCTTTGAGTCGAGTGGACGCGATGGCCGGGCAGACTACAAGCGAGTGAAGCCGCAGCTTGGGACCGAGGAATTGCGGATGGTGACGCGGTTTGTCTTGCGTTCGTTGTCGCACGAGCTGGTGTGCCGCCTTGCCAAACGCCACGGTTTGCAAAACCCGAAGGACGCTCACGATTGGCAAATGGCCGAGAACGCGCGGGCGCTCTACAAAAAGGCAGATGCCGATGGACTCACTGTGCTGATTTTTGAGGCGATGCTCCTCGGCTCTGCCGGGAGCGCGACCGAAAACAAGGACGACGACCCACTGACGGAAGCAGCTTGCCTTTACAAGGTTGACACGAAGGCATTGCGGAGCGCAGTTGTCAAAGCCGAGAAGGAGAAAACACAGACGAAAGCGAAAACGACGCGTGCGAAGGAGAAGCCCGCGTCCAAAACAAAAGCGGCCCGCACGTAGCCGAACCGCAAGACCGAACGGGGCCGTCCTTCACTGGACGGCCCCGTTCTCCTCATTCTCCCCACTCCCGAAAGCATCCACCGCCCTGCTGGGCTTTGACCATATCCACGGGCGAGGTCGTATGGACGCAACCAACCTCGCTTTCGACCACGAACTTGAAAACGATTACCGCAGGAACATTGACGGTCTCCGATGATGCCGTAGCTCATGGCTGATTCCTCCGATTCCTATGATCCCGGCGACCTCTCTCCGATAATTCGCATGGCCACGCCTGTCACCCTGCCCACAATCTCTGCCTGCGAGGGGTACTCGAAACGCCGGACATCTTGGTGCGAGTGCGGATGAGGAATAACCATGAGCTGTCCACGATCAACTTGACACCAACTGCAGGCATATCCATCCCGCAATTCAATGAAGTAGATCGGTCGGTCGAACTCGGTTTTCCATTTCGCAGTACTGATCTTCCTTTCGCTCGGATCAATTTGCACGAGAGACCCGGGACGAATGAGGGGGAATAGAGTGAAGTCTTGGAGTCCGATGTAACCGTACATGGATTTCCGAAGGTCAAGATGCTGCAGGAGCCCCACAGGAACTTCGTCCCACTTCTCTACCACTCTCGCAAGAAGATTCGTCCGTTCTAATTGAAATTCAGGCTTGAATTGCACGGGTAGTGATACCTTCTGTTCCTCCAAGTCCCCAGCATTGTCGAGAAGATGTGTTTTGGGAGCTCCCATGGATGCGCGGTCGCGGTTCAGATCGCCAATTTTTAGCCCAAAGAAGGACAACAACTCCGTGAAATTTTGATAGTAGATCGCACTTAGGAAATCTTCTGGATGCTCGATGCGGACACAAAGGAAGCCATCTACGTTAACCAGGCGTTTGAGACGATCACGGGCCGTTCGCCCGACTCGCTCCGCGAAAAACCCACCTCGTACCAGGAACTCTTTCACCCCGAAGATCGTGTCCGAGTTCTCACCCGACTAGAAGATGCAACCTATACTGGACAACTCGATGAGGAGTTCCGAATCATCAGGCCTGACCATGCGATTCGCTGGGTGTCAGTTCGCGGTTTTCCCGTCCGGGATTCGGCGGGCACGATCTGCCGGCTTGTCGGAACGGCCCAGGACGTCACAGCGCGCAAGTTCGCCGAAGAACAGATGGCGAAAAATCTCGCGTTGGCGGAATCCGCATGGGCCGAAGCCGACGCATTTCGCAAGACAACTCTTGCTCTCACGCAAAACCTCAGTATGGACTACGTTCTTGACACTCTGCTCGAGTCACTCGTTGGCTTGATCCCATGTGAGTCGGCCCGCGTCTTGCTCCTCGAAAGTGACGCCCGTCTTTTTCTCGCCCGCGAGGTGCAACACTACGAAGCGAACCGACGCCCCCCAAAGTGTCCAGTCACCTGGGATGCCACGGATAGTCATTTCTCGATGGTGGTCCTAACTTCGAGGACTAGTCTGCTCATTCCGAACACCCGCGAAGAAAAGGGGTGGGAGGAATTCAAAGGCAATTCCCATTTTTACTCTTGGCTCTGCGTTCCGCTCATCGCGTCGCAAAACGTGCTCGGCCTGCTATCGCTTGGTCATACTCGCGCCCAGACCTTCACCCCAGAACATTTGCGTCTTGCTAAATCGCTTGCCATTCCGGCCGCAGTAGCGATTCAGAATGCACGCCTCTACGAACGAGCGGAGATCTATGGCGCAGAATTGGAGCATCGCCTCGCGGATTTACAACGGACACAGCAAGCACTACGAGAGGCACAAGAAGGCCGCACCCTATTGGAGCAAAAATTCGCAAAGGTTTTTCGATCCAGTCCCATCGCATTTTCTATCACGACCGTGGCCGAGGGTCGCTTCGTCGACGTCAACGAAGCGTTTGAGCGGAGGTACGGCTATTCCTCCAAGGAAGTCCTTGGCCGCACGGTCTATGACATCGGCGTTTGGGACAATCCATCCGAACGTCCCCAGATGCTGGACGAACTCCGTAGACAAGGCCACGTCAGGAACCGCATTACGCGCTTTCGGACACGTTCCGGTGAATTGCTAGACACAATCTATTCTGCGGACATCATCGAACTCGAAGGCCAGCAGTGCATCCTAGCAGTTTCCGAAGACCTGCCCAATCGCGCAAACATGCAAATATCGTTAGATCACAAGGCCGCTGCTGCCCGATAGTTGTCCTGTCCGGTCCTCGTCGAGAGACCCATGACTGCACCCCTCACTTGTGCCGCGGAATCGAAAACGCCGATTGTGCATGGGCGACGGCGTACTCCGGAACAATTAACCTGACCGGGTAACGCGCTACCCGGAAACTGCCCGACGCCGAAACGCTCGACGCCGCTGAGGGTGCACGTGCGTCCGCGCCTCGCGCCGATTGCATTGAATCCGCTACATCTCCATTTTCTCCCGCACATTTTCTTGGGCACGGCTTCGGGCTAATTCCTGCGCCCGGCAGCTTCGCGTCTTGTGCTTTCCCGGTTCCTCGCCAACACCTCCTGGGTCCCTCCCAGAATGCATCCGCTCGCCTTCCGTGTGAATCGGCACGAGTATTGTTACTAGAAGACCAGAGCCGCCTTTTCTTGGCACGGGAACTCCACAGCTATGAACCAACGCGACGCCCGCAAAAATGCCCGTTTACATGGAATGCCGCCGAAAGCCGTTTTCTTATGCAGGTTCTTAGCTCGAGGACCAGTCTGTTGATCTCGAATACCACTCGGGAAAGCGATTGGACGACCTTTAAGGGGAATTCGCACTTCCGTTCTTGGCTTTGCGTGCCGCTCATCGCTTCGCAGAATGTGCTGGGATTGCTAGCACTCGGAGACACGTGCGTGAATGCGTTTTCCCAAGAACATCTGCGATTGGCGAAGTCCCTCGCCATTCCCGCTGCGGTCGCGATTCAGAACGCTCGGCTCTATGAGAGAGCGGAAATCTATGCAGCGGAACTCAAGGAACGGCTTGGAGATTCATAGTTAGAGAAAGAGCTTAGTATCCTGAAACAAGCCGCGAAACTATCGGATCGACCGAGAACTTGATTCGCGCGGGAAGCGCTAGATCTGGGTAGCGTTCGAAAATTCGCTCAAGTGTACAGCCGCGAATCCCCGCCCAACGAAAGCGCGCTTGACAAAACCGTCTCGGATTTGGCGTCACCCTAGCGCAAGAACTCGCGACGAGAGCCAGCCGCAAAGCTGCAAAGCCAACTATCCGCGCTGGCGCCCGTGCGAAACGAAATTCAAGCTTGACTTTTTATAACTCTAGAGTTATAGTCTGTTCGTGGCCTGGAACATAGAAGCGACCGATGAATTTCAGGCGTGGTGGGCCGAGCTTTCAGACGCCGAACACGAGGCCATTACCATCGGAATAACAGTTCTTGAAGAAAAGGGTCCGGCGCTCGGAAGGCCGCGAGTTGATACGCTGGCAAAAGATTCGAAGCATCCGAACATGAAGGAATTGCGCATTCAATTTACGGGCAAACCGTACCGAATTTGTTTTGCGTTCGATCCACGTCAGACCGGAATTCTCTTAATTGGCGGAATTAAGTCTGGTAAGAACTGGACCCCGAAAATGGTCGCCACTGCGGACAAGATTTACGACGCTTACCTAGCCGAACTGAAGAAGGAGGGACTTCTCTAATGGCGCGAATTAAATTTAGCGAACTCGCAAAGCAGACGATGACGCCGGAATCTGTCGTTCGATCGCGAAAAGCGGCAATCGAGGAAATCGCCGCAATGGAACTCTCCGAACTGCGAGACGCCCTGAAAGTTACGCAAGTCGATCTCGCGGAACGCATGAAGGTTTCTCAAGCCGCAATTTCAAAACTCGAAAAACGGAATCGAAATATTCATATCGACCAGCTTCGATCCATCGTCTCCGCGATGGGCGGAACTTTGATTATCATCGCGGATTTCGAGGACCGGAAGGTCGAACTCAGCCATATTGGCAAAGCAGAAGATTCCCACCTAAAGAAAGTGCGTCGGCTCAGGACGCTTGCGCCAAAAGTACGGGCACCGCACTCCCAATCTGCCTAATCCGTGCGCCTTGCAGGGGCCGGAAAGTGTGGCCCTGAAGCTCCCAGATCGAGAAGAAACATGTTTTCAACCTCGAGATCGCACCAATCTGAGCGAAAGTATCGGATTACCCACGGCCGTAATTAAATTGATGGCCTGTTTTTTCCGGAGCCGTTCACCCCGTAGACCTTTCCTTCCTTGCGAACATACGCGATCTAGGCCTCCGAGAGTCTGATTTGCCGGCGAGTTTCTGGCATAGGTCCGCGATAACGTCTGACTTACGTCGTCGAATCCTTGCTTAAAAATATCGCCGAGCCAAACGCTGCTTCTTCTTCTCAGCGCGAGCGATTGCCCCGTCGGCTTCAGCAGTCCCCGCGTTCTTGTAAGTTGTTGTAAAACCGATCCACGCACCGCCAGCACGGCAACGTCCTAGGCTCGCAACTTCCCAGAAGCGGACTTCTGGGTCGAAACAGCTTCCGGATGGGTCATGATTCGGGAGTCATACGGATCACTTCCGACAACCCGAGTTCCCATTACCAATCGCCGTAAGCCTGCATCCGATCACTTCCGCGTGGCCGACCACCCGGAACGTTTCGGGCGCGAAGGACGCTTCTACATGGACGCCGGCGCCTCCAGCACGACAGCATGCGTCGATTGCCTCTTGCTCCTACGAAGGGCATTTGTCGCCATTGATTCCGTTTAGATGAGCCTCGACCCACTTGGAGGCCGACGCTCTGTATGAGGCGACTGCAGCTATGATTTTCGATCCTGTTTCCCGGTGGGTTTTCGGCCTCGCAAGGAATGCGGCGCTGGACGCTCCAGAGTCCGCGTACCCGGTATGTGTTTCTTGCCCCATCGCACAAACGCGAGCAGAACCTCACCTAGGGTTTTTCCCTTTTCTGTTAGCTCATAAGCGTAGCGGACGGGATGCTCCTGATACGCAGACTTAGCAACGAGCCCCGCCTCTTCCAATCTTTTCAGCCGGTCGGCAAGAATGTTGGTGGGAATGCCTTCGGGCGAATTTTGCAGCTCCCCATAGGTCACATTACCGCGGAGCAAGTCCCGGACCACAAGCAACGACCACTTGTCGCCAACCAGGTCAAGCGTGCATGCGACAGCGCAGGGCGAACGCAGAAAACCGAGCGCGTCCGTTTTTGGTTTTATCCTTTTTAGCTTCCCCCTGGAGCGGGTGACTTGCATAGTGAAAGTTAGTCTGCTACATTTGCATGTAACTTGCAAAGTGCAAGTGACTACGAGAAGGGAGCGAACTCACCATGGAAAACACCGTCATATCGCGCGTCGATCAGCCCAAAGTTCCAGCGATTTCCGGCACAGGCGCTTTCGTCGCCGTCTTCTTTTTGGCTTGGTTGGCGCTCATCTTGGCCCTTGGCGCGCGCGGTGTGTTCGTCGCGCCGCGGGGGGCGCCGCCGCTCGCACTGCTGATCGGCCTCTTGACCCCGCTCAGCCTGTTTCTCGTTGGATATCGAACCATCCCGCCACTGCGGGAGTTTATTCTTTCAGCTGACCTTCGCCTCATTGTGGGGATGCAGGCCTGGAGATGGGCCGGCTTTGGGTTTCTGACTTTGTATTCCTATGGAGTCTTGCCTGGAATCTTCGCTTGGCCTGCGGGGCTGGGCGATATGGCGATCGGTGTGACTGCTCCATTGGTGTTGTCCGCGCTCCTGCGCCGGCCCGGTTTTGTGGCGAGCAGGAGCTTTGTGGCCTGGAACGTTTCGGGCATTTTGGACCTTACCGTGGCCGTGAGTATCGGGGCGCTCGTCCCGCTGCTCCCTCCCAATTTTTACGGAGCTGTTTCCACGGCTCCTATGACACAGCTGCCGCTGGTGCTGATTCCAACATATTTGGTGCCGACATTCTTGATACTGCACTTGACTGCGCTGTTTCAGGCGCGACGTCTCGGCAGATAGGTATATCGACCACGTTCTAGCAACGGCTGAGGAACTTGGATACGTCGAAACTCACTTTGGCCGACGTCGTTATTGTCCTGAGTACCAAGAGAAAATAGGAGATCGAAAAGCTCACGAAATTGAGAAGACGCTGTGGAATCACGTCAACGCAGGAACAGCCGCTGAGGTTTTAAAATTCAAACAGCTCAACGTTTGGGAAGCTCTCCGCCACATTGGATTCATGCCAGACCAAGTTCGTCTCTCAATTCAAACGTTTGATCAGTCAACGGAGATCCCTGTACTTAGGCATTTCGCGTCGGGCTCGAGGCGGCTCCTCTCATGGCCTCTTCAGGCAATCCTCTCGACCAAGATGTCGAAGTTGAAAAGCCGGAGGTTTACACCGTGCAAAAAATCTCTAGTTTGTAAATAGATGCGGTCGCCCTTGCGCAGCTTCGACGCGGCGTACTCCCCGAGTCTGTTCCAGGCAACGACGCGATGCGACTCGGTCTTGGAGTGCCATTCTTCGTCGGCATCCTTCCAGGAACGCTGAGTCGCCAGCGAAAGAACCGCGTATTTGCGGTCTGTCGTCTTGACGGACTTGTGCTCGGGGTGCTTGCCGAGATAACCGAGTAGATGAACTCTGTTTTGGTACATTTTGTTTCTCCGTTTCTGCCCTTGTAATTGGGGCACCCGGAAGCGAGAGGATGCTGTTCCCAAGGCGAGCGTCTACTTTTTGGGAGGTGCACAAAAACTCTTCAATGGCGTTTCAGAAGATTTGTTGGGAGGAACCGGAAAGGCAGAAGACGCTAAGCTGCCGGGCGCAGAAATTATCCCGAAGCCGTGCCCAATGGAAAGAGTAGAAACGAAGACAATGGACAAATCTCATCGGAGCAATCAGAACCGGGGCCACACAGTGGGAGAGCTGGAAAGAGGGCCACCGTCATTGCGGTCTGGCGTGACTGCGGCTGCGGCGAGGGACTGTTAAGCACATCGAACTGATTGGCAAGAAATTCAGCAACATTGACAGCCCGGTCGAGAGGCACGCGTTGCGTTCCATCCCTCTTTCACTATGAGCGGTACAAGAAGGAGCGCGGCGACAGGGTCCGCCCACGATTTCTGAAAAACTGCATTGGTGAGCAATCCGGCGAGAGCGATCCATGACAGATAACCACAAAGGGCCGATTCAGTTGCGTCTGCACTCAAGGACACACTCGAAATCTGAGTTGCAAGTTTCCGTTTCTGACTTGCCAGCCACGGCATACCGATGGCGGCCACAATCAACAGGATGATCCCAGCAAAGCTGGGTTGGGGTTCGCGATAACCGAGGAGAGACAATCCAGAGCTAACCATGACGAAGGCTGCGACGATGAAGAGCAGACCTCCGGCCAAACGAGCAGCCAATATCTCAGCGCCTGGAGAATCAAATTGCGAACGAAATCGCCAAAGGACAATGATCGCCGAAAATAATTCAATGGCGCTGTCGCCGCCGAATCCCAGCAGAGCGGGGCTTCGGGCCGTCCAAGCCGCACCAAGCGCCACCACTGCTTCAACGGTCATCCAAGCAATAGTTAAAGCCTGGAGACGGACCACGCGACGCAATAAATCTGGACTCGCAGGTGCCGCTGCAATGGCCATTTGATCTCGCACTTTACTACTGAGAGCCGGTAGTGCCGGAGGACGTTTTATTCGAGTTGGCTACTGTCGCGTTGATCGTCATCAAACTTCGGACACCATCGCCGGGTCAATGAGCCCTAGGCACGCAAACATCTCGCGACACAACCTCAGAACTCCAGGCGCATTTGGAATGCGATCATGCGTGGCGTGCTATCACCGCCCAAGCCAACGCCGAGTAGGCCAGTCGGCGGAGAGGTCGTGTAAGTGAGCGCTCCAAACCCGGTCTGGGTAGAAGGCTTTCCCGGAATGCCAGCCAGCACCATGCTCGGAAGTCCAAAATTCGGATGATTGAAAACGTTGAAGAACTGAACGTCGAACCGCAGCTTCACCTGCTCGGTTAAGGGAAACCATTTCGTTAGATAGAAGTCGCTCCACGCGAAATTGGGACCGCGTAGCGCGTTACGACCGAGATTCCCGAATTGACAGTTCTTCGGACTGTTACCACCAAAGCACGCTCCGGTACTCGGGTCCACGGTCGAGACAAAGGCATCGGGATTGAGCCACTGAACCGTCCCCGGCTGTGTGACACCTGGAATCGGATTGTGATCATAGAGCGGTACGCCCGGAACGACGCTCGCGAACTGCGGCCCACTTCCGTTCACAACTCCATTTCCATCCGCTGAATAAGGCGTGCTCAGTACAGAGAATGGAATCCCGCTGTGCCAAAGCACGGTTCCCGACACCTGCCAGCCGTTCAGTGCGTAGCCAAGAGCCCGATCTTGGACCTTGACCGGCAATTGATAAGCATATTGCGCGCTGAGATTGTGCCGGATGTCGTAGTCGCAAGGGCCGTAATCTCGCGCCAAATCTCCCGGAAGCGGGGACAGAATTCCTCCTGCCGAGAACTGTAGGAACCCGCCATTGGAGACGGTATCCATGCAACGGCTCCAAGTATAGTTAATTTGCCCCATTAGGCCGTGTCCAATACGTTTCATCGCCGTCAATTGCAAGCCGTTGTAGTGGCTGTTCGCACCGGTCGAAAATTGCGTCACTGCCCCAAATCGAGGGTCAGTAGAGTGGGCATAGGGAAAGGGCGCAAAACACCCGTCACAAACCGTCTGATAGCCGTTCACTTGTGTCAAGTACGGTTGATTTACGGCGCGGGTGCCAACGTACTGCGCATGGATGCTTCCCGTCGTTCCCAATTCGTGTTCTATCCCGAGACTCCACTCCATGAAATAGGGTGCATGAAGTTTTCCATCAGGTACCGCCGTCATAGCGACCGGAGGAAGACAAGTTGCGGGATTCGCTTGTCCGGATGCGCAGGAGAGCTGGCCCTGCGTAAATCCTGAACTGAATGTTTGATTGGCGGCCACAGTTGCATCAACCGCACTGTTCGGAACTCCCGGTGCGATTGCTTTGCCGCCGACAGTCCCAAGAAGGCCGCCCTGGAAAGTTTTGACATTGGGTGGGTTGACGCCGACGACATCGGCGATACTGCCCGGCAAAATGTCACTGAAAACGCCGAAGCCAGCACGGAGCACCGACTTAGACTCAAATTGCCATGCAATTGCTGTTCGCGGTTGAAAGATCGCCAGGGGCGTCGAGGAAAACACGTTACCGAGGCCGGTCTCAATCGCGGCGTTCAGCGGCTGATTTACATCGTGCGAGATGGAATCGAAGGAGCCGCGAAGACGCGCAATTTGCCCATGAGGGTTTAATGGGTTGGAATTAAACGTGTCTCGAATGCCGAAAGTCCACGTCAGCTTCTTGGTCACTTTCCACGTGTCCTGCGCGTAGAGGTCGAGATTCAGGAAGTTGAAAGGTTCGTTTGCTGACGTGGGGAAAGTCTTTGTTGCCGTAGATGCGACCCCGTAGATGTACTGCGGCAGCGTGGTGTATGTAACAGTCGGGACCGTTCCCTGACCGAAGTCATAGTCATTCAGCCGTAAGATTCGGGTATTGGCTCCAAAGCGGAGTTCGTGCACGCCATGGCTCCAAGCCAGGTTGTCGTTGATAAAGAACCGGGAGGCGCGTCTCCCCTGAACCCATGTGTTGTCGAGTCCTCCGAGCGTAGTGAAAGGGGCGTTCGCGCCGCTGCCTTGTAACACAATCGGGAATGCGGAGAGTGTCTTTTGAAGATCATTGGGGCCGAATAGGCTCCCATACCAGGAAAATGCCGGATTGAAATAGTTCACAAGACTCTGCGAAAAAACGTGGGTATATCCAGCCGCAAACGAGTATAGAGGTTGTGGGGAAAGCGCATTGAACAAAGGGTTGATGGGATCGGTGTAGGCAGCTTGGAGTCCGTTGTCCGTCTGGAAGCGGAACCATGTGGTGTTCTTCTCATTGATGTTGTAATCGATTCGAACCGTCTGCACCTGTTCATGATCATCGCTCGAATGCGAAACGCTCTGGCGATTGGCGCAACCGTTTCCATCATTCGCGATGGCCGGTGTGACTCCTCCCGCATCGAACGGACATCCAAGTACTGTGAGGGGTGTCCCGCCCGTATCTCCATAAAGTGAAAACATCTTCCGATAGAACGGCACCAACTGCGGTGCTGGCGAATAGATCGAACCTGTAACGGAATCAGTCCCACCTAAAGGGAGTTGCTGCAAAACGTAATTCTGGAACGCTGGTGTTGGAACGGTGGTAGGTGTGACGATGGGGAGTGCAATCCGAACCCATTCGGTGTCAAAGAAGAAGAACAGCTTGTTCCGAATGATTGGCCCTCCAACGCTTCCGCCGAAGTGGTTCACCGTCGAGCGCGGTTTGTGACTTCCCGGAGTGGCATTCGTAAAATAGTTGGCCGCGTTGAACCTGGAACCGTTCCACAGCTCGTAGAGGTTTCCGTGAAACTGGTTCGAACCTGATTTCGTAACGTAGTTAACCTGAGACGCCCCATACCGACCCAGATCGACGGCATACGAAAGCGTGTTGACCGTCACTTCCGATATCGAGTTCAGTCCCAGAACGAGGTTTGTCGAGAGTCCGCTGTTCAGATTTGTCAGCGGGTCATTCGTTTCTAAGCCGTCAACGATATAGCCGTTTGAGAGAGCGGGTAGTCCGTTGAATTCCACATTGCCGTACCCATTCGTTCCGCCAACGAAGTCATTGCCGCTGCCTGCCGTGTTGACGAGCGCCCCAGCGGCAAACTGAAGAGGGTACGTTAAATCACCGCCCGGATTCGGAAGATTCTCGAGCGCCGGTGCATTCAAATTCGTGGATGTGTTTGCATCTCCTGGGTTGATCAGCAGGGCTTGGCCACTAACCTCAACGGTCTGCTCCGATTGTGCCAGCTTGAGTATAAAATCGACCGTCTGTTTCTGGCCCAGTCCCGAGAATACACTGTCATTCTGCTGTGGCGCGAATCCCGCCGCCTCCACTCTTACCGTGTACGTGCCTGGCTTTAGTTGCGGGAAATTGAAGTGGCCGGTGTCGTCGGTCTTGGCAATACGTTTCAGGCCGATCTCTTGATTCGTGATCGTCACCGTGGCTCCTGGCACAGCAGCATGCGTCGGATCGTTGACCTGCCCAAGGATCGCACTGGTGGTTTCTCCTTGCGCTTTCGTGCTGGTGGGAATCACAAAAAAGGCAGTTATTAACAATAGTTCTATAAGGATGAAGCGTGCCATAGATCCAAGACCTCGATCTTGGAAGTGTGATATTAACCTCAGTTAATATAGAAAGTAAACTGAAATGAATACGAGTGTGCTTGGCGAGCAGATGGCGCATCGGTGCGGCACAATCGCTGCCAGCAAATCGAAGCGGCAACGGGCATCACGCTGCCTGCCGACGGAGGCGGCACAGTTCTAGGCGGGCGGCGCGGAGGTTTCCCCGATTTCATTGAGTTGAGCATTCCCCCTTTTCCGCCGCTCATTTTCCTGGGCACGGCTTCGGGCTCATTCCTGCGCCCGGCAGCTTCACGGCCTCTGCTTTCCCGGTTCCTCCCCAATACCGTTCAGGTCCCTCCCGGAATGCAGCCGCTTGCTTTGGGAGCAGTAGCCCTCGCTTTTGGGTGCCTCAGGAAAATGGGGCAAAAAAGGAGAAACGCAATGTACTTGAACTCAGTGACAATCGTAGGCTTCGTCGGAGCAGACCCCGAGCAGCGCCAAGCCCGGAACACCGGCGCGAAGTTTACCGTTCTTTCCGTCGCCACGCGGCGTTCCTGGAAAAACGCGCAAGACGAATGGTCCTCCAAGACCGAGTGGCATCGCGTGGCGATCTTCCGGCCGCGCCTTGCAGATTACGTCTTGCAGTCGATTCGGAAAGGATCGCACGTGCTCGTCGAGGGCAGCCTCATCAGCTCGACGTTCGAACGTGCGAACGGCAAGGGCAAGAAAGCCGCAACTGCGAAAATCACTTCCTGGTCGATTCGAGCTGACTCCGTCCGGAAGCTCGACCGGGGAGAGCCGGAACCCGAGGTGAGTGCCTCATCTCAGACTCCCGACGATGCTCCCGAAACTTCCCATGCGGATCCCTTCTAGGGCCGTATGGCACCGGGCCCCGGCGCTCTGCCGGGGCCTTTTTCTTGCTGGCCGCGACTCCGACCAAACCGAGAAAAAGTTACCGTTTCTTCAATGGAAATCGCAGTATCCCCAAGCTGAGTTCGGGCCGCTGTTCCGACCATGCGGAAGGGCATTGCCCTCGCGCAGCAATTGCGAAATCGTCCCTTCCCTTCCCCGGAATCCGGCTAACTTGTTTGGGCGTTTGAACACTCTGACCGCGCCTTGATTCCTTTGGACGGCCAAACAGAGAAGGGATCGCCTTCGACGCCGGAACGTTTTTTATGATGGCCCGGTCAAAATGCGATTGTCTCGTCTGCAGGCTGGAACAAAGCCTCATCGCTGAGCTAAACGACGATCGCGGCCGGGAGCAGTTCCGATTGTTCGCCGCTTCAAGCCGGACCCTCTCCGCGTTTACCAGCGTGTTCGGCCTCATCAAGCACCTTCACCAAGATCATCAGCAGAACTCCTCGTCCGATCCAGTTCTACTCGATATCCTCGCGCGAACCGGCGACACAGCGTTCGCTGGGGTCGGGCAAATTCTCTTGCTTCTGGTCTTCATCCCGACCATTCATCGCACCACCAGCCAGATCACGGCCGCCTTCGCGTCACTCGCCCGCGATGATGTGGCCCAATGCCTCTTTGCGGCTCTTCTTGAATTTCTTCGCTCCAAGGAACTCGAGTCGCGCCGCTCGCACATCGCTTTCACCATCGCGCGAAAGATACGCCGCAACGCATTTCGCTGGGCCATTCGCGAATCCCGGAAGTCGCTGCGAGAGGAAGCGGATGCAATTCACCCGACACCTTCTGAAGCCGAAATGAGTCTCGAGGACTCGCACTCGCGCGTCGTGCTCGAGCAATTCCTCGATCGCTGCCAGCGCAGGGGATGGCTTTCCTCCGAGGAACGGCGTCTGCTAACTCAATTCAAACTCGAACGCATCTCGGGATCCGAACTCGCACGCCGAAGCGGACTTTCGGCTGTCGCCGTCCGGCACCGCGTGCAGCGTATTCTCGCCCGGCTCCGCCGCATCGCCCGAGAATCAGTGTCGGCCCGATCGGAGCAGCTCGACCTTTTCACTCGATGAATGGCTCCGAGAACTCGTAGGAGTGGCGAGACGGACGCAAGAAATATATTTTGGTGGTAGACGGTCTATTTTTGTTTCTCGTGGCTGATTAGTAGGGTGAGGGGAGTTCCCGCCGGTTAACTCCCGCAAACAGGGCGCCACCGACTCCTTCGATGACTCGCTCTGTGACGCGTACGGCCCGCTGGAGAGGACGGACGCGATTGTGGGATCAAGCTGTATACGAAGCGAAGGCTTCGGGTGTCTGGGCGGAGGCCTGGAAACCGGCGCGAACAGCCGTTCTCTCAATCGCCATCCACCACCTTTCCTCGAGCCGCAGCCGGCGGGAACTCCTTCTCAATGCTCGCTTCCGCACCTTGCAACACATGGGGAGAACTCGGACATGAAGCGATTCGTTCGCAAATGGTCGCACAACTGCCAGCTACGCTCAGCTTTGATCGCTCTCGGTTTCGCATTAATTCTCGCAACTCCCACATTCGCTCTGCAGGGAAATTCTCCCTGGGAAAACGCCGTAAATGTGCTCCAGCAGGCCTTCACCAGCACGATTGCCCGCGGTCTTTCGCTCGTCGCCATTGTCGTTTCCGGACTTACCTTTGCGTTTGGTGAAGGCGGCTCGAAGCGAGTGCTCGCCGGCGTCCTGTTCGGCGTCGGCATGGCCATCGCAGCGGTGAATTTCCTGGCGTGGCTTTTTCCCGGCACCTAGAACCCGCATTCCGGAGGGAGCACCGCATGACGGACATCAGACGGATCAACCGAGTGCATCGCTCGCTGTCCCGCCCGCTGACGGTTCTCGGGGCCGAGCGAAAGCTTTTCTTCTTTGCCATGTGCCTGGGCGCCGCCACTTTCAACCTGCTCGCGAGCCTGCTCGGAGGGCTGCTGATGTTTCTCTTGCTCTACTTCCTGGCCCGGTGGGCGACCCAGACCGATCCGCAGATCCTGCGATTGCTCCTCGCCGCTGCAAGACTCCGGACCCGCTACGACCCGATGAAATTCAGCCCCATTCGAATTCGAAGAGATGGCCATGCTCAGGTTTAGCCGAATCTTCAAAAACTACGACGAAACCGGCTCTTTGAGCGAGCAGATCAATCTCTACGGTTTCATCGGTCCGAATGTCTTTCTCACCAAGAGCGGCGAAGTGGGCCTAATTCTCGAAGTTCGCGGCGTCGATTATGAGTGTCTCGATGACGATGCGATTGACGGGCTCACGAAGCGTCTTGAATCGGCGCTGAAGCTGTTCGATGAGCACTACCGCCTGTATCAATACTTGTTCAAGCGTAACCGGGAAACCATCCCGTACAAGCTCTACGATAATCCGGTCGTAGATACAGCAATTCGAAATCGCATCGCCTATCTCGGGAGCAAAGCCGACGTGCTGTTCTCTCTGTCGGTCTACTACGTCGTGCTCCACGAAGGATTGGGAGCTTCCGCCAAGCTCAGCAGCGCGCTCTCTGAGTTACTCAAGAAGCCCAGGAACGGACTCTCAGAGCTGCTGGCCCATTTTTCTGGTCAGAAGCAGATCTTCGTACTCGGGCAACATCTCACGAGCGCCCAGGCAGCGCTTGTTCAAAAGGCTCACAACTTTATTCTTCAAGTCGCGGACTTCCTCGGCGTCCGACTTCTCGACAAACACGAAGCTTTCCGCGTTCTGAAGCGAACGCTCAACTTCCACCCGGACAAGCTCGACCTCGCCCGGTTGAAATACGACACCTTCCTCGACTACTACCTCCCGGAATCGCTCATCGAATGCCACCGCGGGCATCTGCGGGTGGACGACTTCTACGTCAAGGTTCTGACCCTCAAGGAACCCTCTGCACAGAGCTTCCCACTCATCTTCAAACGGCTGCTCGAAGTCGAAGCGAACTACAACGTCGTCACCGAATGGAAGAAAGAAGATTCCGGCAAAATGCGCCGCACCATCCAGGCCAAAAGGCGCCACTTTCACAACACCAAGCGTTCGTTCGTGAGCCAGGTCAATCTGAACGATGCGGCTCCGCAGGATGTGCTGCTGGACGATTCCAAGGAATCCCAGGTCAGGGAACTCGGTGAAGGAATCAAGGAGATTGAGCTTCACGGGAACTACTTTGGCCAATTTTCCCTCACCGTCGTCATCTACGACCTCGACCGCGCCAAAGTGGATCGGGCCTGCGCGGACTTTTACAAAGTCTTCAGCGTTCACGATGCTCAGCTCTATGAGGAGAACTACAATCTTCTGAACGCATTTCTTGCGGCGGTTCCCGGCAACTACGCGTTCAACCTGCGCTCCCTGTATCTGCTCAGCACCAACTATGCCGACTTCTCGTTTCTCTTCACGCTCCACTCGGGCGAGCCTCGCAATCATCATTTAAAGGAAGAGTATCTCGCGGTTCTTGAAACCAATCATCACACTCCTTACTTCTTGAATCTCCATTACCGCGATGTGGCCCACACCATCGTTCTCGGACGAACAGGCGCCGGGAAGAGTTTTTTGTTGAACTTCTTGATCACGAACCTGCAAAAGTATTCACCGCATACCTTCATCTTCGATCTGGGCGGAAGCTTTGAAAGTCTCACGAGGCTCTTCGGCGGCTCCTATGTCCGAGTCGGCCTTGAATCCGAGGATTTCAAGATCAACCCGTTCTCGCTCGCACCAACCAAGGAAAACCTCGATTTCCTTGCTCTCTTTCTGAAAGTGCTCATCCAAGGGCAGACCGCGGGCGAGTTCGATCCTTCAACCGAGCGCGAGCTCTTTCACCAGGTTGAGAACCTGTACTCGGTCGATCCGGGGCTCCGCACGCTCGGCGTGCTGGCGAATACGCTTCGCCAAGATATCGCGGGCCGCCTCGCCAAGTGGACTCGCGGCGGCCAGTTCGGATTCCTGTTCGATAACGCCGAGGACACGATCTCGTTCTCCCACTTTCAGTCATTCGACTTTCAGCGCATGAGCCAGTACCCGGAGCTACTAGAACCGTTGCTGTTCTACATTCTGCACCGGGCCAATGCCGTCATCTCGGACCGGCAGATCACCTCTGTCTTCAAAACCTTCTTTATCGATGAAGCATGGGTGTTCTTGCGAAATCCGAGCATTCAGCGGTATGTCGTCGAGGCCCTCAAGACCTGGCGCAAGCACAACGCCGCCATGATTCTCTCGACGCAATCGCTCGATGAACTCAAGCGGTCGGACATCCTCGACATCATCATCGAAAGCTGCGCCACCAAAATCTTCCTTGCGAACCCCGACATGGACCGCGATCTCTACCGGCGCCAGTTTCACTTGAACGAAAACGAAGTCGAATGGATCTCGGGCCTCATCCCCAAGAAGCAATTCCTGATCAAGACGCCGGAGCTTGCGAAGGTCTTGAATCTGACCGTGGATGCCAAGAGCTATTGGCTCTACACGAACGATCCCTACGATAACAAGAAACGCAAGGAGGCTTTCGAGGCCTACGGCTTTGAAAAAGGACTCGAAGTGCTCGCGGGAGAACAGCCGTGATCCTGATCCAACCGGCCGCGGAATCCCTGGGATGCCGAAAGATGAGGGATGGGGCGGTCTATGCCTTGTTCCTCCTCGTGCTCGGAGCATTTGTGGCCGCTTGCCTCATGGCGATACGTTTGGCGATCCGGGCTTTTTCTGCCAGGGCTTTCGTTTCTCCGAAACAATCCCAACGTTTAAGAGGAGCAGATCGATGAATCAGCGCATTCACAGCTCGCGTCAATTTATTTCTCTCATCGCCCTAGCCGCCGCCCTCATGACACTCGTCACTGTCCAGAGCCCACCCACTTACGCTGCGACGGACGCCGCTGCCCGTGTCGTGAAGTATTCCAAGGAAGACATCATTCCCATCCGCGCCAAGCTTCGGTTCTCGACGCTCATCGTCCTGCCGGAGGAGGAGGAAATTCTAGACTTCACGACCGGCGACAAGGAATTCTGGGTCACCAACGGCGCCCATAACCTCTGCTACGTTCATCCGGCCCAGGCCGGCATTCGCAGTAATCTGAATCTCATCACCGCGAGCGGCCACGTCTATTCCTTCTTGCTGACCGAAATCAGCAACCAGCCGAATGCCGAGCCTGATCTCAAGATCTTCGTCGAAACTAAGGAAACCTCCGCCACTTCAGCCAGCTCGGGCTTGCGCGGCTATGTGCGTGCCGCGGAATCAGAGGCCTACAAGAAGGAACTGGACACGATGCGGGCCGACACCGCTGCTCAGGTACGCGCCGCGCAGGCTCAGGCGGCCGAGGAGGTAAAGCGCTTCCGTTCCAGCTACGCCACGAAGATCCAATTCGATTATCTTGTCGATTCGAAGGCCGCCCGCGAGCCCTTTCTCGTATCCGCTATCTACCACGACGACGCCTTCACCTACATCAGATGTGCGGCGCGCGAAAAACCGGCCTTGTATGAAACGAAGGACGGCAAGCCCAACTTGATCTCTTTTCAGGTCGAAAACGGCGTCTACATCGCACCCAAGATCATCGACTCGGGCTACCTCGCCATCGGCAAGGTAAAACTGCCGTTCGCGCGACGAACTGCAGCGAACTGAGGAGCGAGCGATGGACCAGTCCCGACAGGTGCAGGAGAAAAATCCCAAGCCGCAAGGCCTTCTACCCAAGAACGTTCAGTCCTGGCTTCTTGTCGGACTCGCATTCCTCATGGTCGCCATCATGTGGCTGACGGGAGCGAAGAAAACTGCGGCGCCGACGAAGAAGATCTCGCCTGCGCAGGTCGAGGCTCCTCTTGAAGTCAACGAAACCAAGATCAACGAATTGCAGAACCGGATCGAGGAACTGCAACGGCAACAACTTGTGGCTCAAAGCGCGCTCGCGCAGCAGACTCGTTTGATCGGAGCTGCCCAACCCGATTCGCAACAGTCCCAACTGCAAAGCGCACCTCCGAACGCGCCTGACGAGCGAACCGAAGACTCGATTGAGGCGGAGCGAAAGAGACGGGCCTACACGTCGCTTTTTGCCTCGAATGTCGCTCTGACCTACAGAAAGACTCCATCCACCGCCCCGGCGCCCGAGTCCCAAACGTCTTCGAGTGTCTTAAGCCCCGTCCCTACCGGCGCCGATGGGCCGGAGATTGCGCAACTCTTGAAGAGCTTGCAACCAAATCCGATTTCTTCCGTGCCAGGCGCTCCCTTGCTCGCCACGCCACGAAACGATTCCGCGGGAACAACCCATGACCATAAGGAGGAAACGAAGAACCCTGCCGCCGTGGCGGCTGGATCGGCGAACGCGGCGGCAGGAAAACCCTATCTGCTCTTTGAAGGCACTATTCTTGAAACCGTTCTCATCAACCGTCTCGATGGGCAATTTGCGGGGCCAGTCGAGTGCCTGCTCTCCACCGACGTCTATTCGAGCGACCGCCAACACCTGCTGATTCCGGCTGGATCGAAGTTGCTCGGCGAAACCAAGAAAGTCGACACGTTCGGCCAGACACGTCTGGCTGTCGTGTTCCATCGAGTGCTCATGCCCGACGGATATTCCGTCAACCTCGATCAGTTCAAGGGGCTCAACCAGGTCGGCGACACGGGGCTGCGGGATCAGGTCAACAACCACTATCTCCGCATCTTCGGAGCTTCGCTGGCGATCGGAGCCCTGGGAGCTGTCGCAGAAGGCGGAACAGCCGGCTCTCTCACCGCATCGAGCGCCGACCTCATGCGCCAGGGATTCGCCGAGAGCACTGCACAGTCTTCGGCGCAAATCCTCGACAGGTTCTTAAACGTCATGCCCACGGTGACCATCCGCGAAGGCCATCGAGTCAAAGTCTATCTCTCGGGCGATCTCGCGTTGCCCGACTACTCCAACCACAAGATGCCTTCCGATCTCTAAAGGCACCCAAGGAGAGGATTTTATGAAAAGAAAGATTCTGATTTGCTCGCTCGTGCTGGGGCTCGTAGTCGGCACCGCCAGCGCACAACTCGGGAGTGGAATCGTCTACGACCCGACCAACTACCACAACGCCCTGCTCCGCTATCAGCAACTCCAGGAACACCTGGCTCAATTGCAGAAGAGCTATTCGAAGATCACTGCCCAACTCAACCTGGCCATGCAGATGGCCCAGTTCGTCAAGAACATGCCGGCCCGCTACCGCGCGCTGTTCTCGCAATGGCGTAGGGTGACTTCGCTCAACACATTCGGAAACACAGTCTCGTGGATTAACGGCATCAACACCGGAGTGCTTCCGAACATCAACACGGGTTACCTGAGAGCCACAACCCCGCTCTCTCAGTACAACCCCTACGAACTCTCGGGCATGGATGCCTCCGAGCTCGGCCGCGTGCAGTCCCAGTATGCTTCGATCGAACTGGCAGATGGCGCCAACATGAACGCCATGGCCACCATCGGCTCGATCCGCGGCACCGCCGACAACATCCAGACCCAGATCGCCAATTTGGAACAGGACTCCTTTTCCGGCGATTCCAGTCTCAACAGCGAAGTTTCCGTCCTCAACAAGAACAATGCGGCGGGCGTCTTGACCCTCCGCACCGTGCAGGACTCGAACAAACTCCTCGCGTCGCTCCTCGAACAACAGACCATCTTGGCCAAGCAGCAACGCGACGCCACTGCCGGTGCGATCAATACCGACATCGGCCGTCAAGCGACGCTCGCCGCCAACATGGCCCAGGTCACCGGCACGATCACCAATTCTTTGCAGAACTTCCGCATGCCGTAGGCACGCGGAAAGGGACGCCCGGCGTCGAAGGAGCTGACGGCAGTGCAAACCGATTTCCTCCAGTACATTTTTCAGGCGATCAACAATCTGCTCACCCAGAACCTCGGCTTCTTCGACACCATGGGCCAGAATCTCTTCCGCTCCTTTGCCACCATCCTGGTGGCCTGGTTCGGAATCAAATCTGCTCTTTCTTCTGCAAGCGGCAGGCCTTCGTTTCAGTTCGATCATTTCGCGAGCCTGCTTCTGACGATCAGCTTTGGGTTCACGATGGTCAATTACTACAGCACCCCGATTCCCGGCATCGGAACCGGCTTTCACAACCTGGTCACCAATGAAGCACAGTTTCTATCGACCCAAATCGATCAGGCCCAGCTCCAGACAGTCGTCACCCAGGTTGCGGATTTTGAATCCCGCATGGATTCTCCCGGCTGGGGAGATTTCTTTGGAACTTCCATCTACGTGATCGTGACCATACTGCTCGCGGCTGCACAGGCCATCGCCATCGTCGTCATCGCCTACGGCTTCATTGCCACCGCTGTCTGCGTGCTCGTGGGACCTGTATTCGTTCCGTTTTTTATCGTTCCGAAAATGGAGTGGCTTTTCTGGGGCTGGCTCCGCTGCTTCATTCAGTACGCTTTCTACCAGGTCATCGCGGCAGCCGTGGTCTATGTCGTCGGAAACCTCATGCTCGGCGCCCTTCGCCTCCCGCCCGCAGGAACCCTTTCCACCGTTCAGCTGATCGGCTGGTTCCCAATGCTCTTCATTACCTTTCTCGCATCGATCTACGTCCTCCTGAAAATCCCTTCTCTCACCAACCACATCTTCAGCGGCACGGCCGGAGGATCTTCGGCCAGCCTGCTCGATGCCCCCGCGGCCGTGCTCAGTCGGGTGATGTGATGAACCGGGATTCCACATTCCAGGATGCCAAGCGGCTCTACCTCGAACAGTACGGGGATCCCATGGTGACGAACACCTATCTCAAAATAGCTCTCGCGCTCCTGGCCGTCGTTTGCGCGGCCCTCGCACTGATCGACCTCAGGACCCTGCGTACCTTCCAGAATTTTCGCCCCTTGGTGATCCGCATCGACGACCTCGGCCGAGCCGAGGCCATCAATTACCACAATCTCGAATACAAGCCTCAGGACGCTGAGGCCAAGTATTTCCTGTCCCAGTTCTGCGCGCTTTACTACCGCCGCAATCGCTACACGATCCAGGACGACTTTTCGAAGTCCCTTTACTTCCTGGATGGAAAGCTCGCGGACGGCATTCTCGACGCCTACCGCAAGGACGACGTGATCAAGAAATTCATCACCAACACGGCCGCCCCGGAAATTGATGTGGACGTCAAGAAAGTGGCGCTCGAAGAAATGCAGACGCCCCCGTTCCGTGCCCGCGTGGACTTCTATATAGTCTATTACTCGGCGGCCGATCATCGTGAACTGAAACGCGATCTTTACACCGCGAACTTTGTTTTCCTCTTCAAATCCCGCGTGCCGAACGAACTCATTCCGATCAATCCCCTCGGATTGACCCTTACCTACTTCCGCGAAGATCAGGCGTTCAAATGAGAACCTCAGCACATACTTCGAGCGAAGAGGTCGCGGGCGGACGCAAGGCAACGTCGGCCCAACTTCGGGGCGCCACTCGTGACCTGATGCGCAGACCTTGCTTGCCGCCACGGCCGCATCCAGAACGACCGGCTTCTGCCCCCAGAACAAACGGCGCCCCTCACGAGGGCCTCCTTTTTGCCCCGCTTTCCGCCCGCTCCCAAACATGCAAACGGTGTGTCAAGAAACCCTCTCCAGAAGTTCCACCGGAATCAGGCAATAACCGATGATCGCCAATGCCTTGCTGGTCACCTTAGCCCTCTTGCTCGCCTACGGTTTCTGGCTACTTGACCAGTTGAAATTCATGGCCGGCTACAAAGCTGTCCTGTACCACGCCTACGCAGCACCGATCTTGGGATTTCTCGCGGTGCTCTTTGTGAACCTGTTTGGCGGCGTCCTAGCCATCAGCCGCCGTTTCTTGCTGAAGAATACCGGGCGCAAGCTCTCGCACCTCGACAAACAGTTCAACGTTAGTCACGAAGACCTGCCCGCTCTTGTGAAAGAGGAGGATTTCAACTGATGTCCCGCGAGCCTCGTTCCCGTGACCCGCAAGACGTGCAGGCCAGACCCTCTCGCCGCGTGATCCGTCCGCGCCAGCCGACGCCTTCCCGCACAAGAGAGGACACGAAGCTAGCGGAGCAACCCGATCTCGGTCACGAACGCAGCGATGTCCGCGAGCAGCGGCCCAGAGCAGGCGAGTGGAGCGATTCTCCGCGTGCCTATTACCTTCGCGATCGTGCCTATCTGCTTCGCGATTCTGAGGTCGAATCGCTCAGGGCAATCGGTACGTTCCGCGTCATTCGCGTGTCCGATCTCGCGAAGTATGCCTATCCCGGCAGTCGCGCGCGGGCGGACAAAGACATTCGCAGGCTTGCCCAGCAGTCTCTCGTCACGGATAGAACCGTTGAGATTTCACGGAAACGGACCCTGCGAATCGTGACGCTCACGAAGACCGGACACCGTCTCCTCAAGAACACGAATCGGGTTCGCGACGACCAACCCACCTACCACGGCCTGGTGAAGCCACGCGAAGTCAAACACGATGCCGACCTCTACCGCCTCTATCAGAAGGAGTCTGCTCGCATCGCCCGCAGCGGAGGCAGGCCCACCCGTGTGCTTCTCGACTACGAACTCAAGAGGAATCTGAATCGTGACCTGGCCCTGCTGGGGCCGGATAAAGATGATCCAGACCGCAAGGCCGAGGTTGCCGAAAAGCACCATCTGCAAGTGGTAAGCGGAAAGATTCCGGTGCCCGACCTCCGCATCGAATACGAGACTCCGGAACTCGAACTGCGCCGCTCCGACCTTGAGCTGGCGACCCGTGACTATCGGCCACGCGCCATGGCCGAGAAGGCCGCCGCGGGTTTCTCGTTCTACGGCCGCTCGGAAGATGCACCTCGCTTGCGGCGCGTTCTCGGCGAACGCGAAATCACAGCGGAAATCCTCTCCCTATGAACATCGCCCCCGCTCATCTGGACGCTCTAAAAGCCCTCGGCTACACAGAGTCCGAAGCCCGCTTTCTCTACGTCGTGGCCACTCATTCCGGCTACTTCGTGGCACGGCAATTCCTCGCTTTCACCGCCGCTCGCTGGGGCAAGCGAACGACCTCGTTTTGGAGCAAACTTCACACCAAGAAGCACGCGCGGACGGAATGCTTTCCCAAGAGCGGCACGGTCTATCACTTGTTCTCCCGCCGGCTCTACCGCCAGATCGGACGCGAGAATATCCGCAACCGCCGCGAGCACGAGATCGAGTACGTCCAAAGGCGCATCGGCATGCTCGATTTTGTCCTCACGCATCCGGAGTGCACGTACCTTGAAACAGAACCGGAAAAGGTTGGCTTCTTTTGTGACCGTCTGAAGATTCCAACCCACCTTCTTCCGTTGAAGACTTATTACGGACACGGCGCTTCCCAGCCCACCGTTCGCTACTTCGTCGATAAGTTTCCGATGTTTCTTGCGGACGACGTTGCGTCGACCATCGTGACGTTTACCTACCTCCAAGGAGCCGAGGCAAGCCTCACGGGATTCGTGCGCCATCTCGAAGATTATCTTCCCTTCTTCCGACAGCTCTCCGAGTTTCGGTTTCTCTATCTCGCAAGACTCGATTCCCACTTCGAAAGGGCCAGGGAACTCTTTGATTCTCTGGTGGCCATCCCGCTCGGCTCGGACGCATCCGCAGACCTCATCCGCTACTTCCAAGTTCGCAAGTCCTGGGATCTCGCGCGATATACGTCTCTGTCCGAAGGCGACCTGATCTTCCGGAATCAAGCGAGGAATCGATTTGTGGGCCAGCGCTTCGAACATCTCTATCGCCAATGGAAGGTAGGGCGAGTGACCGACACCGATCTTCTCAAAGAGTTTGGCGGCAACGACCGCCACTGCGCCACCGTTCACTTTGCCGCTGAAACGGTTTGCCCGATAACCGCTCCTGAACGGAATCCGGAGGAATCGAGGTGAAGAACGCAAGAAATACACTCTCCACCCTCAGCTTCTCCTGTCTCTTCACCTTGTGGCGCCAGCAATTGCTCGTCGTTGAACGTGTTAACAAACGCCGTGTCACGAGAGTCACCGCGGGGAAAAAACAAAAACGGGCGGGAGCGACCCCGGTTTTTGGGCTTTCAGCCGCCCAAAAAGTT
>JBARFX010000088.1:0-33785 GCA_049797655.1 Candidatus Acidiferrales bacterium | reverse complement strand
TGCTCGAACGAGTTGTTTTCAGGCTGTTGGGGTTAGCTTTTGAGCGAAAGCAGGTTCCCCGATTTGTTGTAAACGTTAGTAGTTAAAGAAAACGAACGGAGCTGTTGTAGGCGATTGTCCGGCTTTGTAGGCAGGTGCTTCCAAAGCAGATGCCCTACTTGCCAGAGTGCACCTGCCTAGTGAGCAGGTGTTTCCAAAGCAGACGGTCTTGCCCAAGTTTCGCAAAATCACATTTCAGAATGATCGTCGGAATTAGGCGGCAAGTTCGTTCCAGGACCCACTTGTTCGGTTAGCGCGTTACTCAGGGGCTAGGAAGGGATTTATGTGGAGCGCGAGCTAATCGTGTCGCTCTTTTCCGAGAAGCAATCGGGCTAAGTGCCTTATGCCTGTCGCCCACTCGGTTCGCTCAGTTTTGCTGTTCCTGGTTTGTGCCAGCGCCTCGCCGCTCTTTCACTCGCTCGCCACCACCGTGTCGTAGAGCCCGTAGTGCGTCAGTCCCTCGTGGCTCTCAATGCCCGTATAGCGTAGCGAAGCGTCCTCATAGCGACGGAAGGCGAAGACGGCCTGGTTCATCTGCTCGGTGTTGAATACCTTGAGGCGCACGAGCAAATGGAAGTCCTTTACCGTCAGCCCGGTGACGGCCAGAAACAAGCCCGGCTCGAGCTTGGTGATGACATCCTGCAGCGTGTTCTCGCGGAAGTCGGTCAGGTACATAAACGCAGGGATGCGCGTAGCAAACTTGATCAGCTTCTCCTGGACGAGCTTGCGCTTGGATTTGTATTCCTTTTCTTCCTCGGTGAGCTGCTTCTGCTCCTTCGCCGTCAGGTCTTTGTCCCTGGCCTTGTTCTTGAGCTCCTTCACCTTCCCGCTCTTGTTGATGATGGTCTCGATGATGTTGTCGCCCAGCGAGCGCCAGCCCTCGATCCGTTCCACGGCTGCCATCGCCTCGGGGTTGTCGAGGATGCGGCGCAGGGTGTCGTTGTCCACATTCACGAGGAGCGCGCTCTCCCACTTGCGGGCGAGCAGCGTGGCCGAGGTACCGGCCATCGCAATATCGAGGATTCCGCCCGCGTCGATCTGCGTCATGTTCGCGCCGTCATAGGCCAGAACGGGCAGGAACGACACGAGGTCCCTGACCGCGTTCTCCGGATTCAGTTCGCGCGGCGAAAGGCCGATTCCGTACTCCGAGAGCTGCCGCAGCGCGCGCGTAGGCGCGAAGTCAAACACGAAGCAAACAGGTTTGAGGATTTCTTCTTCATTCGGGTTGTCGCCGTTCGGGTTCTTGATCGACCACGGCGACTGCACGCGGAACGTGGCTTGAAAATAGGTCTCGGGGCTCTTCAAATTGCGCAGCATCAGGATGGATGACCACTGCGGGACGGTCACGCCTGTGGTGAGTTTGCCGCAAGAGAGCGTAATCGTCTTGCTCTCGAACCCGCTCCCGATGGCCTTTCGCACAGGCGGTAAGGCGTCGAGCCCGACCCCCGCCGACGCACCGGCTGCGACGACGACCCCGTACTCGTGCCAGAAGGTATTGTGCTTCTCGGCGAGCAGGTTTGCCATCGCGTGACAGGCCGCGACGTCAGGCAGAAACCAGAACGAGTGCTGGAGGTAAGGCAGCAGGCGCACATCCGAATACGGGAACGGCGGCCGCGTGCCCGTCTTGAGGCTCTCGACCGCTTTCGCCGCGTACTGGCCCCGGATGATATCTAGCCACTTCTGGACGTCGCTCTTATGCTTGAACTGCGCCTTGGCGCCTCGGCCCGATGCCTCAAAGAACTCGTTGAGATCGAACTCGTCGAACTCCCCCGCGCTCGCGATCGCCACTAGCTCATCTGGCATTTGGTACGTCAGCAGCCGCATCTGTGGCAGCGCGCCGTAGGGATTCCACTTGCTGGGGTGCTTGGCCGCGAACTCTGCCTTGGCGCGTTGTTCGTCGGTGTATGTCCAGTTGAAAATCTGTTCCTCGATGAACTCGCCCGTGGCCAGCGCCTTGAACGGTGTCCCCGAGAGATAGAGGTAGGCCTTAGTCGTGATAGGCAGGAACTCGGTCTCTTTCTCCGAAAGCTCGCTGAGATCTTCATTCACTTCCTCGAGGCCGGTAGCGTATTCCAGCTTGGTTTCCTTCTGCGCGACCGCCTCCTCCTCACCCTCGAAAAGCTCCTTGGCGGTCTCCCGCCACGCGCCGAAGTGGTACTCGTCGAATACGACTAGGTCCCACTCCAACTTGTGGAGCCATTCGTTTTTGGGCTTGATGTTCCCCGCCGCATCGCGGCCGAGAAGGTCCTGAAAGGAACCGAAATAGACGACTGGCTTTCGGGGCTTGATCTCCGTTGGATCGTGATCGGAGTTGCGCGAAAGGTACTGCCATCCGTCGAAATCCACGTGACTTTCAAGCTCGGTCTGCCACGCATCCTCGACAGCAGGCTTAAAGGTCACCACCAGCACACGCTTGGCGCCTAGTTTCTTTGCCAACTGGTAGGTGGCAAAGGTCTTGCCGAAGCGCATCTTCGCGTTCCAGAGGAATCGCGGGACGGCGTGCATGTCTTCCGACCAGCGCGAGAGGAAGTAGTTATGCGTCACCTTCACTGCTTCGGCCTGTTCAAGGCGCATCGGGAACGTCTGGTGATGCGTGCCGGTGAACCGCTGCCCGGTGCGCAGTTCGGTAAGGATGGTCTTCACATCCATGACCGCGCAGCGCATCCATTCCAGTTCGGTGTTCTTGAAGCCTTTCCTGACCAGTGCCGTGCGCACGTCGTGGTCGCTGAAGACAGCGCCGTCAGCGCGCTCGGCGGGTTCATCCAGTTCGATGGTGTAGTTCTTGATGGCGGCGGTCTTGACTTGCTCGACGACGCGCTGCTTTACGTCGCGTGTCGTCTGCCCGACCTTGAGCAGACCAGCATGTGCGTCATCGTCAATCGAGTAGGCGTAGATGCGTGGGCGTGCCTCCGGCTTCTGCGCAAGGATTTCCTCGATGGTCTTACTCATCGTCGACTTCAGGCGCGCCAGCCTCCTCGAACCGTTCTTTGTCGTGCTCGGCGACTTGCGACTCAATGAAGGCGATCTCGTCCTGAGTCAGCCCGTACCGGCTGTAGAGCTTGGCGTCTGTCCATTCTTGGTTCAGCGGCAGGTCTGGGACGAAGGCGTATACAGACTTCAGAGCGTCTTGAGTTGACTTCCGGAGAGATATAAGGAAACGAACGAAGCGAGTCCGCAAGTATTTTGCGAGGGTTGTCGCCTCGGCTTCTGTGTCGAAGTGACCGGCAACGATGTAGGTCTCGGTACACGCGGTTCCCGGCCCGGCGATGACGGGCTTGCTCAAGAACTTGGTCTCAACCGCCGCACTCGTTCCCTGAATGCGCGTCATCAGCACCTTCCATTGTTTAATCCACGGTGCATTCGTTAGGATTTCCGAGCGATCCACCCAATCAATGCGCTGATTGGCAAACAGCCGGACTGGCTTCTTCATGCCTGCCTTCGAAGGCTTGCCATTGAAGTTCGTCGCAAGACCGAAGGGCTTTTGGCTTGATACTCGCGCATCAAGCGTCGGCTCACCTTTGGCCCTGACCTTCTCCAAAATCGGCACGGCTTCGTTGCGCCGCACGAGGATGTCGTAAGCATCGAGGTGGCGCGACAACGCAGGGCCCGTCGGCTTGCCGTCCCAGATGGTCGTCACCGAGCACGGCCCGTTATGCTCGCGGTCCCACAGGAAATACGAGATGCCGCCGCGAATCTTTACGCCGGGAAAACCCTCGTAGAGCTTCGGGTAGTCCACGATGCTGCGCATCCGCTTGTCAGAGAGCATGGCCTCACGAAACTCCGTGAGCCCCATTCCTCCAGAGAACCAGCGTGACGGCGTCACCATCACCAAATAGCGAGGATCAAGCCGCTTGGCTTGCACTACGAACTGGTGATAAATGGGGCGTGCTTGATTACCATACCCTTCAGTACTCAATTGATAAGGCGGATTACCAATAATGACGTCGAACTGCATATCTCCTCCAAACAACTCGGCGATCCGAGTCTTAGCGTCGTCGGTGTGGACGAACGGATAGGCATGGGTTTCAAGCCCTTCGCCGCGTCCAAACGTCTTCTGGCTTGCCCCGCAATACGTGCACTTGCCATCCGCCCATGTGTGCTCCGTGCGCTCGAACCAGATGTTGCCCGCGTCGCTGGCGAAGTCCTGGGCGATCGAGTACTTCCCCTTGGCGTGCTTCGAGCAATACACGCTGCGCCGCGCCAGCAGACTGGTGAGATATGTGATACCGATGCCGAACACCTGCTTCGTCAGGATGTGATTGACGCGCTCCTCGAGGTCTGGAATCTCGGGCGCCAATCCTTTCGTGAGGCGGCTGGTGATCTCGCGTAGGAACACACCCGACTTCGTGCAAGGGTCTAGGAACCTGACCGTCTTGTCCGTCCAGACATTCGCGCCTTTGCGGTCGGTCTCCCACGCCTCGGCCAGCGTGTCCAGCATACGGTTCGCAAACTCGGGCGGCGTAAACACCTCGTCGTTCGAGAGGTTCGCGATGCACGTCAGCACATCCGGGTTACGCCCGCGCAACGCAAAACTAGCCTGCGCGCTCATGCGGCCTCCTTCGGTGTGCCTCCGTGCACGGCCGTGGCCAGTTCGCTCACCGTGATAGGCAGGTAGGTCTTGGTCGGCATGAAGATTTCATGCTTGCCCAAATGAGCGAAGAGCGAACCTTCCACGCTAAAGGACGATGCGGCGGTGAGAGCGTCGAAGCGGAAGTCGCGCCGCTGGAACTTGCCCTTGCCGAGGTAGCCCCACTCGGCAAAGGTGATAGGCTGGCCGTCATGCGTGCGCATCGTTAGCGCGTTGCCGTGCACGAGGTTCTGCGACAGCACGTAGGACGCGGCGCGGTATAGGTCTTCCGAATCGTCGATGTTCAGATAGTCGGCGAAACTTTCGAGCAGGTTCGCGCGACACTCGGCGATGTTGTCCGTCAGTAGCTCGATGCCGTATATGCACATCAGTGCGAGCAGCGCATAGTGCCGTTTCTCGAAATCGGACTTCCCGAACTTGAGTTCGACGGCGCAGAGCTTGCGCTGTAGAACCCGGGCCAGGAAGTTTCCGCTGCCGCATGCTGGCTCGAGGAAGCGGGAATCGATCCGTTCGGTTTCGTCCTTCACGAGGTTGAGCATCGCCTCGACCATCCATGGAGGAGTAAACACCTCCCCATGGTCAGCGACGCGTTTCTTTGACTTAATCAGGTTCATGACGCGGGCAATCTGGGATTGTATAACAAAGCTGCGAACCCCCGGACTTCTGCTTAGAACACGCATGCGAGGCCGCCGCTCCGGTTAATGGCTGTGTCGTCGGATAACCGGACACGTGGGTCCTGGGACCGAGAGGCCCGTGTACCAGACAATTGCGGACGGCTGAGATTACCCGAGAACCAAATGTTTCGCCCGAAATCGTAGACGCGTGACGAACGAGACAGGAAACCCGATCTTGTCAAAGCTTCTGGGGTCGGGTTTCAACAAAGTACAGATGCCCCAGACTGTCGAACGCGTTGAAAAGCAAGAGTGGTGGATGGAGCGGTCGGAACTGGTACCGCTGCTTCCAACGCACGTGCTCCCGGATTTTTGGAAAAAAGCACCAATTCGCCTACGTGACGTTTTGTCGAGTCATGCACCTCTGACACATCGGGAACGGATCCCTCAGAAGTGCCGTCGAGACCTATGCGGCCGGACCGCTGAACTGGGTTGGGTACTGTCTCTTCCGGGCCAGTCACATGCGGATTTGGGAAGAGAATCTACGATACATTCTAAATGATATGCAAAATATTATCGATGGAAGTGCGACCCAAGGCATCACCCCTCAGTCTAACATCGTGAAGGGTGCATGGGATCCGCAGTCACCGACACAAAGTTACATCCTGAACGATATGTGTCAATCCACAAGTTGTAATTGAGAGATCCGAATGTGAAAGAGGTTTTTGATCGCTCTGATCATTGTGGCTGCGCTGCTCATCTTCCTCGCCAGCCCAAGACTATGCATTGTGCGAGAAAGGGCGGGCGGAACGCTGTATTGGAATGCCGACGAGGCCCTTCTGTTCGTTGAAATCTCGAGTTCTGGCGCTCGCTTGAGCTACCTTGAATATGCGCTTGAACCACTCCTAGTACATATGGGGCACGTTCGTCGACCTGACGATGTGACGTGCGCGGGAGGTCTCGTATTTCGAATAACCGACAAAGACGTTCAGAGTTACGCCACAAACGGATTCTGCTTTGGGCATTACGTCCTCTTCGAAGGCCACATTTACACTGGGTATCCAGCTCAACGTAGACTTTGGAGATGGTCCGGGACTCGGTTCGAACGCGCGGTAGAGGAGGAACTGCGTGGATTTGAACCGATGAAGGCCGTTTCGCTTGGCTTTCAATTCGACAATGTCGACGGCTGGTCGATGCGGGAATATGCGCTGGGCCACGTCACGTATCCCCTTAACCTTAGCGGTCGGTCGGTGACACTCGTATCCTCCGGTCGCCAATCGCCCGACATCTACGATCTAACCGTCGACGTGCTACGTCCCGACCACGCTGCGCAGAGAATTTGGAGCTTCAATGAACGGCCTCATCTTGTTACCAAGCAAGAGTATCAGCGCATCTTCACGAGCGGTGACAGAAACGATTTCGAGTCGGATCATTGAGGGTAGGCCTACCGCGTGCGAGTCCTGCCGCTTCAGGCTCGGCGTCTAATTGAATTCGGAAACTGTGCCCTATTTTTTGTCTCACTCTAGGGGTTCATCCCAATTGGTTGGGAACAACTTGGGAACAATTGCTGGCGAAAACCAGCCAAAACCGTATACTGCGACACAGAAAAAGACGATACGAACCAACAACATACGAGAGTCTTGCCAGATTCTCCATCTGATGATCGTGCTGCACTGACCTATCGAATCCGCCGCCCTCATCGGAAGGTGCGAACTGACGTGGCCGGCTTAAACAAGTCTTGCAAACGCCATGTTGAAATTCGTCCCCTTGCCCCGATTGCTGTAAGATCTCAGCGCCACCTGGTTTTAGCGTTTGAAGGCTGCTAATGATTTCATCGCGTTTCAAGGAGATCTTGTGTCTTCCTTCGTTTCCCACGTTTCGCGCAGGACCTTTCTACGGAATTCGATGGCAGCGACGGCGGCAGCCGCGCTGCCGACATTTCCGTTTTTAAGCACAGCGGCCGCTCAGCGCCGCATTATCATCGACGCCGATACAGGCGTTGACGATGCAATCGCCATTCTTCTGGCATTGAGATCACCGGAGCTGAAAGTGGAGGCGTTTACGGCGGTTTCGGGTAATGTGCCACTATCGCTGACGTTGCCCAACACACTTCGGATGGTGGAGATCGCGGGTCGTATGGATATTCCCGTGGCAGCAGGAGCAGCAACCCCCCTTGTTCGCAGTCTTGTGACGGCAAGCTACGTTCACGGCAACAATGGATTGGGCGGAGCCAGTTTTCCGGAACCGAAGCTGAAGCCAGTGGCAGAACCTGCTTCCGAAGTGATTCGACGCTTGGTTCAGGACAATCCAGACGAGATCACGATTGTGGCGATCGGTCCGCTGACGAACATTGCAGTAGCTCTCAAGTCGGACGCTACCGTCGGGAAAAAGATAAAAGAGATTCTGATGATGGGCGGCTCGCTGAGTCATGGGAATGTAACACCGTCCGCGGAATTTAATTTTTATGTGGATCCGGAGGCAGCTCGGGTCGTGTTCGATTCCGGAGTGCCGCTGACGATGGTCGGACTAAACGTTACTGAGCGAGTGCGCATAGGTATGGAACAGATTGTGACATTGGAGGCCGCAAAAAATCCGTCAAGCCAGGCGGCGGCGAAGATTCTTCGGTCGACAATCGAACACCTCGGGCATGGCAGAGGCATCGTACAGGGAAAAATGGCGATGCACGACCCGCTGACGGTTGCGCATCTGCTCGATCCTTCAATTCTTACGTTGAAGGACTACTATGTGCAAATCGAGACGACCGGCGAGCTCAGTGCGGGCGAATCCGTCGGGTACGAGGCCGCGCCCGTGCGGTTCTCTCCTCCGATGGATACGGGCATGGCGACGGACGCACCCCGAATCGACTTCAAGGCCAATACACAGGTCGCCGTCGATGTCGATTCGGAGAAATTCTTCAAGTTGCTGCTATCGAGATTGACGGCGACGAACTAAGTTACCGTCGATCCACGCTTTGGTCTGGTTGATCTAAAACAGCGCACTACGCCGTTTTCAACGTAGTGGCCAATCCGTCCGCGAAATGGTTCGCCAGTCCGACGCGGAAAACTCGGGTCCAACTTGGGTCCATTAACGTCCGAAAACCATATAAAACAACGATACAGCAAGTATGCAGAGCCAAGACGAATCAACGAGATAGCCAACTAGATTCTAGCTTCGAACCAACCATGGGCGTCGATGTCTGCACCTGCAGCTCGTTCAGACCGAATACGCACTGCACAAGACAAGGGGTGGGACTGTGAAGATTATTCGGACGATGTGTCAGGAAAACCTCAACTCCTGATAAGTCGGATTACCGGACACGGTCCGACTTTATTCCGTATAGCGCGTTTATCGGGAGTTGTAGGCACAAGGAAGAGTGGGGCCAATCCTCACGAGACCCAAGGTTGGACGTCCTGCACAATCTTCCAATCGGAATTGACCTGCTTCTCATTATTACGAAGCTGGCGCTGCCGCACAGGCCGCGGCAACAGGACGCGAAAGTCATAGTAATTGAAAACAAATCCAGATTTGAAATGGAGATATTAAAATTTACGCCGAATGGAAACTGTGGGCTATGGCAGGATTATGCGAGCCCCCAACAGCCTTACTCTCAGTCGCCTCGAGTTGACGTAAGGAATGCCCCGCACGGGGGCTAAGTTTACGCCAGTCACCCAGGGCCATCTGGACCGATGGTGACTGATACCCACTCCCACCACTCCCAGCCAGCAAAAAAGTGGCACTCGACCCTATGGAGCACAATGATCATCTCTTCTTGTTCGGCACCTGTCTGCTGAATCCTCACTTCAGCAGTGAACTGAAGGTGCCCCGAATACTCCCCCTTTTCAGCCCGTCTCTTGGTGACCTCTCGATTGACCGGCACGTGCTCAAGGGCCGTCTTTCCATCAGCGTTGATGAATTTCGCGGACGGCGCTCCTGTGAGTGGGTCGGTTTGCTCTTCAATTGTGTAGAAGCCGGTCGGAAGTACTGCCGCACACGCGCGGCCGGGCATTGAGATATACGCAAACATCAGCCGGGCAGACTTAGTTGCTGACGCGGGCTGAGCCGCGAGGGCGTTCGCAACGATAATGTTGTGCTTCGTTGCAACCGCAATCTCGTCAGAGATAATCGGAACTTTAGCTTGCTCAGCAGCATGCGTCATGGCTTTCGTGACAACCGTCTTGAACTCGCCGCTGGCAGATTGTAAGTCTACCGGGCTAGCCTCTTGCGCATATGCCTGACACGCAAACACCATACCCACGAAGGTCAAAAGGGCCGCGATTTTCAGCGTCGATCTCCAGTTATCCATCTTGTTCTCCTTCGGTCGCCGTGTCGCATAAGAGAGAGGAAGCTTGTGCTGGGTATTCTGTGCCCTGAGGAAGCTGATCAATCGGTTATTCCACTATCCCGAACTCCGTCTCTCCGCTGCGGAGGACAATACATCGCCTGCAAGATAACGGTCAATACCTTATATTCACCAATTAAATGAGTGCCGCTTTGCCTCTTTGAATTCCTTTCGATTTGCGTAGGGACCCCAGTTGTGTGCGGGAAGCGAGGGATTGGGGGCGTCGGATCTGATTATGGGGTGTTCCCAGCAGCGCTGGGGTTGGTTGCACCGGACGATTTACTTCACCATCGGGTACAAAGCTATCAATCCCTACGGCGACCTCGGCTCTGTCAGTCTCCAGCCTCCCTTTTCGAGGCAGGTTAGCCAACCCTGACAAGCATCGCAATCGCCCCACAGCCAACCAGGCACAGGCTTCGGAAAGCGACCGGTTCCTCGTTGTCCTGACTGAGTTGTCCTGATTGACCTTAAAGGTTGCGCCGTCCATCAGGTCGGGTAGCTGGTCAAGGAGATGTCCTGAACAATTTTAGAGGGATCTCAGGAACGCGATGAGTTGCTGCTTCTCCCGGGCCGTGAGATGGGTGAATCTTCTTCTTTCTAATGATGCCTCCCCGCGGTGCCGAAGGATCGCTTCTGTGAAACTCAAGGACATCCCATCATGCATTAGTCGACTACGGACTCGGCCTCCCCAAAGGGGAGATGTGCGCAAGCGGTTGGCAGTCCCGTCGTACGTCGGCTGAATCGGGAGAAATCTGGCTCCGAAGGACTCAGTTGCGGCAAGCGCTATCCCATCCCCTGTCCCCACGTCGTGCAGGAGGAAGTCGCTGAAGGGGTGAAACGCTTTCCCACCGAGGGCAGGCGGTACGGTGAAGACGTCGCCATTCAGTTTAGTCCCGGCAGGCGCCGTCTCCATGGTGCGCACATGGCATATAGCGCAACCAACCGAATCGAAGAGAGCGGAGCCGGCCTTCGCATCCTCTGTTTCTGCGAGTCGGGCATGCGGCGGCGGCGGCTTAGTCGCCCGGATGAACCGGGCGAAGCGATCAATGTTGGACAACCCATCCTCTCCCACATCGTCTTCTGGATCTCGCACAATATCGCACAGCATCGCGATCTCGGTCGGGAAAAGACGGTTGGTGATTCCTATCTCATTTAGGTAAGCATCGGCAGCAAACGAAAGGAGGCTCGCGTGCTCATCCTTCCAGCCGAATCTTCCTATTCGGTACTTGCCAGGTGCCTCGAGCACAGGTACGGAGATCGCCTTTCCGCATATTCGACCGTGGGTTTCGCGGCACTGGCGGGTGGCCGTCTGCGTAAAGGTTTCGTCAGGAACCGCCTCGACGAAGCCGTCTCCAAGTAGGTTCAGCGAGATCCGGAGCGCTCGGATGGTTTCGGTGTCTGGAACATGCTCCTGTATCTCTATGTCCGGGAAGGCGCCATTCGGGCAGATGGCACGATCGTTGATCAGGGTTCGCCCCGAGATCGTGGTTGCCCCATCCGCGAGTGACACTCTCGGGTTGATAAAGTGCCCCTTGCGGTCTCGATGGCCCGCCCGAAGCTCAGTGATCTGGCTGCCACCGCCGGAGGCTGGATTTTGATGACATTCGCGGCAGGACTGCGCGTTGAAAAGCGGACCGAGACCCCCTGCAATGCTCTCCACGCGATCGAACGCTTTCTGATCGGCCTCGTGCGTGGCATCGTCAACGAGACCATTGCTCGCGCCATCGAACGCCGTGGGTGCCTCATCCGAGCCTGTGCAAGCTCCCACGCACAGCACCGCGCACAACACGATCCATCGCATGGGACAATCTCCTAACCCAGTCGATTGGACGTTGTCGACCGGCATTGAAATCCTAGTCGCCCCGAAAGTTCTCATTCAAACCGGAACAGTCTTAGGGGCGTCACGGGTAGTCATCTGAATTCAACATAGCTAACACGTTCTTCCCACATTCTTGGTGTACCTTCACAGCGCGCCGTTTAGTACCTCTGAAATGGCTGGCAAGATATCACAGCATAGCGCATGGGCCCTCGACAGGATTGAGGTTCGATGAACTACTTGGTGAAAATCCAGAAGCTCAGATTTCAAAGGAGTGCTTGTTTTCTGATTAACGCTCTATTCGAAAGTAATCGCTCGCGAACGTGAGCAAAAGCTCTCTTCGCGCCTCGTAAGTCGGTTTACCGGACACGATCCGATTGTTTCCGTGTAGCGCGTTTATCAGGAGTTATCGTTGCGCATCCGAAAATTGATTACCGCATCCGGCGGTACAACGTTGCATTTAGACTCCCGGAGTATGGAAAAGACCTTTCTGAGGTTTGCATCCTTAGGATTATTAGCAGAAAAAGTAGCCTTCGTTTCGGCGGTGCGGCGTCAAAGGGGCCGCGACTCGAATCGATTCGCCTAGCTCCTGATAAGTCGGGTGCATTCAAAGGGTGGATGCATCCGCGCTACCGGACATTTGAAGTAAGACTTCACTTTTCCGATTAGAGCTGCGGGCTGGAAACGGGATTCTGGGAAGCTCGCGAACATACGACTCCGCCAGACTGGCGAGTTATTCTAAGCGATCAAGGTTCCAATTCAGAAATCCACATCCAAATGAATAAGTTGCGGGATGGTAACAAGGTCAGCCGTCCTCGAGCGTCTGCCGTTACAGCGACAAATGCCTGTTTCCGAAGCAGATGTTCTAGTTGCAAGAGTGCACCTGCCTCGTGAGCAGTTGCTCTCCTCGACTCCGATACGTGCGCAGATTTATGGAACCTTAAACTGAGTCCGACGCGCAATCCGTTCTCCATGAAACGCTAACCACCGATTCTGCACTATCTACCGATGAGTCCGAAGCTCGACACCAGATTCAGGTAGGTAGCTGATCGCGGCGACCTCGCTCGATCTCATACCGCTTAGTCGGTTAGCTGCGCCCGGTAGTGAGCAGCGAAGCCGACGCACACGAGGGAGGGTGCCATGGGAACGACTCTTCAGCAGAGACGACAGGCCGGCCTCTTCGGGAAGCGTTTTACTGCATCATTAGGGATACTCGCACTGGTGGCGCTAGTGATCTCGCCCGCCGCTGCGCAGTCGCCCGGCGCCGGTATCATCACGTCGCCCGGAGGCGCTTTCGACCCGTGTCGATTCAGCCCGCGGATTAGTTTCGCTGCAGAGTCGCCGAGCATTGGCCTCGGCACGAGTACGAACCTAACTTGGAGCGTTCAAACGCCCCGTGGTTGTGGCTACTCCTTCTCGATGATTGTCTTGGCAAGACCGCAGATCAACCTGAGCCCTGGCGCTCCGCAGGATTGGGCCATCTGGACGTCGAGCATAGGAGTCGCGGCGCAGCCCCAAGGGTCGCTGCAAGTGCAGCCCGCATTTAACACTGTCTATATGCTGATCGTTGCGTGGGGGCCCAACAGCGCGATTTATTCCGTCCCGATCAAGGTCGCGGTGAGCCTGCCCCTGGCCAATCTCAAGTGTTTCGACGTGGCGAACCCATCGACTTCGCTCATGACGGCTCCGACTGGGGGCCGGGCAGCGGGTTTCACTCTGGTGCGACCATGCCGCAACCGGGTCACAATCGATGCTAACAATCTGGCGCCCCTGCTCGTACAAGCCCTGGGGACGCCCAATACGACGGTGATCGTCGCCGACGGGGTAGACCTAGACCTAACCCCTCATCTAGGAGGACCAATCACAATCGCGAACGGGGTCCAGTTGATCGGCGGGCGAGTTGCTGAACCAGGGAAACGGTTCCAGCCGGGGCCCCGCCTGTTTGTCACGCCCAACCCAAACGTGTGGGATCTTGTCAACGGATTTGACCCCTCGTTCTCCTCCCACTGGCCTGCCCCCTTGTTCCAGATCGGTGGCGATAACGTGCACATCAGCGGTGTGCGCCTTGAAGGACCCGGAGCGCCACCCGATACGTGGAAATCCACTCCCCAGGGAGCGATCGGGTACACCAAGGGAATCGGGTTCGTTGACCAGATCAACATCGAAATCGACCATAACGAGTTCTCCGGCTGGAACACAGCTGCGGTGGAAGCGGCGGGCATCGACCCCCCTACTGGGCCAAACGATCGGGTGTGGCAGATGTGGACAAGCAAGGTGACGGCGGATTCGTCGGGGATCCACTATCCTGCCGGGCTCGAGCCCGTATCCATCCACGATAATTACTTTCACGACAACTGGTATCCGACTAGTCCAGCGCCGTGGAGCGCCTGTAGCCAGGCGCACCCCGAAGCATGTACGCCGTATTTTGGCTACGGTATCGTGGCATCGGGAACTCATGTGCTGATCGAGCGCAACGTGTTCAATGACTACTTCCATGCCATTGCAGCTAACGGGTGTCCTGGGAGCGGGTACCGGGCTTACAGGAACCTCATGCTCAATAATGGCGGAGGCGCAGATACCCAGGCTTTCGACGCGCACCATAGAAGGCCCGAGTGTGGCGGCCCTAGCAGTGCCGCCGGCCATGACTTCGATGTTCGCTGGAACTCCTTCCTCTACAGTGACTGGGCAGCGTTCTACATAAACGGTACGCCGGACGTTGGCGCCTTCGTTGGCTCCAATGTCTTTGCCAATGACCATGTAAAAGACGACGCTGTGAGGCTGGGAAGTGGTGGAGATTGGGGGAAGGTCTGGCTAGACGGTACTAATCTGGAAGGAGTGAAGTCCTGGTTCGATGCCAGTCATTTTTCAACTGACTGTGATTTTGATGGTGACGGGATCAATGACACCTTCATCACAACGGGCGAAGCTTGGTGGTTCCAAAGTCGCGATCACCGCAATGGCCTAACACCGTGGGTGTACTTGAACACCAACACCCTGCTCGTCGAGAACGTCGGTCTCGGATACTTCAGTACTGATGCGGTTCGTAACCATGTGTGTGATGTCGCGACGATTGATGGCGGTTACAAGGGAGGGACAGGCCAATACGGCCCGTTGAACTAAGCAGCAGAGTTGTTTCGCGCATTACTAGTGGCACACTAGGGAGGACACCTCGGGCGACGCGCAACTAGCCTGGGCTAATAGGCGCGAAGTTCATTTCGCGAGGCCCGTGGCGCGCGCCAGTATTTGATATCGCGATCTTTGAGGAACTCTCTTTAACTTTTCGTGCCGTTCGCTTTCTGGTGTTTCTTGGCGCTTACGAAAATAATGGGGAGTGAGCAAGCGCAACCTCGCCAGTATCGTTAGCGTAAGCGACGGAACTATTCGTCTTGCCAAAGTTGATACAAATCGCTTGGGTGTTTTTATCGATTCTAAGGGGCGCGAATTTCGCTGGCAAGTGAATACGCCCTCCCCCGCCGACCGCGGGCCGGAAGTCCCGTTGTGGGAAGTCTCACGAAGATAGGTACCGACAAATGCGCTTGTGTTGATCGAACCGGTCAACTCTCGGATGGTCAACTCGGAAACCCCCCAGAACCGGGTTCACCCCAGAACTTGGGAACAACTTGGGAACAAATATTGACGAATACGGTGCAAAATCGTGATGCATGACATAGGAAAATGCTAGACGAACCAACTACTTAGCGTTTCTGCTCTTGCCTTGGGCGCAGGTGGGCCGCGTTTTCCGCTTGTTCGGTTACGGCGTTAATCGGGCACATGGCCCATCGGTCAAAGATTCGGCTAATATATTCACACCGAGCGTCATGGAAAAACGCAGCAAAAACAAAGTTTGGCAGGCCGCCGCCTATCAACGGCGAATGCCACGCAGGAGAGAAGCGTGAGACCAGTAGCCAAGAATGCGCGTGGCGTTTTCATGGGACGCGATTTGTCGTTGTGCTAGAGCGATCGAGTATCGCCCCACTAACTTGTTCGCGCAAAACTTTCGCAATGTCAATCCCTCTCGCGGCATCGAAGTGATCGCGTATCACTGTCAATGCCGCGGTTCAAGGCTTAATTACTAAAGGGAGTTCGATGAAACTCATCTGGCTCGGTGTATGGAAAATCCTCTGCGTGGACTTACGGTAATCAGTAGGCTTGGCCCAGAAAATATTTGGGACGAATGTCTGCGGATTGCGGTCGTACAACGGGAACCAACTCGACTGGATCTGCACCATGATCCGGTGGCCACGCAGGAAAACGTGGTTCGCGGTGGGAAGCGCGAAGCGGTAGAGCAACGGCTTGTCGGACTCGATGGCTCTTGGAGTCTCAAGACTTTCGCGATAGCGGCCGCGGAACACGTCGGCTGAGACCATGAGCTGGTAGCCACCCATCTTCGGTTGGCCAGCTACCTGGTCGGGATACACGTCGATCACCTTCACGACCCAGTCCGAATCGGTGCCGCTGGTAGACGCAATCAGATTGGCGATCGGCTGCCCGCTGATTTTTACAGGGGAGGTCAAAACATCGGAGACAAAAGCCAGAACATCGGTTCGTCCGGACGCTTCGCGTTGGTCGTCTACAAGCCAACGGAACCAAGAGCCGTCTTCGTAATCGGTCGGATGATTCGGCCGCGAGCGGAACGGCACTGGCTTCGCGGGATCGGAAACGTATTCGTCGAGCGCAGTGTCGCTCGCTGTTGGTGCGGAGAAGGTCAATTTCAAGCTGGCGTTGAAATAAAGCGGCGTGGGACGTATCGTGCAACCAGCCGCGCAGCCGGAAGGCCACGTGGGCAATCGAATCCAAACGTTCGTCCCGGTTTCAAACGCGTTGACGGTGGCGATGCCGACTTTCGGGGCGTCGTCTTTCAAATATTTTGCGAGGAAGGGCCGCAGAATTTCCTGGCGGAAGTAAAGACCGGTATCACTGTTGAATTTCAAAAGGCCGAGCGAGCTACCGTCGCCGATTTCCTGGCCGTGATACCATGGTCCCATCACCATGAAAATCATGTCATTGTTCGTGTCTTTTGGTTTAAGAGCTTTGTAGAGAGCAGTCGCACCGTAGATGTCTTCCTGATCCCAGAGGCTGTCGACAAACATGGTTGGAACTTTCAGTGGCTGAGCTGCGAGTATTTTGTCCATAGCCTGCTGCTGCCAGAATGAGTCATAGCTGGGATGCTCCAGAATTTTCCGCCAAAAGCCCGTTTGCTCGAGGCCGTGCTGCTTGCCGAGTTCGCCCGCCGATCCGGCCGCCATGAATTCGTCGTAGTCGTCGAAATGGCTGGTCCACCACTTCTCCTCATTCTTGCGCGTTGCTTCCTGATCATAGATGTAGGGCATGTTTTGTTGACGAAAGGCGCCGTAATGGAACCAGTCATCACCTATCCAGCCGTCGACCATTGGATTCATCGGAACGGCTACCTTAAGCGCCGAGTGCGGATTGACGAGCGCCATCAGAGGCAGGAAGCCGTCGTAAGAGATTCCGAGGATGCCGACCCTGCCATTTGTTTCCGGGATATTGTTAACGAGCCAGTCGATCGTGTCGTAGGTATCGGTCGAATTGTCGACGTTGGTGGGATTTAGCGGTCCTTTGAGAGGCCGCGTGATCACATAATCGCCCTCTGAGCCATATTTGCCGCGAACGTCCTGAACGACGCGGATGTAGCCGTCTTCGACAATCACCTCGGTGGCGTTGTCGTACCCCCACAGGATCGGGCCGAGGTGTGAGCTGTAGGCGTGGCTCGTGAGATCGGTCGCGTTGTAAGGCGTGCGTGTTAAAAGAATAGGCGCACGCTTCGCGCCCTTGGGAACCAGGATTACCGTGTGCAGTCTCACTCCGTCGCGCATGGGAATCATTACGTCGCTGCGTGTGTAATCCCAACTGCTGGTGACAGGCACGAACTTGGCCGGCGTTTCGCTCGGCAGAGAGGCAGGCCCTGGCTTCGGTACTTCCTGAGCAGTCACGGGTCCGGTAAGCAGATACGTAAAGGCTACAAGCGCGAACAAGATCGACGCGCGAAAACAATTTATTATCCTGTTCATGAGACAACACAAGCAGCTGTACGACGTCGATACGATCATTTGCGCTTTTCCCCTCTGTTTACAAGATATGCCCAGCCGAAGTAGGCACATACCCAGAAAGCAGCAAACCAGAAGAAGCCATAGAAGTTGAGACCGAAGCCCAAACTCTCACCTCTCTTTAACGTCTTGAAACGACGCGTCAGTCGCGGCCCACTCGCGACAGTCGCCCAAATCTACATAGATTCGATTTCTCGTACTCTCCGCGATCTCAACCACCAAACCAGCGACCCTGTCAGGAGAATCGCCAGCATTCCTGCATCGGTAAGTACAGAAGAGGCCAGCACTCTATCGGCAAAGCGAATCGAGGCAATGGGTTTCCAGCCAATCATCGTTAGGGACGGAACGTTAGAGAGCGTGGCCTCGCCATGCGACTGGTCTTGCCAGTTCAGCGAGGGAAAAGCATCGCCGACGGACATAGTTCCAGGCGGGAGCACAAGCGAAACATGTACCGCATGTTGTCCAAATGAAGTCCGAGCATTGGGTACTGGTAAAGGAATTCGATTGATCTCGCCCGTCGCGTCTACGACATCATATTCTGCGCGGAAGACAAGTTTTGCCTTTGACATGCTTGGAATGTCGGGAGAAGAGATAAAAACGACCAACGCGCCGTCCATCACACTTCTGGCGATGGCCATGTTATTCCCTTCCTGATCGACGATGCGAAGGCCCTCTATTTCTTGAGTGGGGTAGTGGACTAATGTCAGGCTTACTGGGAAATACTCCGCGCCATTGATTTGAATAAGCGTCGCGACTGCGACATGATGCACGTCCGTGATACGAATGTTGCAGTTGAACTCTATCAGTTTTGACCCTGTCTGCGCGCTCGCCGACTGACGACCCAGCGCAAAAATGATCGCGAAGAAAAGGGAGCGCACAAGATTTCTTGTATTGATCATCCGAGTAGAAACAGCCTTACCTTTCTGAGTGCATCGAGCTGTCCAAGTTTGCTTCAGGGGCCTGCCGCGTAATCGCAGCCAAGAGAAAGTAAAGAGCAGCGCTTACCCCAATGCCAACCTCCACTGCGTCAACATTCGTAGCGCGGCCGCTCGCCCAAATACTCCAAACGAGACATCCTCCTAGGCCCCCCAGCATCGAGCCGATCGCGCTGGCTGAACTCCCACGGGTTGAATTCAAGCCAACGATAATCGGCACAAAAAAGAAGCTTGCTAGAAATCGAGTCTCGACGACGACAATGGATTGCACATCGCTGTAGCGGCGCAATGCGAACGAGACGGGAGCAAAGCTTAATAAGACAATGCAGACGCGGTTCAGAAATAGCCTACGCCGTTCCGATGCGCGCGGGTTGATGGTTTTACCGTAAATATCGTGAGACAACCCTGCTGAGGCGACCAGGAGAATCGAATTTACATTTGACATTATGGCGGAAATGAGTGCGACGACAAATAAAGAGCCAACAAAAGGGGGCAAGACGTTCAGCGCCATGATGGAACTGGCCTGATCCGACGATTGAAGATTGGGAAAGATGGCCCGCGTGAGAACCCCCATCAAGAGCACGCAACTCCCAATGACTGCCTGGAACAGGAAGCACACTCCAATGGCATATCGAACGGTCGCTTTATCACGCATCGAATAGAACCGGACCATTTCATAAGGGGCCGCGGCCATGGCAAGCCCGAACGCCAGGGAATAACCGAAGAGTTGTTTCCCGTTGTACCACCAACCTGTCAGTCGCCCGTCGAGCGATGTCAGATACTCGCCGGCAAGATGCACGCCTCCAAAATCGTGGATGAGAACGGGGACAGCGAATAGGAGACCTGAGACCACGATCACAATCTGCAAGAAGTCAATGTATGAGCTCGCTCTTACACCGCCGAGAGTTGTGTAGAGCAAGGTGCTGAGTATCAGCGCCATCATTGCGTAGATCGGCTTGACTCCAAATATAGCTTGGAAAATCACGCCGCAAGCCTGGTACTGCGCAACGAGCAGAATCATGTAACCTAGTACGATGAAGATTGCGGAAAGCGCTCGCGCGGTTTCGCTCTTGAACCGAACAGCCAAGTAATCCGGGATTGTGATAGCGCCGAATTCCCGCAGTTTGGGCCCGACGAAAACGGCAGAGATGAGCCAACCGAACCAGACCCCCAGCCATACCCAGACCCAGCTGACGCCCGTTGCATAGTGGCGCCCGACCGTTCCGACCAACGTCCCCGCGCTGATCTGCGTCGCTGCGAGAACCGCTCCCCCAATCCATGGCCCAATCGAACGACTGGCTGTCAAAAAATCATCTTCTGTATGCGTTTTCCGCAAACCGAAGATTGCGATTCCCAAAATGCAAAGAAAATAGATACTGAAGACAATAAGAAAGTGTAGAGAGAAGACATTCATCGGATCTTTGAGAATCGAAAAACAAAGCCAGACACGAGCGGAAATAGCGCGTAAAAGGGCCACCCGGTTGCTTTCACCTAGCGCTACACCCAGACCGCGCGAAGGACTCGGACTATATTTTCCCCGAGTACTTTGTAGATATCCTCGTCTGGATAGCCGTGGAGCACCAACCACCGGACGATATTCGGAAACGCTTCTGCGGGATTTTCAATTCCTCTCACGTATTCGACCTCCTCGAAGGCAGTTTTCCCGTGTGCGGCCTTTATGGAGAGTTCGCCCGCAAACACATGGTGCAGGCCGACGTGATCTCCGAATAGCGTATCGGGACCGAACGCAACGTTCTCGATGCCGACCAAGTTGGCGATGTGCTCGAAGTGCTCCATGAATGAATCAATGGAATGCTGAATGTGTTTCTTGGTCAGCGTCGTATGGGGTGCCGCCTCGATCCCGATCACTCCGCCTTGCTCGGCGCAGGCCTTCAAAATCGAATCCGGCTTCATCCTGGGACTGTCCCAAAGTTCCCGACTCCCAATGTGGGTGATGAAAATCGGCTTTTCGCTCGTTTCGATCGTATCAAGCGCGGTTTGATCCCCCGAATGCGAGACATCGATCGCCATCCCGATTTTGTTCATGCGGCGGACGACCTTCCGGCCGAAGTCCGTCAGGCCTCCGTCCGCTTTTTCCTTAAGTCCGGATCCCAGACAGTTCGCTTCGCTGTAGGCAATTCCCATCATTCGGACACCGAAACCATAGAGGATATCTACTCGGTCGACTTCGTTCTCAATCGCTGTTGCCGCCTCAAGCGCCGGGACGAGCGCGATTTGTCCGGTTTCTTTGGCCCGGAAAAGGTCATCGACATTTTTGGCGAGAAAAACCATCTTTTGGTGAGCCAGATCGCTGTACCGCATCCCTAGGTCGTGAATGATGTCGGTCCATTTCCACCCAGCTTTGCTGGTGATCATGGCTGTCCCGTCCATGAAGTTATCGAAGACGACATCCATTCCCGAGACAGCCAATCCTTCGTAACCCGTCCAGTCACGGCCACCGCGCCGGTATTCAAAAATCTCTCTTACGTCTTCGGGGACCACGAAGGGATGATCATGGAGAGAAATTACGAAAGCCTTGTCGAAAATCCGATCGACCCGCTTCGCCTCTTCGGCACTCACAGGAACTTCGAAAGGTGGAGTTCGGCCAATTTCCCTCGCAAGCTTGAAAGGCTTGTAGTCCACGCCTGCTTCCAAGTATTGAAACGACTTGTAACCATCATAGTGCTTAATTCTCACGCCTCTATCTCCTTGGCCTCCTGCTTCCGTTCATCGCTCCTTCAGATATTTTTCAAACCACGCCTCGACCCTGCTATAGGCATCAACGAAGTTGTCGGGTTGGCGTATGCCGTGCTGCTCGTTGGGATAGTGAAAGAATTCGAATACCTTATGGTATTGCTGTAGCTTTTCCACTAACTCCACTGATTGGCTGTAGGGTGCCCGCCGGTCGATTTCGCCGTGCTCAATCAGCAGAGGGGTCGTGACATTCTGGACGAAATTGATGGTTGAATTCCGATAATAGATCTCATGATTTTCGTCCGGTTTAAAGCCCTTCATGCCCATCACAATCCAGAACCGCATCAGCCGGTCGCCATCTTTGAAAGCAGTCGACCAGTCATAGATTCCATAGAAAGGAGCGGCGGCTTGAAACTTAGAGGAATCGCGACTGAGCGCAGCTAGGGTCATGATTCCCCCGTAACTGCCGCCATAGATTCCAACCATCCCGCTGCAATAGGTCAGCGACCGTAGGAAATCCGACGCTGCAACTGCATCCCAACCCTGGTCCGCGGCCCAATGACCCCACGAGAGCAGCTGAAATGGCCGGCCGTACCCAGAGCTGCCTCGATATTCGATCGCGAGGACGATGTAGCCCTTCGCGGCGAAATATTGCTCGAGCGGATGGAATCCGTTGCCGAATGAATTGTTCCCTCCTCCGTGTACCTGGACCAGTCCGGGATATTTTCCCCCGGCCACCATACGGGGCGGCGTATAGAGGTAGCCATTGATGTAGATTCCGTCGGCGGTACGGAATGAAATCTTCTTCGGGTTTGTCACTCCCGCGAACCGTGTCGCCCAGCGAGTCAGTGGAATCTCTTCTCCTCCTAGAATGGAAATCGTGGCCAGCTCGCCGGGCGATGTCTGCGTGGAACGGACAACGGCGATACGGTCTCTGGTGGGGGACACCGCCATGGATTGAACGGCTCCCTCCCCGTTCGTCACCATTGTGGCGATCCCATCTCCCTCAACGTTGACGGCCCAGATGTTCGTATCCCCTCGGTCATTAAATCGAAAATAAAGTGTGCGGCTGTCCGGCCCCCAATACATGTGGTAAGAGCCGTTCCAACTTGTGACGAAAGTATTCAGATTGAGTTTGCGTGTCTCACGCTGTGGCATTTCCACCACGTAGATGTCGGACATATCGTCAAACCAAAAGTCCTGCTTCGCGCAGCCATTGAATGCGATGTACTTCCCGTCGCGCGACCAAATCGGATTCGTCATCACTTGAACTTTGGATGTCACTTTCGACAGATTCGACCCATCTGCACCCACGATCCACAAATCGTCCGAATAGTAGTCACTGCGCGCTGAGACAAACGTGATCCGCTTTCCGTCTGGGGACCACTCTGGCGCCCACCGAGTCTCGTCCCATTCATTCGTTTCTTCGGTCAGTTGCTGCACCTCACGACTTTTCACATCCACCACATAGACATCTTGATTTTTGGCTTTGTCCGAAATGAAAGCGATGCGCGCCCCATCAGGAGACCAGCGAATTCCCGCCTTCGATGATTTGTCATTTGTCAAACGGACAGGCTCACCACCCTGTAAGGATGTTTCCCAAATGTCTAGCTGACCGTCTCGAGTTGAAAGAAATGCAATCTGGCCGCCGTCCGGAGACCACTGTGGCGAAGATTCTTCCCCGCCGCCTGGGACGAGCATTTTCGGATCGCCACCGGTCGCTTCGATCACCCAGATCTTCGGTGCGCCACTGGAGTTGGCAACGAAAGCGATGCGCTGGCCGTCGGGAGAGAACTCTGGATCGGCGATCTGACTCGCGCGGCTGATGGTGGGCAGTGTCAGATCCTGCACCTTCATCCGTCCCGCTGCCGGGGAAGCCAACAGGGTTAGGAACCAAAGGGAGATCACCACAGCTTGCCCGATGACAGACAACTCGCCTTCCATCGTCGCTCCCTTCGCTCTTTGGTGATGCCCGACAAACACTTCGAAAATAAGACCTGGCAACGGGGGTGTCCGCGGTGCCAGGTCTCCTTCCCCTCAGAAAAGCAGCTTCAGTGCAAACTGAATCTGTCGGGAGGTCGTGACGGTGCTGAAGATTTGTCCAGCATTCCCCACCGGGACGCCACTGGGGTCGGCGATGACAACATCACCCTTGCCGCCGGATCCGGTTGGATCGCGAGTGTTGTTCGGCGAGGCGAAATTTGGATGGTTTGTAATATTGAAAAATTCGGAGCGAAACTCAAGGTTGAATCTTTCTGTGATTCGGAAGTTTTTCCGTAGAGCGAAGTCCTGTGTGAATAAACCAGGCCCGCGAAGGACATTGCGGGGAGAATCACCCAGCGTTCCAGCTGGCTGCAGGGAAAAAGCCGACGGGTCGTACCACTGGTTCGGATTTCCAGAAACCTTGAGCGCCGCCTTATCCACATTCGGATAGCAAGGCGGGTCAATGGTCTGGCATTGATTGAATCCCAAGAGCACCGTAAATGGATTTCCCGTCTCCGCCGTTGTGATCCCCGAAATAGACCACCCGCCGAAGATGGCATTCACCACGCCGGAACTCTGCGCGCCATACCTTCGATCGCGGCCGAAAGGAAGATCGTAGTTGAAGTTGGCCACGAAGGTATGCGTGTGGTCAAAGGACGAGACGGCTCGGCTCGCGCGCAGGTCGAATGGATTCTGAGGAATCGCGGGATCGGTCGTAAAATCCGTCGGATAGGGCCCCGAAACGTCGTCAATCGTCTTAGAGAAAGTGTACGACAACTGAAATTCTAGGCCCTGAGAGAAGTGTCGGTTGATCGTGACTTGCAGTCCGTTATAGAACGAGTTTGCTGCCATCAGTATGTCGCTGACGGGCCCGAAATTTGGATTGAGTCGCGGCGCGTTTGCAGAGAAGAACAAGGTTCCATCCGGTTCGACCGTCGGCGTCGGCGGATTCACAGCTTGTTGCGACGGCAGGTGAACTCCCCTTGTTCCGACGTAACCGATCGTGAGGGCCATTGAGGCTGGCAGCTCGCGCTGGATGTTGAGGTTGTATTGCATTGCGTAGGGTTGCGAGGGGTTGAACTGGAACGGCGAGTTGATTCCGACGGGGATGGCTCCACTGTTCCCGGCAAGTGGATCGGGAAACTCCGGTGAGATGAAAAAGGTCGTGTGATAGAAGGGCGGCGACCACCGCGTGTTACCGTAGAGATTCATCCACAACTGGTCGTAAAAGATTCCGAAACCGCTGCGCACAACCGTCTTGCCATCGGGAAATGGTGTCCATGCAAACCCGAAGCGGGGCCCAAACATCGTTTTGGGAGCGTGGTACAGTGGATCACCCACAGAAACGGAAGTATCGGTCAGGGGGTGCCGGATATTCACGTTCATCCCGTGTGCTTCCGTTGGCGCCGTGTTGTACTCGTATCTCAACCCGATGTTCATCGTCAGCCGGGGAAGAATCTTGTAATCGTCCTGCACGTAAAAGGCTAATAGGTTTTGACGATATCCGCGATTTGAATTTGAGCCGGGCAGCGCGCCGAAGTACGAAAAGGGTTGATTCTCGAGGAAATCCTGCAGTGTATTGAACGTATAGTTCCCGCCGGAATATAGATCGAAAATTCCGTTCATTTGAACTCGACGAATATCGGTGCCCAATTTCAAGAAATGGTGCCCTCTGTTGACGCTGATAGCATCTCCGAACTGGAACGTATTGCCGGCAGAATTGATGGGGAACAAGACGCTGTTCCCGATCGCTGCAAGTTGGCCCACCTGGATCAAGCCGAGCGGTCCCGTCGGAACCAGTACAGATATCGACAGGCCCGGGTTCGAGTTCGCGGCGGACGCCCCGTATACCGTTCGATTGAATCCGAAGCGGAACTCGTTGAGCGAGGAAGCACCAAAGATATGGTTTTCTGAAAGCGTCAGAAATTGATTTCGGCGATCCTGCGTTGCCGGGAATCCTGGCGTCAACGTGCTAAGATAGGGATTCGACAGGTTGCTGAAATCGATGATGTAGCGACCGAAGAACGAGTCCTTGTCGGAGAATTTGTGGTCAATTCGAATCAAGCCGTAATTTTCCGTAGTGGGCTGAGTGAGGGAAGTGATCAGCTCTGCCGTACCGTCCCCAAAGTTCGGCCCGTTTGAAGGTTTATACAGAGCGAGAAAAGGAGCGATCGCTGGATCCACCCCCACGTTGATGGTTTGCCCCGGATTGTTCGGGTCCGGAAGGATTCCATTGTGCGCATTCGCGTCCGGAACTGTCGCGACTTCCGTTTTCGCCAACTGCTCGCGAAAACCTTCATAGTTGCCGAAGAAAAAGGTGCGATCCTTCTTGATCGGACCGCCGATTGTCCCGCCGAACTGATTTCGGCTGAAATTCGGGATAGACCGATCCGCCAGATCGAAATAATTCTTGGCGTCAAGCGCGCTGTTCCGAACGAACTCATAAAGAGACCCGTGTACAGCGTTTGCTCCTGACTGCGTGATCGCGCTGATGGCAGCGCCTGCGTTCCTTCCGTACTCGGCGCTCATCGTATTTGTGAGCACGCGAAATTCGCGAATTCCTTCGACTCCCAGGAAGTTTCCGGAGGCTCCGCCCGGCGGAATGTTGTAGGTCGGATCATTCACGTCCGTTCCGTCAATCGTGATGTTGTTGTACGTGGGTCGCAATCCATTCACCGCGGCCTTTGTTATCCCGCCCTGGCCCCATGGGTTTGGTCCAGCGTTTAACGTGGGCACAACTCCGGGTTGCAGCATCGTGAGCTGGAAGAAATCGCGGCCGTTTAAGGGAAGGTCCCGCATCTCCCTCTCATCCACAAGGCCGCTGAGCGCTGAGGAGCTCGCCTCGATGAGCGGAGCCGCTCCCGCAACTTCGACCGTCTGGGTCTGGGACCCAACGACGAGTTGCACGTCGACTGCCGCGTGTTGAGCGACCGCTAGAGTAAGACCTGTGCGCACCTCGGTCTTGAATCCGGATGCTTCAACGCGCACTTCATAGTTGCCCGCCGGGAGAGACGGAACGCGATACGAACCATCCGTCGTCGTAATCGTCTTCCTTGCCTCCCCTGTGTCTAGGTTTCGGACGGTAATGGTTGCACTAGTCAATGCGGCGCCAGAAGAATCCGATACTGTTCCGGAGATTGTCCCGCCGATCTCCTGGCCGAATACCACCTCGCACAACAAGAACATCGCAATCAAGGTCAATAAGCGCCGCATGAGCCCCCCTTTTCTTCGTTCCGTAAAGCGCCTCACTATTTGGATTTCACGCGCCCGGCGACGTCGCCGCAATAATTCGACTACTTGTATTGCACACCTTCCTTGAAGATATGAACGACGTCTTGGAGGACTCCCATGTCATCGAGTGGGTTGCCGTCAACCACGATCACGTCGGCGAGCTTCCCGGGATCCACCGTCCCGAAATCGTCACCTCTTCCTAGTGCCTGAGCGGGCAGTCGAGTCGCCGCACTGATCGCTGCCAGGGGTGCCATTCCAAACTTGACAAATAGCTGCACTTCTGCAGCGGTCGCATTCACATTCCAGTTCAAGGGTGTGCCCGAATCCGTCCCGATCAATAGGCGGCCGGCAAAACCGCTTTGCATAATTGATTGGAGGGAATCAGGCATCACACGGATGCGCTGTTGAATATCCGGGAAGTAATACTGCAGCCTTTGGAAGTTCACGTCGGACTCGCGGGTCATTTGGTAGATTTCGGGAGGAAGATCCTTCTTAACTTGCTGGTTGTCGGCCCTTTCCGGAAAATCCTCTGTCAACTTGTAAACCCAACCTTGCATAATGGTGGGCACGATCCAGATGTGGGACTCGGCGATCTTGGAGATCAACGCTGGAGAGAGAGAGCCGGTCGACCCATTGCCAACGTGTTCCATACTATCGACTGGGGCCGCGATATCACCGAGAATCTCGGCTTCGCTGGTTCCGTGCGCGACCACTTTCTTTCCGGCGGCATGAACTACGCCAGCGATCGCTTTTGTGTCTTCGGGCTGAAGTCCTGCCCAAGCCTTGACCCAATCGACGCCCGCCGCGATTCGTTCTTTCGCGACGCTTGCTGCCTGCTGGGGTGAATCGACCTTGGTGCAGTAGTAATCCGAGAGCATCCAACAGGAACGGGCAATAAACGCTCCCGTTACGAAAAGCCGAGGACCCGTTTCCTTCCCTGAATTAATTGCGTCGCGGAGATCAACCGACTCCTTTGTCGGCCCGCACACATCCCGTACCGTAGTCACTCCGGCCATCAGCAACTCGCGGGCTGATATCCTCATCACCTCGGCGGCCTTGTGCTCCTTCTCTAGCCACGGAAACCACTTGTAGTAGTCTCCCGATCCCACGATCATCAAATGGACGTGCATGTCGATGAGACCCGGCATCACCGTCATGCCATGCGCATCAATCACTTTTGCGCCAGCCGGGACGGTGAGCTCTCCCTCGCGCCCGACCGCTGTGATTTTCTTCCCCTCAATAATGACCACTGAGCGGTGGATCGGAGGACCGCCGTTGCCATCGATCAATTGCGCGCCAACGATTGCCACAGGGCCAGAATTCTGCGCTAGTGTCGGCGTGGATAATGCGAGCAGCAGTGCGAAACAACCGATTACCTTCTGGAACCCTGCGAGGCACCATACATTGCGCATCTGAGAACCTCCCGATTCGTCGAGAACGTCGATTTTCAAGACAGCCCTATTTGAAAACTTGTCCACCTTTGATGACGTGAACTACGTCTTGCAAATTATTGAGGTCTGCCAGCACATCGCCTTGAACGACGATCACATCCGCAAGTTTCCCAGTTTCAATCGTCCCCTGCAGGTGATCCACTTTGAAGAGAGTCGCAGGAAGTTTGGTTGCGGCCGTGATGACCTGAAGAGGCGTCATTCCATTTTCGTTTAGGAGCAACATCTCTCGCCGAGTTGAATCCACGTGAAAATTCATTGGCGTCCCGGAATCCGTCCCTACCACCACCTTAACGCCGGAACTAATGAGTTGACGCCACCGAATCGGAGCACTATGAATCCAATTGGGGGCATCACTGAAATAAGCCAAGGCGGTGAAATTCCTGTTGGAATCCTCCATGTCTTGGACGATATCCTTGGGGTAGTCCTGCTCAACCTCTTGGTTGTAGCGGCCTTCGGGAAAATCGGTAGCCAATTTGTACCGCCAGATGACGATACCGGTGGGAACCACATATGTTCTTCTCTCGATCAGTAGCTTGATGATGTCGTCGGAGTAAGGAAGCCCTCCCGGCGCCAATCCGGTGTGCTCGATGGTGTCAGCTCCGGCGTTGACCACGGTTCGGATCTCGTTTTCATCTAGGCCGTGGGTAGCGACTGTTTTCCCGGCTTTGTGGGTTTCATCGATAATAGCTGCTAGCTCTTCGTGGCTCATCTCGGTCGCCTGAATGACCTTGATAAAGTCCACCCCGGCATTGAGTAGCTTCTTGACCTTCTCCCGCGCGTCGTCTGGACTGTCCACAGTCCACCGGAAATCCGACTGAAGTTTCATGTTGTAGTGGAACGCGAGCTGCGGAAGGGTCTTCTGCAGGAATGGGCCGCAAACGAACATCCGAGGTCCGGGAATCTCGCCCTTGTTGATTCGGTCGCGAACGGTGAGAATGTCGTCCAGATTTGCGCCCATGTCCCTAGCACTCGTGACTCCGTGCATCAGAAGCTCTTTCGCGCTGGCGGGCATGATTTCGTTACGGAGGCGAGTGCGGTACTTCGGAAAATACTCGTCATACTTGCCGTTTCCCATGATGAGCAAGTGGACATGAAGATCGAATAATCCCGGCATCACGGTCATCCCACCGGCTTGGATGATCTTCGCATTCGCTGGAATCGAAACGGTTCCGCGGGGGCCGACGGCGATGATTTTGTCGCCTTGAATTACGACGACCGAGTCGTGAACGGGCGAGCCTCCATTCCCGTCGACCAGCATCCCCCCCACGATTGCGATTACCTGCGACGATTCGGGAAGAGGAGGATGTGCGAAGGAACAAGTCGTAAACATCCACACCAGAACCACAAACGACGAAACCAACCGTATTGCTGATCGCTTCTGCGTCACGCCTAGACTCCCTTCGCTACGGCGGTAAGCACAACTCATCGCCTACAAAAAGAGCAGATCAGGCCGGAGAAATTTGAAAATGGACCCCAGCCAGCGCGGGAACTATGCCAATTGAGGGAATCCCTCACAATCAAGCGAAGTGTGGAGGTGGAGGCGATTAAGCGCTATAGCAGAGATTAATAGGTTTCCTGTATTTAATTGTGATCGCCTCGGTGGCCTCATTGCTTGAACGAGCTGGGCAGACTCCTAGCCTTGAAGCGAATGTCACTCGAACTGGCGGTCAGGGGCTTGACTTTTGTGGGTCGGCAGGATATTGAATCACCACAAATTGGATTTCACGCATGAACACAGTTGTCATCAGGCGGCTCACCTCATCGCGCGACGTGTACGGGGAAAGCTCGTCCCTCCAACGGTTCGATCTTGATCCCTTTCTCGAATTTGGAAGGTGCCTCGTCGATACAAAGTCGTTAGCGTCTGCCCTCGAAGATGCGGCGAATCTGATCCTGAAGACATTTAAGGTCGATGCCTGCGAGGTGCTGGAACAGGCGTCCGATTTGGGCAGCTTCTCGTTCCGCGCGTTGGCTACGAACATTCCCCTGGACTCTTTGGTTGGGCAGACCAAGCCTCATCCGCAGGCTTATTTTGCACTGGTTCGCAACGAACCCTTGATTCTCGGGAAGGACGCAGGTTCCTCTGCTGTGCCGCCAGCAAGACTTCGAGATGCGGGAATTGTAAGCTCTTTTTATGTCCCAATACCCGGGCGCCTCCGCCCGTACGGAGCCATCGCAATACATTCGACCGCGCCTCGAAGCTTTACTCCGAACGAAGTATGCGTTCTGCAATCGATGGCCAATGGATTAGGCGCATCGATTGAGTTGCATCACACCGACCGGAGCTTGCGTGAAAGTCATGAGAGGTTTCGTGCGATTGTTACTGGGAGCGCACTCGGAGTTGCGTTCTTCGACTTAGAGTGCAAAGTCTTCGAGGCAAACGAAATGTTTTGCGCTCTCACCGGGCTTACCCGAGAGGAGCTGATCGGTTCACAACTTCACAACCTCATGCATCTCGAAGAAGTTGATTCTACTCGCGATAGTTTGGCCCGTCTCTTTTCTGGGGAAATGCCAAACTACATCGATGATCTGCGGCTCCGCGAACAACATCAAGATAAGGAGATGATTTGGGTTCGTTTGGCCGCCAATGTGATCCGGGACGATAGCGGCAGCCCTCTCTATGGCCTCGCCGCGGTCGAAGACATCACGGAGCCGAGGCGCGCGAGACGAAGCCTCGAAAGGCAAACTGCCTATCTGTTGGCTCTGTGCGAAGGTAGTCCTGTTGCCATAGTGGTCGTCGATTCCGATCACCGGGTCCAGTTTTGCAATTCGGCATTCGAGCGCCTCTTTCTTTACACGCAAGTGGAAATAGTAGGCACTCAATTGGACGAGATGATCACAACGAAGGGAACGGCGAAAGAATCGTCAGAGCTGACCCGATTGGTTCTCAGGGGCAACAAAACATTCGCAGACACTCGCCGCCGCCGCAAGGACGGCGGCCTTGTTGACGTGGAGATTTTTGGTGTGCCTCTAATGGTCGGTGGAAAACAGGTAGGCGCGTGCGGCTTCTACCACGATCTCACGGAACGTAAACGAGCCGAACGTTCGTTGCGGAATCTTTCCGGTCGACTGCTGCGCTTGCAGGACGATGAGCGACGCCGAATCGCCCGCGAGCTACACGACACGACGGGCCAAAGTCTTGCCGCACTATCCATGTATCTCGGTGTTGTGAGCGAATCTCAGACCGGTCTTAGCAGAGTTGCCCGTAAGGCTCTCTGGGAAGGCCTCTCGCTGGCCGAGCAGTGCGCGCGGGAGATCCGCACCGTCAGCTATCTGTTGCACCCTCCGTTGCTGGATGAGCTCGGCCTCGTCTCCGCGCTCCGCTGGTACGTCAAGGGCTTCTCTGAGCGAAGCGGAATTCGCGTAACGCTAAGGATCTCTCCTGAATTGCAAAGGCTTTCGCGCCAGGTGGAGACAACCTTGTTTCGAATTGTGCAAGAATCCCTCACGAATATTCATCGGCATTCGCGAAGCGATGAGGCCGCGATCCACATTGATCTCGTAGACGATGGTGTCCGTCTAGAGATCCGAGATAAAGGACTTGGAATTCCCAAGCGCGTGCTGAACTCGGACAATGCGCGCACCTCCAAGCTGGGCGTGGGGATCCCCGGGATGCGCGAGCGAACGATGCAGCTAGGGGGCCAGTTGGAAATCACCTCGAGTTCGAGTGGCACCATAATCCGGGTGACACTACCCATTGGGGGTCGAAAACATGGCATCTCATCGAATCCTCGTCGCAGACGATCATGAGGTAGTCCGGCAAGGGCTTCGCGTGCTTTTGGAGGCGGAGCCCGGCTGGCAGGTTTGTGGCGAGGCCGTAACAGGCCGGGAAGCAATTGAGAAAGTAAAACAGTTGAAGCCTGACCTCGTCGTGCTCGATATCATGATGCCTGATCTGAATGGCCTAGAAGCTTTGCGACAAATAGTGAAAGCGGCTCCTGGTACACAGGTCTTGGTTCTGACTGTTCATGATTCTGACGAGATCGTTCACCGGATTTTGGCGGGAGGGGCGCGTGGCTACCTCTTGAAATCGGATGCGGGGCGCGATTTGGTTGCCGCCGTAGAAGCGTTGTCTCAGCGCAAGTCCTTCTTCACTCCCCGCGTGGCAGAGCGTGTTCTCGAGGGCTACCTAAAGGGGAACGGAAATCACAAGATACAGGAAGGATCGATTGCGGCCATGGACGACCCGCTTACGCAGAGGGAGCGAGAAATCATACAGCTCCTGGCTGAAGGCCGGAGCACGAAGGAAGTCTCCGCCCAGCTCTCGATTAGCATTCACACGGCTGTAACACACCGCGCTAACATCATGCGCAAGCTCAAAATACACTCCGTCAGTGATCTCGTACGATACGCGATCCGGAACAATCTAGCTAGTTTGTGAACTCATAGCCTTCTAACAAGAATTCGACGAAGAACTAGCATGTAAATGTGATTCTCCTTGCTGTTCTTCTCCATAAACTCTGAATGATAATGCCTACAAAACGTGAGCGCACGCCCCTGGCGGCGAACGAGAAAACTATCCGCGCCCTTGTCGTGGATGATTCTCCTGTGGCGCTTCGGGCGATTTGCGCGATGTTGCGCAGTCGCGGTGCGATTTCGGTTGTAGGCACTGCAAGGAACGGACGGGATGCGGTTTCGAAAGCCAAGGCGCTCCACCCAGATCTCATCCTTATGGATATGGAAATGCCTGGCGTGAAGGGACTTGAGGCCACGTCATGGCTTCACAAGCGTCTTCCGGCAACTCGGATAATCGTAGTGACGGTTCACGACAGCCCCGAAGTGCAAGAGGCCTGCAAAGCCGCGGACGCTGATGGATTTGTCTCGAAGAGTCGAATCCATGCTGAATTATTCTCTGAGATAGAAAGGGTCTTTGGGAAGTGAAGGCAAAAACTACTCAACGTTGTTCTCATCTCGACCGAGAACAATCCACGGTCGATCCAGTTCTCTCTCAAGTGGTCGTTCTAAGCGGCAGTGAGCGCGAAATCTGCGGGCAGCGAGGATGTAGAATCGCGCGTCGTTTTGCGCTATTTCGCCAGAAGGACACGGTCAATGAATGTGCAAGGGAATCCACCAGGAGTAATTGCTAGTCTGTTGGGATGTCTCGCGGGAGGGCCAGCAGTTTGGGGTCAGGCCAGGGCGCTGCCCAAAAACGATGTCCCGGCAATCTACCAACGCCTGATGACGCAGATCGAAAAGATTCCCATCGTCGACATGCACGCGCATCCGGGCTATTGGGACGACAGTGACGTCGATGCGATGGCTGTGACGCCGACGGAACTCGACCCTATGCGCACCCGGCCGTCGAACCCGGAGTGGGCAGCGGAGCAAAGGCAGTATATGGTTACCCCTATTCTGATCGCTCGCCTGAACACGCGCGCTGGCTCTACGACAAAGACGACGAATGGCGAAAGCAGTATGGCAAGGAATATCTCTCGAGAATTCTGGATCGCGTGGGCATTCAGGTATCGGTGGCGAACCGCGTAGCAATGGACTACCTAGAAGGAAACCCGCGCTTCCGGTTTGTGATGTTCGTCGACCCCTACATGTTCCCGTTTGACAACCACGATCTTGCCATCAGTCCCGACCGTGCCGTGTATTTCCCCATCCAGGAAAGGGCGCTGCGCCGATACCTCGCGCAGGCAGGGCTCTCCCAACCCCCGGCGGATCTTGCCGGGTTTGAAAGCGCGATTCATCGCGTGCTCGAGCAGAATAAGAGGAATGGAACGGTGACGATCAAATTTGAAGCGGCTTATTTCCGTTCGCTCGTGAACATCACCGATCCGCCTCGAGCGAAAGCGGAGACCATCTACAATAAGTATCGTACCGGTGGCGTGCCTGCATGGAAAGAGTATCTCCTGTTTCAGGATTACCTATTACGTTATTTAATTTCGCAGGCGGGCCCATTGCAAGGAGCGCGCCGAACTCCAGGGTAGTTTTGAAGAACGCCTGCTGCAAACGAAACAGTGGTTTGAGACTCTTCACGTCCAAGCCACTTTGCTGCAGGCCAATTTGCGAGACAAAGTCGAAGCAACC